>NZ_BJWY01000054.1 GCF_007990715.1 Nocardia seriolae NBRC 15557 | reverse complement strand
CGACACTAGGGTTCCGTGAAGCTTGAGCTGGAAGTCGGAGATAAATGCGCACTGAGAACATCAATAGGAAGTTCAAACTGCATGACGAGCGCAGGATTGCCGCCCAGCGTCCGGAGCAACTTCTTGGTTTAGATGTCGTCGGATTTGGGAAGCTCGAAGAGTTTCCGGGTGAGTTGCGGAACTCTTTCGCGGAATTCGCGAGCGGCTCGGTGGCCCCGCGTTCGCGCATCTATCGCAATGCTCAGCCCAATCTCATCGACGCCTGGCTGCTGGAGTTGCTGCGCGGCGCCCGGATCGGCGACCGCTTCTTCCTACGCACCGGCCGCGAGTACTTCCCCTGGGCCGACTGCCGGGTCCTGGACCACCGCTGGCTGGAGTCGCTGCGCCGCGTCATGGGCACCAATCAGGGATTCATTGCGCACGACAAGAATTCGGCCGTCATGACCATCGGCACCCAGTACGAGGTCCTCGGCTTCGTCGCCGGTTCCGGTCTGCCCGGCCCGGCCGAGGCCGCCCCGATCGAGGAGACCCCGACCCGCCGCATCGTGCACGCCCCGGCCGCCGCGCCCGAGCAGGCGGCCGCGGTGCTCAGCGAGGATCTGCGGGCCCGCCGCCTGGCCGCGCTGTCCACGGATGCGCCCGCGCGAGACTCGAATTCGGGTGCGGCCCTGGCCGCCATGCCCGATCTGCCCGCGGCGCCCAACCCGCCGGTGGCACCGGGCCTGCCCGCGGCGCCCAACTCCGTGGCGCCCGACCTGTCCGCTGCACCCGATCTGTCAGCGGCATCGATGCAGGACATCCCGTCGGGTCCGGCGGCCGATACCGCCACGCCCGCCGCCGAACCCGCCGCGGCTCCGGCTCGGGAATCGGTGTCCGCCGAGGGCGAGACTCCCGTACCGGCCGCGCCCGTCGCGCACGTGGACGAGGCGCCGACGCAGCTGCTCACGCGCATCGTCATCCCCACCGACGCCGACTGATCCGGCGGCTCGCCGGACTCGCCGAATCGACCCGGGCCACGGTCGAACCGGTATCGGTCGACATACGTTGTACTGATACGCCGGGCTTTCGCCGAGTTCGAAAGAGCCGATATATGTCGACAATCAATGGGCTGCCCGCCCATGTCCTGCTGGTGCACGTGATCGTGGTGCTGGTGCCGCTCACGGCCGGGCTGGTGATCCTGTGCGCCCTGTGGCCCGCGGCCCGCACCCGGCTGATCTGGCCGACGGCCGCGCTGGCGGTCACGGTGACGGCATTGACGCCGGTCACCGTGAAGGCGGGGGAGTGGTTCCAGCGGCAGCTGGGCATGCCGCCGGTGGCAGACGAGCACGCGCGGCTCGGGCAGCAGATGCTGTATTTCGTTGCGCCGCTACTGCTCTCGGCGGCGCTGCTGGTGTTCGCGCACGTCCGGCAGGGCCGGGGGAAACCGGCCGGGCGGGCCGTGGTGGCGGTCATCGCGCTGGTGGCCATCGCGGCGGGCGGGGCGGCGGCGTGGCAGACCTATCGCGTCGGGGATTCGGGCGCGCACGCGGTATGGAACGGCGTGGTCGGCCACTGAGTCGACCCTCGGGGAAATATGTTCGCGGGGTACGACTGTCGTGACCCGGCGGCCGGTCTGCGGGGCGGTCACCGGGTCACGACAGTGCCGCACGGTCAGATCTTGCGGATGACCGTGACGACCTTGCCGAGCACCTGGGCGTCATTGCCCGGAATCGGCTCGAACAGGGGGTTGTGCGGCATCAGCCACACCTGGGAACCGGTGCGCTTGAACGTCTTCACGGTGGCCTCGCCGTCGATCATGGCGGCCACGATGTCCCCGTTGTCGGCCACGTTCTGCTGGCGCACGACCACCCAGTCACCGTCGCAGATGGCGGCGTCGATCATGGACTGGCCGACGACCTTCAGCAGGAACAGCGAACCCTCGCCGACCAATTCGCGCGGCAGCGGGAAGACATCCTCCACCGCCTGCTCGGCCAGGATCGGGCCACCGGCGGCGATCCGGCCCAGTACCGGGACGTAGGTCGGGATCGGGTGCTCGTCCGTCGAGACATCGGCGGCGCGCGCCGACTCGGCATTGACCGACCGTAGCTTCGACACGCCGGTCGCGGCCCGCACGGCCGTCTCGTCCAGACCCCGGACGTCCACGGCGCGTGGGCGATTCGGGTCGCGGCGTAGATAGCCCTTGCGCTCGAGCGCGCGCAGCTGGTGCGCCACCGAGGAGGTGGAGGTGAGGCCGACGGCATCGCCGATCTCGCGGATGCTGGGCGGATAGCCGCGGTCGTGCACCGAGGAGCGGATGACCTCCAGCACCTTGCGCTGGCGCACGGTCAGATCCGCGCCGGTGCCGGTCGGCTCGGCGGCGGAGTCGTCTCCTGAGAGATCGCCTGAAAGACCAAGGGGTCCGTTGTCACCTTCCGCGCCGCCGTGTTCGCTCACCGCCGCCGTCCTCCGTTCCCTGCTGTGGCTCATCGGAATTCGTTCCCGGCCGCGGTCGGTCTCCGATCGGTTCGAAGATTTCGGGCACCCGGGGAACTCGTGTCTCGACTGTAGTCCGTGTGACGCGAGTGATCAAACATCTGTTCGACGCATGTCGGGAAATCCTTCACATTGTCGGTGGGCCGTGGTAGAAATTCGAACATCAGTTATTCGAACACATGATCGAGTCAGTTGTCCAGCATCATTCGGTCCGCCCTACCCTGGAGGTTTCATCGATGCGCGCCGTGGTCAGCGAAATCGACACTCTCGGAAGTGATTTGGGATTCGACAGCCTCCCGTGGGAGCTGCGTTCCGAGCGTCCGCCCGCCCCCGTCTCCCACGCGGTGTCGCGTCCGGTCGCGGATCGCCGGCCCTGCCGTGCGGTGGTGCGGCCGGTCGCCGGTAGGCAGGTTCGACGCGACCATGTCGTCGTGCGACACGCGGCGCGACACACCCGGGGTATCCATCCGCTGGACCGCGTGCAGCGCGCGCAGACCGGTTTCGCGGCACTGGCCATCGCCGCGCTGGTGAGTGCGCTCGCCGTGGCGGGGCTGATCGGTCTGGCCCAATTGCGTTCCGGCGATTTCGATTCGCAGACCACCCCGCCGAGTGTGCAGCTGGTGCCCGCGCCGGTTCGGTAGCGGCGATGATGCTGTACCGGTTGCCATTGCGTAGCCGGATTCGGAGATCGCGTGGCCGGGCTCGGGGATAGGGATCGACGGCCAGGGGTGTGGCCGAAAATGCAGATTGAATAGTGCAACGTGTTGCTAGCGTCCCCCTGGATGTGACCGAGGCTACAAACGCGACAGGGGGCGTAATGCCGAGAGTGCGAGGGCTGATCCGGTTGGCCGGAATCCTCACCTGCCTGATGATCGGGCTGGCGACGGCGCCGACCGCGCACGCGGAATCCAGCTATGCCGGATATCTGGATCTGCCGCCGATCAACGGTGACGGCGCGGGCGGGGGCGGGCTGAATCCCGCCCTGCCGCTGGATCCGGCCGTGCTGCGCGACGCGCTGGACCAGGCGCGGGCCGCGGGGATCGCTCCGCACCGCTACGCGACTCTGCTGCACCAGTATTGGCTGGTGGTCGCCACCCGCAATGCCGATATCGACCTGGCCACCTGGGATCCCGCGCTCGGCGTGGCGGCCAATTCCCGCACCTTCACCCAGGTCTACGTGAACTACCTGCGACTGAACAACACTCATCCCGACTACTGGTGGACGGGCCTGGCCGGGCTGGCCGGTGGCTCGTTCGCCTCGGGCTTCTTCGATATGGGCGATGTCTCCGCGATCATCAGCGTGCCCGGCCTGCATCAGGTCGGCGGAGCGGTGGCGGACCTGCTGCGCGGCACCCCGGCACCACTGCTGGACATCCTGCCCGCCGATATCGCGACCCTCGGCACCGAGGGCGAGCGGCTCACCGCCGAGGACCTGGCCTGGTACCAGACCCGGCTGATGATCATGCAGAAGCACATCTTCATCGACCAGGTCCCCATGCACGAGGCCTACGCGGCCGACGGCCCGGCCGGTGTCGAGGAGATGTACCGGGCGGGCGTGCTCGACGAGAACGCCATCGCCGCCTGGCGGGAGATCACCGCCGGCACGCCCGACGGCCTCGCCGACGCCGCGCTGCGCATGACCGACCGGGAGCAGAACCAGATCATCGCCGACCAATGGGATTCCACCTCGCACGGGCGCGGGGCCATGGGCCGGGTCATGACCTACGTGAGCACCATCGCGGGCAAGGCCGCCGTCCCGGGCGTGCGCGCGCCCGGCGTCTTCGCGCCGGTGACGCTGAGCGCGGGCGCGATGTCGCTGCGCGCCCCGCTGCCCGACTTCAACTGGGCCGACCGCGACACGCGGTGGAACTACATCACCCACGACCTGCTGCCCCGCTACCTGGAACTGTGCGCGAACCCGGCCGTCGCGAGACCGGTTCTGGCCGTGCCCTTCTCGGCCATGCTGGGCAACGGACGCCTGGTCCAGCGGCTGCCCGACCTGGTCGGGGACATGACTTCGCAGTGGCAGCTGACCACCTGATTCCGGCCGCGTGACACGGGCGGACGTCGCGGACCGGGTTTGCCACGGTATCCTCGAGATTGCTCGAGGTTTCAGTCAACCCAGCATCGACGAAGGATCCCGGATGCATTGCCCGTACTGTCGCCATCCCGATTCGAGGGTGGTCGACTCACGTGAAGCCGAGGAAGGCACCGCCATCAGGAGGCGGCGTGCCTGTCCAGAGTGCGGGCGCCGGTTCACCACTGTCGAAACCGCGATTCTGTCGGTGGTGAAGCGCAGCGGCGTCACCGAACCGTTCAGCCGTGAAAAGGTCGTTCGCGGCGTGAGCCGCGCCTGCCAGGGTCGCGAGGTCGACTCCGACGCCCTCAACCTGCTCGCCCAGCAGGTCGAGGATGCGGTGCGGGCCAAGGGTTCCCCCGAGGTGCCCAGCCACGAGGTCGGCCTGGCCATCCTCGGCCCGCTCCGCGATCTCGACGAGGTCGCCTACCTGCGCTTCGCCTCGGTCTACCGATCCTTCAGTTCCGCCGAGGATTTCGAGCGCGAGATCGCCGATCTGCGCCGGCACCGGGCCGACAACTCGGTCGGCGCCACCGCGGAGTAGCCGAGCGACCGATACGGTCGGCGGCAACGACCACGATTCCCGGTCCGGCTCCGAACAATTCGGAGCCGGACCGCGTGGTATTCACCGGTGTCCGCCTCGCCGCAGGCCGCGATATCGGCGGTCAGCGTGGTTGCTGTGGCGGGCGGCGGGCCGCGTCGACGGCCTTTTCGATGCGCTTGGCGGAGATGGGGTAGGGGGTGCCCAGCTGCTGGGCGAACAGGCTCACTCGCAATTCCTCGATCATCCACCAGATTTCGAGGATGTCGCGGCCGCCCCGGCGGGCCTCGGGGAGGTTGGCGAGCAGGCGGTCGTAGGCGTCGTGGACGCGGTCCAGTTCGGCCATGCCCGCGCGGTCGCGGTTGGCGGCGGCGGGCAGGGCTTCCAGGCGCAGGCGGGCCGCCTCCAGGTAGCGGGGGAGTTCTCGCAAACGCGCGCTGCCCCATTCGGAGACGAAGCCGGGGAAGATCAGCTCGTCGAGCTGGTGGGTCACATCGTCGGTGGCGTCGCGGTCGCGGGATTCGGCCAGCGCGGCGCGCAGGCGGTGGGCCTCGGCCAGCGCGGGGACCACGGAGCGGACGATATTCGCCACGGCCGTGGTGAATTTCGGGCGCACCTTCTCGACCAGCGCCTTGAACTGGTCGGGTGAGCGGACCGGGCCGCCATTGGCCGCGATGAGCTCGTCGGCGGCGCAGGCGCGGCAGTCCTCGACGAGCGCGTCCAGGGTGCCGCACGGATTCTGGCTCAGCGCAAGGCGATCGGTGGGCGGCAGGCCCGCGGTGACCGCGCGGGTATTGGTGGTGATCGCGCCCAGCAGCAGGGCGCGGGTGCCGGTGCGCATGGCGGTGGCCTGCTCGGCGGGGGAGCTGAGCACGCGCACGGCCACGCCGGCGGGCTCGGCGACCAGGGCCGGGTAGCCGGTAATGGTCTGGCCGCCGACCTGGCGTTTGACCGCGGCCGGCAGGGTGCCCAGCGATTCCGAGGTCCAGACCGTGGTCGGGGCCCGCTCGGCGGCGGTATTGGCGCGCGCCACCGACTTCGAGACCTGTTCGGCCAGGCGGGTTTTCAGCTCGGCCAGGCTCTTGCTGCGGGCGACCACGGTGCCCGACGGGTCGGTGGCGGCGAAGGTCATGCGCAGGTGGTCGGGCAGACCGGCCGGGTCCAGGTGCCCGGCGGTAATGGTCACCGAGCCCAGTTGCGACAGCTCGCGCGCCAGGCCGGTGCGCAGTGGTTCGGCCCGGGGCGTGAGTCGGTCCAGCGCCGCCTTGGCGAAGTCGGGTGCGGGAACGACGGTGCGGCGCAACTGCTTCGGCAGCGTCTTGATGAAGGCCGCGGCCAGTTCCTCGCGCATGCCCGGCACCAGCCAGTCGAAGCCGACCGAGCGCACATGCGCCAGCTGGGCGATCGGAATGTGCACGGTCACACCGTCATCGGCCTGGCCGGGCTCGAACTGGTAGGTGAGCGGGAAGGTCAGCTCACCCTGGCGCCAGCTGTCCGGATACGCGGTCGGATCCAGCACCGCCGCATCCTCGTTCACCACCGTGGAGGCGGTGAAGTCCAGCAGGTTGGCATCCTGGCGCTGGGCCTTGCGCCACCAGCTGTCGAAATGCCGCACCGACACGATGTCCGACGGAATCCGCTGATCGTAGAAGTCGAACAGCACCTGATCGTCGACCAGGATGTCGCGCCGCCGCGCCCGATGCTCCAGATCCGCGACATCCTCGAGCAATTCCCGGTTGCGCGCGAAGAACCGGTGCTTGGTCTGCCACTCGCCCTGCACCAGCGCATGCCGGATGAACAGCTCCCGCGACAACTCCGGATCGATCCGCCCGACGTCCACCCGCCGCTGCGTAACCAGCGGAATCCCGTACAACGTGACCCGCTCGTACGCGGCCGCCGCCCCCCGCTTGGCCGACCAATGCGGCTCGGAGTACGTCCGTTTCACCAGATCCCCGGCCAGCCGCTCGGCCCACTCGGGCTCGATCCGCGCCGCCGTCCGCCCCCACAACCGCGAAGTCTCCACCAACTCCGCCGCCATCACCCACCGCGGCGGCTTCTTCGCCAACCCCGACCCCGGGAAGATCATGAACTTCGCATTCCGAGCCCCGAGAAACTCCCGACTCTCGGCCTCTCGCACGCCGATATGCGACAACATCCCCGCCAGCAACGCCTGATGGATGGACGTCACATCCCACGGCAGCGAATCATCCCCGCCTCCGGCCTTCGCCGCCAGCGACTCGGCCAGCCCGGCCCGCGGGCTCCCGGACCCCGTTCCACCTGCGCCGCCGCGCCCACCCTCGGACCCGCTGCCGCCACGTCCCGAATCTCCGCCGCGCCCAGCGGAATTGCCGCGCGGTGAAGCTCCATGAACACGAGACTCGCCACCCTGCCCGACTCCTGCACCACGCCCCGTCGAACCGTCGCGATCCGATCCCGCGACTCGTCCGGGCTGCCCGCCGCGCTCGGAGGTGGTGCCGCGCTGAGAGTTACGGCTGGGCCCCGGTTGGCCGTCGTGGGTGGTGTCAGCGGCGCGCGCGGTGCCTCTGCGCCGGTTACGTCCGGATCGTCCGTCGGTGTTCTGGGGGTCGTCGGAAGGGGTTGCGGTGCGGTCGAATTGGGCGTCGGTGCCTTCGGTGGTCCAGCCGAGGGAGCGGGTGATGGTGCGGAGTTGGCCGTGCAGGTCCTGCCATTCGCGGATGCGGAGGTAGTGCAGGAATTCGTCCCGGCACAGGCGGCGGAACTGGTTGGAGGACAGGGCGTTGCGCTGTTCCCGGAGGTAGTCCCAGAGGCGGAGGTAGGACAGGAAGTCGGAGCCCTCGATGGTGAAGCGGGCGTGCTTGGTGTCGGCGGCCTGCTGGTGTTCGACGGGGCGTTCGCGGACGTCCTGGATGGACAGGGCGGCGACGATGATGAGGACCTCGGCGAGGCAGCCGCCGCGGTTGGCCTCCACCAGCATGCGCGCCATGCGGGGATCGACCGGGATCTGGGCCATCTCGCGGCCGATGGGGGTGAGGATCAGGCCCGCGTCGGGAATGTCGTGGCGGGCAGCGGTTTCGGCTTCGGCCCGGCCGAGCGCGCCCAGCTCCTCGAGCAGCGCGATGCCATCGCGGATGGCGCGACCGTCGGGCGCCTCCACGAACGGGAAGCTCTCGATATCGCCGAGCCCGAGCGCGGTCATCTGGAGAATGACGGCGGCCAGATTGGTGCGCAGGATCTCCGGTTCGGTGAACTGCGGCCGGGATTCGAAGTCGTCCTCGGAGTAGAGCCGAATCGCGATGCCGTCCGCGACACGGCCGCAGCGGCCCGACCGCTGCCGCGCCGACGCCTGCGAGATCGACTCGATCGGCAGCCGCTGCACCTTGGTGCGCATCGAGTAGCGCGAAATGCGGGCCGTGCCGGGGTCGATCACGTACCGGATGCCCGGCACGGTCAGCGAGGTCTCGGCGACGTTGGTGGCCAGCACCACCCGGCGGCCGGTGTGCGACTCGAATACCTTGTGCTGCTCGGCCGCCGAAAGCCGCGCGTACAGCGGCAGGATCTCGGTGCGCGGCAGGCGCATATCGCGCAGCGAGTCCGCGGTGTCGCGGATCTCACGCTCGCCCGAAAGGAACACCAGGATGTCCCCGTCGCCCTCGGCCTGGAGTTCGCGCACCGCGTCCCCGATGGCGTCGGTGGGATCGCGGTCGACGATCTCGGTGTCCTCGTCGTCGGGATCCTCGGAGGTGACCGGAATCTCCAGCGACAGCGGCCGATAGCGGACCTCCACCGGATACGACCGCCCCGACACCTCGACAATCGGTGCGGGCGTGCCCTTCTCGTCGGCGAAGTGCCGGGCGAACAATTCCGGATCGATGGTCGCCGAGGTGATGACGATCTTCAGGTCCGGCCGCTTGGGCAGCAGCTGCTTGAGATACCCCATCAGGAAGTCGATATTGAGGCTGCGTTCGTGCGCCTCGTCGATGATGATCGTGTCGTAGCGCCGCAGCAGCCGGTCGCGCTGGATCTCGGCCAGCAGAATGCCGTCGGTCATGAGCTTGACCAGCGTGCGATCCGAGGCCTGATCGGTGAACCGGACCGCGTAGCCGACCACGTCCCCGAGTTCGGTGCCCAGTTCCTCGGCAATGCGCTCGGCCACCGTGCGCGCGGCCAGTCGCCGCGGCTGGGTGTGGCCGATGGTGCCGCGGATCCCGCGCCCGAGTTCCAGGCAGATCTTGGGTAGCTGCGTGGTCTTGCCCGAGCCGGTCTCACCGGCCACGATCACGACCTGATGCTCGGCGATGGCCTTCGCGATGTCATCGCGGCGCGCGGAGACCGGCAACTGCTCCGGATACCGGATGGTCGGGACGGCGGCCCGGCGGGTCTCGACCCGGCGCTGGGCGGCGTCGATGTCTGCTTCGAGGTCGGTGAGATCGCCGCCGCGGGCCTTGTCGAGCCTGCGACGCAAGCGGTATTCGTCGCGGATCGAGAGATCGGCCAGGCGGGTACGAAGCTCGCGAGCGGTGGCGGCGGTCCTGGTCATTGCACCGTCAACGATAGCGAAGTATCCATCCGGGCCGGTCGGCGCGGTCTCCGGCGACCCGAATCCGGGATTGCCCGAAGGATGCTGATTCGGCGTATCGTCCGCATTCCGGCGATTCGGCGTGCGAATATCTGGTCATGAACGGCGTTGCGGTGCATCCGCTGTGGGGTCGGTTACTGCTGTTGGCCGTCGCGGGGCTGGACATCGCCGCGGTCGTCTGGAGCGCCACCCATCTGGGGCCGGTAGCGGCGAGCATCGGAAACTTCTTCAGCTACTTCACCATCCAGTCCAACCTGATCATCATCGCGGCCTGGATCGGGATCGCGCTGTTCGATCCGCAGGGGCGCGGCTGGCAGATCTTCCGCTGCGCGGCCACCCTCTACATCCTGATCACCGGCGTCGTCTTCGCGCTGCTGCTGCAGAAGATCAATGTCGGCATCGCCTACCCGTGGACCGATGACACCCTGCACCGGGTGACCCCGCTGGTCGCGCTCGCCGACTGGTTGCTGGTCCCGGCCGCGCTGGGCATCGGTGCTCGGCTCATCGCCCCCTTGCTGGCCTACCCGGTCGTCTACGGCGTCTACACCCTGATCCGCGGACCGATCGTCGACTGGTACCCCTACCCGTTCATCGACCCCCGGCAGCAGGGCTACGGCTCGATGTCGGTCGGACTGGTGTTCCTGGTCGTCGCGTTCGTGATCCTGGCGGTCGCGGTCACCGCGCTGGGCGAGATGGCGATGCGCCGACGCGCCCGCCGGACCGGTGCGTCAATCTAGCGGCAGCGTCATGAACACGCTGTGCGGATCCGCGGTGTAATCGGCGAACGGCCCGCAGTGCTCGAACCCGTGCCGCTCGTACAACCGCACCGCGGGCAGATAGAACTCCGGCGCCCCGGTCTCCAGGCTCAACCGTTCGTACCCGCGCGCCCGCGCTTCGGCGATGATGTGCCGCAACAGCTGTCCGGCCACCCCGCGCCCCCGCAACTCGGCCGCGGTGCGCATGGACTTGATCTCCCCGTGGGTCGGATCCAGCTCCTTGAGCGCCCCGCATCCGCCCAGTGTGTCGCCGTCCCACACCGACCAGAAGGTGATCTCCGGCTTGCGCAGCCCCTCGAGATCGAGCGCGTGCATGCTCTCCTCGGGCGAGTTGGCCAGCATCTCCGCCACGTGGGCCTCCAGCAGCCCGATCACCTCGGCCCCGGTGAGATCGTCGATCACAATGCGCATCCTGCCAGGCTAGTGCGCATCCCGGCGGGCCGATGCGCACCCCGCTCGGGCCATCGGCCGAGGTCGAGGTCGTGATCGCGGATTCCGCGCCCCATTCGGGCGACTGACCTACCGCGCCAACCGGCCGACTTCCCGTGCCGTACCCGCCCGTGCGGTGGGCACTTGCGCCACCCACCGGTGACACTCGTTGTGGCCGGTCGGGTTTCGTGATCATCGCCAAGGCCCGGTCCGACTGTTCGGCACGCCGTGGGGCGAACCGCAACGCGCACTTCCGAGGGTGCCACCGCGGGGCGTCGGATACGTGCACGGCGCACCGAAGCACACAAGACGGCCCGGCGACCGAAAGGCGCCGGGCCGTTGCCACTGAGGAGGGGTGGCAGTCATGGTGAAGCAGGGTCAGCGTTCGTGGGTTTCCTCCAGCACGGTCCGGCCCACCAGGGCGTAGCGGTCGGGGGAGCGGCGCTTCAGATACTGCGCGAAACCGAAGCCGCCCAGGGCGATCGCGGCCACCAGCCACGGCGTCGCCTTCAGGACCAGCGAGCCGGATTCGGTGCCCGCGGCCGTGCCCATATTGGAGACCAGCAGCAGCACCACGCCGATCATGGCGAGCCCGCCCAGCAGCGGGGCCAGGAAAGTCTTGAACCAGTGCCGGGTTTCGGGATGGTGGTTGCGGAAGTAGGCCAGCACCGCGAACGAGCAGGTCGCCTGCACCACCAGGATGGCCATGGTGCCGAGAATGGCCAGCAGCGTGTAGGTGCCGGTGTAGGGATCCTTCCCGGCGATACCGAACCCGGCCACCAGCGCGACGGCCACCACGCTCTGCACCAGGCCCGCGATGTGCGGCGAGCCGTGCTTGGGGTGGGTGCGCCCCACCGTGCGCTTGAGCGCCGGGAACACGCCCTCACGGCCGAGGGCGTACAGGTAGCGGGCCGCGCAGTTGTGGAAGGCCATGCCGCAGGCCAGCGATCCGGTCATCATGAGCCACTGCATGGCGCTCACCGCCCAGTGCCCGACGTAGGTCTGGGTCGGGTGGAAGAACACGTCCATCGGATTCGCGGACCCGGCCAGCGCCGCCGATTCGTCGATGCCGTTGCCGGACATGGCCATCCACGACACGAACACGTAGAAGACGCCCACGCCGATGACCGCGATCATGGTCGCCTTGGGGATGATCCGCTTGGGATCGCGCGACTCCTCGCCGTACATGGCCGTCGACTCGAACCCGACCCACGACCAGAACGCGAAGAACAGGCCCAGCCCCGCCGACGGACCGGTGAAGGCATTGACCGGATTCAGCGGCGCGAACGAGAACCCGTGCGGCCCACCGCCGTGCAGCGCCACCGCGACACCCATGATGGCCAGCACCAGGCATTCGGTGCCCAGCAGCACCACCAGGAACTTCTCCGCCACCGCGACACCGAACCAGGTGCCCAGGGCATTGATGGCCAGCATGACGATCGCGAACACCCACCACGGCACGTTCCAGCCGAACTGCGCCGAGACGGTACTCGCGCCGAAACTGGAGAAGATGCCGACCAGCGAACCCTCGAACACCATGTACGCGAAGGTGGCCAGCAGCCCCGAGGCCAGTCCGGCCGAGCGACCCAGCCCGAAGGAGATGAACCCGTAGAACGCGCCGGTCGCGGTGATGTGCTTGCTCATGGTGGTGAAGCCCACCGAGAACACCGCGAGCACCACCATGGCGATCAGAAACGCCGCGGGCGTGCCCTTTCCGGTGCCCGCCGAGATCATGAAGGGCACATTGCCGGTCATGGCGGTGATCGGCGCGGCCGTGGCGATGGCCATGAACACGACGCCGAGCAAACCCACGGCATTGGCTTTCAGCCGGTGCACCCCGTCGGGTGCTGCGGTGCCGGGTGGCGCGGCGGTGGCGCGTTCGATCTGCTGCGTCATGGATCCGTCTCGCTGCTGCGCCCGTCCCGAATCGCCGGGTGGCGGGCTCGTTTCCGATGCTGCGGAACGCTATGCGCGGCCTGTAACGGCGGCGGGCGTGCGACGGTGACCGTCGGCGAGAAAGCCGCGTGGGTTTTCTCTCGCCTCGCGACAAGCCGTCGTTACCCGCGTTTACGTCCGCGCAATACGGATCGTCGACGCTGTGGCAATTCAGTGAAAGGCGCTGTGGCAATCTAATGAGAGACGCCGTGGCAACCCGGTGAAGCGATGCTGCGGCAATCCAGTGGGAGATGCTGTGGCAAGCCAACGGGAGACGCCGCGGCAGTCTGGCGAGAGCTGCGGGCGATCGGCGCGAGAGAGGGCGTGACGCGGATGAGATCGGCTGCGCCGAGCCCACCCCCGGTGGCCGAACGGCCGCCCCTGCGCGGATTGACCCGGCGCGAACTGCCTTTCGTGCCGGTGTTCGCACAGTCGGTCGCGGCCATCGCGCCCTCGGGGACGGCGGTGGTCACCCCGGCCTTCGTGATCGGCGCGGCCGGGGGCGGGGCGAGTGTGGCCGCGTTCCTGGCGGCGGCGCTGCTGGCCTGGGCGGTGGCCCTGGTGATCCGGCCCATGGCGCAGCGGCTGGCGGTGACCGGCGGGCTGTACACATACGTGGCGAAGGGGCTCGGTCCGTTCGTCGCAGTACCGACCGGGTGGTCGGCGATTGTGGGGTACGCGAGCGTCAGTGTGGCGGGGCTGCTCGCGGTCGGCACCTATCTGGATCAGCTCGCGGTCACGGCCGGGCTGGCCGGTTTCGGTGGGACCGCAACGATTGTCGGCCTGCTGCTGGTCGCGGCGGTGGTGGAGGCGGTGCTCATGGTGCGCGGCATCCGGCTGTCGGCGTCGGCGACGCTGCTGGTGGAATGCGTGTCCGTGGTGACGGTGCTCGCGCTCATGGGCTACCTGCTGACCCGCGACGCGCACGCTCCGCGTCCGGCCCCGGTCTTCGAATGGCACGGCGGCACCGGCACTCTCGCCATGAGCGCGGTGGTGGCGGTCAGCGCCTTCGTCGGATTCGAGAGTGCGACCACCCTGTCCGCCGAGGCCTACCGGCCGTTCCGTTCGGTGCCGCGGACCTTGGTCTGGACACCGCTGGCCGCCGCCGTCATCTACCTGATCGCGGTGACCGCGCAGGCCGTGGCCCTGGCCGCCGCGCCCCCGGGCACCGCCTCGCGCTCGACACCGGTCACCGATCTGCTCATGCGGGGCGATTCCGGATTCCTCGGCGCGGTCCTGGATCTCGGGGTCGCGGCATCGTTCTTCGCCTGCACCGTCGCCTCGATCAACGCGCTGGTGCGGGTGCTGTTCACCATGGGCCGCGAGCGCATCGCCCCGGCGGCGGCCGGGCGCGCGCACTCCCGTTTCCACACCCCGGCCCCCGCCATTGTCGCGGCGGTGGGCGCGGTGACCGCCTGCGCGCTGTGGTACCTGCTCTCCGGAGCCGAACCCCAGGACGGCATCCGCAGCTTCCTGACCCTGAGCGCGCTCGGATACCTCGGCTCGTACCTGCCCGCCTGTCTGGCCACCCCGGCGCTGCTGCGCCGCATCGGCGAACCCAGCCGCGCCATCGCGATCCTCGGCTCGGTGACCGCGCTGCTGCTCGGCGTGCTCATGGTCGGCGCGGCGGTCTCGGCCCGCAATGACAATGTCACCGTGGTGATCGCCTACGCCGCGATCCTGGCGGCGGCCGTGGCATTCACCGTCGGCCTGCGCGTGCTCGCGCCGGATCGGTTGCGCGGCATCGGCATCTACGACGAGCCGCGCCGCGAAGACCTGCTGCCCGTCGTGACCTTCCGGTAGCCGCCATGCAGGATTCCCGCCGCACCAATACGGTCTCGAACTCCATCGCCATTCTCGAAGCGGTCGCCGACTGCGGGGTGGGCGTCACCGCCAAGGAGATCGCGCAGCGTCTGGGCATCGCGCCCGCCACCACCTACCGGCTGCTGAATTCCCTTGTCGCCGACGAGTATCTGGTCCGCACCGCCGACCTGCGCGGGTTCGCCCTGGGCGCGCGGCTGCGCGGATTCGCCGCGGCGGTGAACGTGCCGACGGTGTCCACGGCCGCGCGGGCCCTGCTCGACGACTTCCGGGCCTCCACCCGATTCGCCGTGCACCTCATGAACTTCCGGCCCGCCGCGGTCCAGGTGCTCAGCGAGGACCCCGACCACCCGATCCCCGGCGAGCGCGAACTGTCGCGGCACCTGCACGCCTCCGCCGCGGGCAAACTCCTGCTCGCCTCCCGCACCGAATGGCGCACCCTGGTGGCACATCCGGTGCGCATCGCGGCCCGAACCAAGATCGATCACACGGTGCTGGCCGGTGATCTCCAGGCCGTGCGCGACACCGGATACGCCAGGGCCGCAGACGAACTCGTCCCCGGCGTCGCGTGCCTGGCGCTGCCGGTCTACAACGGCACCGGCACGCTCTCCGGCGCGCTGTGCCTGACCGGGCCCAGCAATCGCCTGCCCGCCTTGGAAACCCACCGCGATCCGGCCCGCGACTGCGCCGCCGGCCTCGGGCCGCTGCTCTACTGACCGCAACGGGTACCGATCCAGCATCGCGAAAACCATTGGCCGCCGCCGGGTGCCCGCTCCTAACCTGGGATGACATCCGACTGGAAAGGACCACTTGGAAGCGACTGTCACGGTGACCGGCGCGATGCGCGCAAGCCCGGTTCTTCAGGGCCGGTTTAGCGTATCGGATTCTTGTCGGTGGGTGCCGATACATTGCTGGTTGTTTCTTCGAATGGTCCGTGGAGGTGAGTCGTAGTGTCGATCATGCAGCGTGCTTATCCGTCCGCCGCCCAGCTGGCGGTGCTGGAGATGCATCTGGGTCACGCACGATACCTCTACAACCTCGGGCTCGAGCAACGTGGCTACCACGTGAAGGGTCAAGCGTTTCGGCTCGGTGGTGTTCAGCAGCAGCGCGAGTTGGCGGACGCCCGTACGGAGGTCGATTGGTTGCGTGCTGGGTCGTCATCGGTTCAGCAGGCCGCCTTGCGCGATCTGGATCGCGCGTTCCGGAATTTCTTCGATCGCCGTGTCGGCTATCCGGAGTTCAAGAAGCGCCATCGCGGACGTGAGAGTTTCGTGGTGCGTGATCTGGTCGTGCGCCGGTTGAACAAGCGCTGGGCGAGGTCGCCATCCCGAAGTCGAAGACCCGGTTGCGGTTTCGTGTCACGGTGGCGTGGGAGCGGATCGTCGCGGCGAAGTCTGCGCGTGTCACCTTCGACAACGGGGTATGGCAGGTGACGTTCGTGACCCTGCCGCCGGAGAAGACCGTCTCCAACGGTACCGGTGTTGCCGGTATCGATCGTGGTGTGGCGAACTCCATCGCTATCAGCGATGGCGAGTTCGCTTGCGCGCCAGGACTGTCTTCGGGGCAGCAGCGTCGGGCGGTGGCGCTGCAGCGCAAGCTGGCCCGCCAGCGGCGGGGCTCGCGGGAGAGGGGGGGAGACCAAGCGGCAGCTGTCGAGGTCGCGGGTCACCGACCGCAATCGGAAGAAGGATTGGGTGGAGCAGACCACCACGCGGCTCGCACGCGTCTACGAAGGGTTCGCCCTGGAACAGCTGCCGATCGCGAACATGGTGAAAAGGCCCGCACCCAAGCCCGACCCGGACACCCCGGGGCAATATCTGCCCAACGGGCGCGCGGCCAAGCGCGGTCTTGCCCGGGGGATCATGTCGTCGTGCTGGGGCGAGTTCGCGCGCCGGTTGGGAGAGAAGTCGAGTGTGGCGTTCGTGCCTGCGGCGAATACCTCCCGCACGTGTGCGTCGTGTGGTCACATTTCGGCTGGAAATCGCAAGAGCCAAGCGGTTTTCCGGTGCGAGAAGTGCGGCCACGAGGCGCACGCGGACACCAACGCGGCCATCAATATCCGAGAGAGAGCGTTCCACCAACCCGAGGACATCGGGGGCTCGGGTGCGGAAGTCTCCCATGTGGGAGCGGCACCAACCAGTGGGTAATCGAGAGAGAAGCCCACTCCCTCCATGCGAGGGAATCCCGGCCCTTCAGGCCGCCCGAAGGCCCGATCCTCGTCATCACCGACGGCATGATCGACGTGCTGCGCATCCGCCACGAACACGCCTACCTGATCCCCGCGGGCGCCGCCCTGCCGTTCCGCCCCCACGGCCCGGTCTTCCGAATCCGCTGACGCCCAATCCCTTCCCGGTCGCGGCACCGCAACCGACACCCGGCCGCGACCCCGTCATTCCGGAAGCGAGAGGCGGTGCGGTCAGCCCTCACGCCGACGGTCGGTGACGCTGGCCTCCAGGGCGCTGAGGCGGGCGTCGAAGCCGCGCATCTCCTGGAGGATGCCCTTCATGGCCTCGGTCATCTGCTCGACCGAATAGCGGAGCAGGTTCAGGTTCGCGCGTAGGTCGGCAATGGGATCGATCGGGTCGTTGTCGGGACGCGGGCGCATGCGGGTACTCCTCTGTTTATTCGTATGCGTGCCAACTGTCCCGGACAGCGGGCCCGAGTGAATCGGCCGGGTAATCGGTCAGTGGCGGTGTGGGGGCGGGGGATTCGGCAGTGCAAGGGCGGAAGCGCCGGATGCGGGCGGTGTCACCATGGAGGTGGGGGCCGGTCGCCGCGGTGAGAGGTGGTGGGGTGTGGCGGTATTCGTGGAGCAGTACGGGGTACTGCGGTGGGGCGCGGTGATCGCCTTCTGCCTGGCCGCCACCATGGTGGCTGCGAGGCTGGGGCAGTTGGGGCGGGGCGCGGATCGGGAATCCGATGCCGCGCACCTGGTGATGTGCCTGGTCATGTTGGGAATGCTGGTGTTTCCCGTCGCCGTCGACCCGCACGCGGTGCGCGCGGTGCTGACGGCCATGGTGGTCGTGTACACGCTGGTGCTGGGTGAACGAATGCTGCGGTGGCGCAGCGGGATCGCGGACGCCGACAGCGGAGGGAGCGGGGTCGGCGCGTTCGTGTATCACGTGGTGGCGGCCGCGGCCATGTTGTATGCGATGAGCGGGCACGGGTCGCCCGGGCACACGCTGCCCGGGCACGGGGGGCCCGCGCCCGGGCCGCTGCGGGCCTTGGCCGCGATGTTCACGCTGGACGCACTGGCGATGGCCGTGCCCGGCCTCCGACATCGGTTGCCGCGAGTGTTCCCGCATCCGATGGGGTCGGCCGGATCGGTGACCGTGGTGCCGCACCTGGTGATGGATCTGGGCACCGCCTACATGCTGGTGGCCGCCGTCGCCGCCTGACCCGGCCCGAGGCCGCCCGACCCGGGGGCCGTTCGACCTGCTCACCCCCGAAATGGTGTGATGGTGAGGTTGAGTCGGTTCGCCCGGATGGGTGGCCGGTGTCGGGTGATGGAGGTGCTCTGGATGGGTTCGCTGTGGCATGGCTTCGCCGATATGGGTGCGGTCGAGCGGGACGGCGCGTTCGTGGTGGCCCGCGGTGAGGGCGCCTACATCTGGGACGAGGGCGGCACGCAGTATCTCGATGCCACCGGCGGCCTCTGGTTCGCCAATATCGGCCACGGCCGCCGCGAGATCGCCGACGCGGTCGCGGCGCAGCTGACCCGGGTCGCGCACTACTCCAACTTCGGTGACCTGGCCTCCCCGGTGACCCGCGATCTGGCCGAACGGCTCTCGGCGCTGGCCCCGGTGCCCGGCAGCAAGATCTTCTTCACCTCCGGCGGCTCCGACGGCGTCGACACCGCCGCCAAGCTGGCCCGCCGCTACTGGCAGGAGCTGGGCCGCCCCGAGAAAACCATCCTGGTCGGCCGCCAGAAGGCGTACCACGGCATGCACGTCGGCGGCACCTCACTGGCCGGCATCCCGGTCAATGCCGAGGGCTACACCGGTGTCTTCATGCCCGATACCCGCACCATCGAATGGGATCAGGCCAAGGGGCTGACCGCCCTGATCGAGGAGGTCGGCGCGGACCGCATCGCGGCCTTCTTCGCCGAGCCCATCATCGGCGCGGGCGGGGTCTACCTGCCGCCGGAGGGCTACCTGACCGAGGTCCGGCAGATCTGCCGCGACAATGACATCCTCTTCGTCGCCGACGAGGTCGTCACCGGCTTCGGCCGGATCGGCGGATCCTGGTTCGCCTCCTCGCGTTTCGGTCTCGAACCCGACCTCATGACCACCGCCAAGGGCCTCACCTCCGGTTACGTCCCCATGGGCGCGGTCTTCATCGCACCCCGCATCGCCGAGCCCTTCTTCTCCGGCGGCGTCTGGTGGCGGCACGGCTACACCTACGGCGGCCACGCGGGCGCGGCCGCCGCCGCCATGGCCAACCTGGACATCTTCGAGCGCGAAAACCTCCTCGACGCCAGCAAGAACCTGGAATCGCTGCTGCACCGGTACTTCTCGCCGCTGGCCGAACACCCTCGCGTCGCCGAAGTCCGCAGCGGCCTGGGCGCGGTCGCCGCCGTCCAGCTCGCCGACCCCGCCGAGGCCCTGCCCATGGTGAAAACCCTGCGCGCCCACGGCGTCTCGACCCGCGCCGCCGGCCAGGGCGCCCTCCAGATCTCCCCGTCCTTCGTCATCACCGAGGCCCAGGTCGCCGAAATGGCCGACCGCTTCGCCGCCGCCCTGGGCTGAGCGCTAGTGTCCGTGCTCGCCGGAGAGTTCACCGGCGGGCACGTGGCGTAGCTTGGCCACGGCCAGCACCGCCACCGCGACAGCGCCGACGGCGGCGATCCCGGCGGTGATGTGCACCCCGTGGATGAAGGCCGCGCGGGCGGCCGTCAGCACCGCGTCGCCCATACCGCCGGGCAGCGTCGCCGCGACCTGGACCGCCTCGCCCAGGGTTTCGCGGACCGAGTCCGCGCCCGGCAGATTGCGCGGTAGCGAGTCCGACAGATCGGCCCGGTAGATGGCCAGGCTGATGCTGCCCAGAATCGAGATGTCCAGCGCGCCACCGAGTTCCGAGCCGGTCTCGGACACGCCCGAGGCGGCCCCCGCCTGCTCCGGCGGGGCGGAGCCGACGATGAGCTCGGTGGTGATGCCGAAGACCGGGGCCAGTCCGAGCGCGATGAGCAGCGACGCGATCACCGCCAGGGCCGGGCCGCCATCCACCGACAGCCGGGTCAGCATCACCAATCCGATTGCGGCCAGGATCATTCCGGCCCCGACCAGATAGGCCGGGCGCACCACCCGCACAATGCGCGGGGCCGCCTGCGACCCGACGATGAATCCGATGCTCGACGGGGCCATGGCGACACCGGCCCGCATCGGCGTCATGTCCAGGACCAGCTGGAAGTACTGGGCCACGAACAGGAAATAACCGAACGCCACGAAAATGGCGATCACATTGATGCCCAGCGCGGTTCGGAACGCGCCCAGCCGGAACAGGCTCAGATCCAGCATCGGATCGGCCCGCGTGAGCTGACGGCGCACGAACAGCGCACCGGCCGCCAGCCCGACCACGATCGCCGCCAGCGGCAGCGGGCCCACCCCGTCCTGTGCGACCTGCTTCATGGCCAGCACCAGAGAGATCATGGCGACGACACTCAATGCGGCACTGATCAAATCGAGCCGCCCCGCCTCGGGATCACGGAACTCCGGCAGGACCCGGGGACCCAGGATCAGCAGCAACACCATGACCGGGACGGCCAGCAGGAACACCGAGCCCCACCAGAAGTGCTCGAGCAGCACACCACCCAGCAGCGGGCCGACCACACCGCCTGCCGAGAACGCACTCACCCAGGTACCTACGGCCAGGGACCGCTGCCGCGGGTCGCGGAACATATTGAAGATCAACGAGAGTGGGGAGGGCGCGATGGTCGCCCCGGCGATGCCGAGCAGCGCCCGGCACACGATCAGGAATTCGGCCGTGGGCGAGAAGGCCGCGACCACCGAGACCACGCCGAAAAGCGCTCCGCCCGTGAGCAATAACCGCCGCCGCCCGATCCGATCGCCCAGCGTGCCCATGGTGATCAGCAGGCCCGCCAGCATGAAGCCGTACACGTCGATGATCCACAGCAGCTGCGTGCTGCTCGGATGCAGCGTCTCACTGATCTGCGGCACCGCCAGATGCAGCACCGTCAGATCCATCGCGTACACCAGGCACGCCAGCGCCAGCACCCCGAGTCCGCTCCATTCGCGCCGCCCCGCCCGATCGGACCGCGCGGGCGCGGCCGTTGACATGGCGATGGAGTTCACGATGAATCGTCCTTCCGATGGGGGATGAGCTGCCACCGCTACCCGCGGCGTGCCCTCCACCCTCTCACCGCCCACCGCCACCCGCGCAACCGAATTAGTCGACCGCACGGGCGCTATGCTGCGGAAATGGTTGAATTCGAGAGCTATCGGGCCAACCTCGAGGTGGCCGATCTCACCCCCACCGTCGACTTCCTGCGCGATGTCCTGGGCTTCACCGTCGAGGTGTGCGAGCCCGCGATGGGCCTGGCCCTGATGCGCCGTGACGGCGTCGGCCTCGGCATAGTCCGCACCCCGAACCCCGCAGTCAACGAGACCACCGCCGGGTACGTCGGCGTGACAGACGTGGCGGCGCTCCATGACCACTGCGTGTTACACAACGCGGATATCGTTACGCCCCTCACCGAACACCCTTGGGGCCTACGCGATTTCGTCCTCCGTATCCCCGGCGGCCACCGTCTCGCCTGCGGGCAGCGCATCGGCCCGGCCGAATGAATCGACCGCGCCGGGAGCCCGCGGAGCGGGGCTAGATCAGGATCGGGTGATCGGCGACCACGCGGCCGCCGACGCGGGCCCAGCCGTCGGAATCCCATTCGGTGAAGATCTGGGAGCCCTCGCCCTGGGTGATGTTGAGGCCGCGGGTGAGCAGGGCGGTCAGGCGGATGGCGGCCGCGCCGGTGGCCTCGTCCTCGGGAACTCCCATGGCGGGGGCGAACATTCGGGAGCGGATCGCGCCGCGGGGTTCGTCGGTCCAGCCCCAGCAGTAGTGCTTGCCCTCGGGGAAGTCGGCGGGGTCGAGGGTGGCGAGCTCGGCGGTGTCCTCGAACTGGTGGAATTCGAAGCTCGGCGCCCATTCGGCGCGGGCGCGGGCCCAGGTCACGCCGTCGACGCTGGTGACCTCGACCGGGCCCGCGGGCACATCGATGATCTTGACCGGCTGCTTCTGGTCATTGAGCCACCACGCGGTGCCGACGCTGGGGTGCCCGGCGAAGGGGAGTTCCACGGCCGGGGTGTATATGCGCATCTTCACGCGCTCGTTCTCCGGGGCCCCGACCACCACGGTCTCGCTGAAACCGACACGGGCCGCGAGCGCCTGATGATCGGCGTTCTCGACCGCGGAATACCGGACGATGCCGAGCGGGTTGCCGAAGCGTCCGGTCGCGTCGGTGAACACGCGGACGACTTCGATTCGAGCGCCATCACTTTCCGGAACGGTCATGGCTTCGGAGCATACCCACAGTTATCCATTCGCGGGAGGCCCACAGGTTCCGAGCATGTCCGCCCGGGCGCTCTTCTCGGTGGGCTGCACGGTCAAGCCCCAGCGCGACTTCACGCTCACCCACCGGCGCGCGTAATCACACCAGTCGGCCTGCCGCGGCTTCCACTGGTCCGGCGTCTTGGAGCCCTTGTCCTGATTGGCCTGCTTCTGCACCGCCAGCAGATTGCCGACGTCATTGGCGAACTTCTCGCGCTGTTCGGGATTCCATTGCGAAGCCCCCGAGCGCCACGCGTCGCCGAGCGCCACCACGTGGTCGATCTCGATCTGCGAGGACTTGAACCGGTCGTAGGGCAGCCGCTCGCCGGTGTACGGATCGATGAGCGTCCCGCTCAGCACCAGGCATGAATTGCTTTCTCCCAGACGCGCTTCGGTGAGGTCGCGCTTCATCACGTCCTCGCGCGCGGTGCACCCGTCGCTGAGCACCGGCTCGCCGCCGCGCCCGGACCAGCCCGGCCCGAACGCATTGCGCTGATAGGACTCCCAATTGCGATTCCAGGCCACGGTGAGCCGATCCAAACCGGTGCGCGCCTGCCCGGCGTCGAGCAGCCGGGTGCCCTCCGGATCGCCCGCGCCGCCCGCCGGTGGTGTCTGCGCGTGGGTCTGCTCGTGGTGGTCCAGATACAACGCCATGCCCACGGCGGCGGCCGCGATGAGCAGGACGGACGTGGCGAAGAGTTTGCGCCAGCGGCGCCGGGCAGGGGTCCGGGAGCGCGGAGGCATGCGGGGGAGTCTAGGTGGGCATTCCGGGCGAACCGCTCAATGTTGCCGACCGGTGACCCGATTGCAGCAATCCATTGGCAAATGACAAAGGGGCCGGCGCCTCGCAGTGCCGGCCCCTCCGGGGCTCGGGGGTTTCAGGGGTGAAACCCCGAGGGTCCCGAGAGTCGGGTCAGACCGCGGCCGCCGCCAGCGCCTCGGTCGAGGCCACGGCCTGACCGACGCCCGCCACGATCGCCGCCGCGCGCAGCGCCTCGAAGATCACCTCGCGCGACACGCCCGCCTCACGCAGCGTGTGCTCGTGCGCCTCCAGGCAGTGCTGGCAGCCGTTGATCGAGGACACCGCGAACGACCACAGCTCGAAATCGGCCTTGTCCACACCCGGATTGCCGATGATCTGCATGCGCAGGCCCGCGCGCAGATCGTCGTAGCGGCCCTCCAGGAAAGCCTTGCCGCGGTAGAACACATTGTTCATGCCCATGATCGACGCGGCGCCCAGCGCGGCGTTGTACGCCTCGGCCGAGAGCACCTCGGCCGCCTCCTCGGCGATCTCCCGCAGCGTGGTCGCGGACTTGGTGGCCGCGGCCGAGGCCAGCAGGGTGCCCCACAGCTGCTGCTCGCCCAGCACGGTGGTGCGCGCCAGCGAGGACAGGTTGAGCTTCAGATCCTTGGCGTACTCGGGTAGCGAGTTCTTCAGGTTTTCGACGGTCACGATGGATTCCCTTGTATCTCAGCCCTTGCGAGTGTCAGACGGAAGCGGTCATGAGCTCGCCGGCCTTGATGGTCGGGTCGCCCTTCTTCCAGTTGCAGGCACACAGCTCGTCGGACTGCAGGGCGTCGAGGACGCGCAGCACCTCGTCGACATTGCGACCGACCGAACCCGCGGTGACGGACACGAACTGGATCTCGTTGTTCGGGTCGATGATGAAGGTGGCGCGGTCGGCGACGCCGTCGGCATTGAGAACGCCGGTGGCGGCGGCCAATTCGCGCTTGAGGTCGCTCAGCATCGGGAACGGGAGGGTCTTGAGGTCCTCGTGCTGGGCACGCCACTGGAAGTGCACGAACTCGTTGTCGACCGAGGCGCCGAGCACCTGCGCGTCGCGGTCTTCGAACTCGTCGTTCAGCTTGCCGAAGGCGGCGATCTCGGTCGGGCAGACGAAGGTGAAGTCCTTGGGCCAGAAGAAGACGACGCGCCACTTGCCGGCGTAGTCGTCGCTCGAGATCTGGGTGAAGTAGTCGTCGGGCTGCTGAGCGTTCACCTTCGAGAGGTCACCGCCGATGACCGCGGTCAGGTTGTAGGCGGGGAACTGGTCGCCGATGGTCAGCAGGGCCATGCTTGCTCCTCATATGTAGTCGTGCCGATTGTGTCGAGACGTATATACGATTCCGATCTTTGCCGAACCGTAGCGAGAGGTAAACGTGATCGGTCGCACTACACTGATAGGCGTGACTGATCAAACTTATCAGCCCACCCTGTCACAGCTGCGTGCGTTCGTGGCCATCGCGGAATACCGGCACTTCGGCACCGCTGCGACCCGGCTCGGCGTGAGCCAGCCCACGTTATCGCAGGCCCTGGCATCATTGGAAAACGGACTGGGGCTCCAGTTGATCGAGCGCAGCACACGCCGGGTGCTGGTCACCGCGGATGGCAAACGGCTACTGCCGCAAGCCATTGCCACCCTCGAGGCCGCTGACCGATTTGTCGCATCCGCGGCGGGGCGGGGCCTGGTCGGCACGCTGCGACTGGGCATCATCCCGACCGTCGCCCCCTACGTGCTGCCCACCCTGCTGCCCGAATTGCGCAGGCGAATGCCGAATCTGGCGCCGTACGTCATCGAGGACCAGACCGCGCGGCTGCTGGACGGGCTGCGCACGGGCGTGCTCGACGTGGCGCTGCTCGCGCTGCCGTCCGACGCCACCGGGCTGGTCGAGACACCGCTGTACACCGAGGAATTCGTGCTGGTGCTGCCGCGCGGGCACCGGCTGGCCGGGCGCACCGACCTGAAACCCGGGGACCTGGACGCACTTCCGCTGCTGCTCCTCGACGAGGGGCACTGCCTGCGCGATCAGACCCTGGACCTGTGCCGCGCCGGGGCCGTGCAGCCGGGCGCGGTGGGCGACACCCGCGCGGCCTCGCTGGCCACCGTGGTGCAGTGTGTGGCGGGCGATCTCGGGGTGACGCTGATTCCGGCCATGGCGGTGGCCGCCGAGACCGCGCGCGGGACCCTCGATATCGCCACCTTCGCCGCGCCCGCGCCGGGACGCACGGTCGGGCTCGCCTATCGCTCGTCCACCGCGCGGGCCGAGGATTTCGAGCTGCTCGCCCAGATCATTCGCGAGTGCCGGCCGAGCTGACCGGGTTTCGTTGGGGCACTACTCGGGTTCCGGCAATTCCGGCACCTGCGCGGTTGCGTCGTATCGGACCGTCTGAAACGCTCTGGCCATGCGGATTCACCACCTGAACTGCGGCACCATGGGATTCGGCCTGGTCGATCACTGCCTGCTCGTCGAGACCCGGGACGCGCTCGTGCTCGTCGACACCGGGTTCGGGCTTGAGGCCGTGCGCCAGCCCGGAAAGATGATCGGTGCCAGCCGTTTCCTCCTGGGGGCGAAGCCGACCGAGGCCGAGACCGCGTTCCGGCAGATCCAGGCCCTGGGCTACGACCCGCGCGATGTCCGGCACATCATCCTGACCCACCTCGACCTCGACCACTCCGCCGGGCTGTCGGATTTCCCCGAGGCCACCGTGCACGTCCACGGCCCCGAATTCCGGGCCGTCACCGCCACTCCCACGCTCTCGGAGAAGCTGCGCTATCGGGCGGCGCAGTGGGCGCACGGGCCCAAATGGATGGTCAACGAGGTCGAGGGGGCCGAGGACTGGTTCGGGTTCACCGCGGTCCGGGATCTGCCGGGGCTGCCGCCGGAGATTCTGGTGGTGCCCCTGGCCGGGCACACCCGCGGGCACGCCGGGGTGGCCATCGATCACGGCAACGGATGGCTGCTGCACGCGGGCGACTCGTTCTTCCCGGAGTCCAGCATTCATCCCGAGGAGCCGTTCACGCCGTTCTGGTGGAAGGTGTACGAGACCGGGGCCATCGCCGGTGACGCCTACCACGCCAATCAGCGGCGGCTGCGCGAACTGCGAAAGTCGCACGGGCACCAGGTGACCATCATCAACTCGCACGACGCCGGGATCTTCGCGCGTACAGTCGGTCGATGACCGACCGGTGGGCACGGAAACTGCCGTCCGCAACTGATCCTCTGTTCGTCTATGGGACTTTGCAATTCGGCGCCGTGCTGACCGAATTACTCGGGCGCGTACCGGAAATGGAGCCCGCGCGCTTGCTCGGGCGCCGGGCCGCCGCCCTGCCGGGGCGGGTGTACCCCGGTCTGGTCACCGCGACCGGAAGTGTCACCGACGGTTTTCTGCTCATCGGGCTCACCGCCGAGGAGTGGCGGGTGCTCGACGCGTTCGAGGACGACGATTACGATCTGCTGCCGGCCGCGGTGACGGTGGGGGAGCGGGCCGGGTACGCGTGGACCTACGTCTGGACCGCCGAGGTCGAGGAACGGGATTGGTCGGCGGCGGCGTTCGCCGCCGAGCAGCTTCCGCATTACCGGGGGAAATGCGCTGCGTGGCGGCGAAATCTGGTCCTGCTCAGCGAGACTGTATGACGCGGGACACATTCGTGCGGTAGAAGTTGGTCGCATGGATGCAGAGGGCACTGATCTGACGGTGGCGGGCGCGCGGTCCCAGGCGCTCGGAGATCTCCTGCGGCGCAGCGCCGCCCGGGTTCGGGCACGACCGCGCTGGTGTGGCGGGAGCAGCGCGAGAGTTACGCCGACCTCGGTGTCGCAAACAGCGCCCTGCAAGCGCATCAGGGTTTCTGTCGGTGGGTGTCGATAGATTGCGTTGGTGCAGTTGCGTTACCAGTATCGCCTGTATCCCACGGCCGGTCAGCGAGAGTCGCTTGCGCGGGTGTTCGGGTGCGCGCGGGTGGTGTTCAACGACGCACTGGCGGCACGAAAGACCGCATTTGAAGCTGAGCTCCCGTATGTCTCCGACAGCGAGTTGTCGAAGCGGTTGACCGCCGCGAAGGCGACGCCGGAGCGGGAGTGGCTGTGCGAGGTGTCGGCGGTGATGTTGCAGCAGGCTCTGGCGGATCTGAACACCGCCTACCGCAACTTCTTTCGATCGGTGACCGGTAAACGCAAGGGCCCTAGGAGGGCTCATCCGCGGTTCCGGTCCCGTAAGGACAATCGGCAGTCGATCCGGTTCACCCGCAACGCCCGCTTTGCGGTCACCACCGGAAAGAAGTTGCGGCTGCCCAAGATCGGAGACGTGAAGGTCGCCTGGTCACGAGAACTGCCGTCGGAGCCGTCGTCGGTGACGGTGATCAAGGATGCGGCGGGACGGTATTTCGCGTCGTTCGTTGTCGAGGTTGTTGACCGGCCGTTGCCCGACGTCGATGCCGAGGTGGGTATCGACCTGGGTTTGACTACGTTCGCGGTCCTGTCGAACGGTAAACGGATCGAGTCCCCGAAGTTTCTGCGCCGAGCCGAGCGCAAGCTCGCCAAGGCGCAGAAGAGCCTTTCACGCAAACAGAAAGGTTCGAACAATCGCGCCAAGGCCCGGATCGTGGTGGCGAAGGCGCATGCGAGAGTGGCTGATACGCGCCGGAATTGGGCGCACAAGCACACCACGGCGGTAGTTCGTGAAACCCAAGCGATCTACGTCGAGGACTTGTGTGTGAAAGGTTTGGCCCGCACCCGGATGGCGAAATCGGTCCACGACGCGGGCTGGGCGATGTTCACCCGCATGCTGGAGGAGAAAGCGGCTCGGTCGGGCCGGTACTTCGCGAAGGTGGACCGGTTCTATCCGTCATCGCAGATCTGCGCGCCGTGCGGGCACCGTGACGGACCCAAACCGCTGTCAGTGCGAGTCTGGACCTGCCCAGTGTGTGGGGCGGTCCTCGATCGTGATCTCAACGCTGCGAACAATGTTCTCGCCGCCGGACGGGCGGAGAGGCTAAACGCCTGCGGAGGGTCCGTAAGTCCTGTCGTGAGAACGATAGGCACGTCCCAGCGAAACAGGAACCCACCCAGAGCGCCCGATAGGGCGCTGGCAGGAATCCCGACCTTCAGGCTCGGGAGGACGTCAAAAGGTCCCCAAGTACGCGACCTTCGTCGAGTCCCTCCCCAAGAACCCCAGTGGCAAGATCCTCAAACGCGAACTACGTACCGCCAACGCCCATCTCGCAGCCGACGCCTGATCACCCGATCTTGCCCACATGCGCGATATTCGCCCGATCGCCGGGGTCCTGACTCGGGTCCGCGGCGAACCAGGCATCGAGAATCTCGGTGAGCTGCGCGCGTGAAGTCAACCGCAGGCTCAACGCCAGCACATTCGCGTCATTCCACTTCCGCGCACCCTCGGCGGTATAGGCGTCCACGCACAGCGCCGCCCGTACCCCCGCGACCTTGTTCGCGGCAATGGACGCGCCGGTCCCGGTCCAGCAGCACACGACCGCCTGTTCGGAACGGCCCTCGGCCACATCCCTGGCCGCGGCCTCGCTGGCCCAAGCCCAGTCGTCCCGCTCCCGCGGCTCTAGTGCGCCGTGCACGGTGACCTGATGCCCGCGTTCGCGCAACTCCTCGACCACGGCCGCGGCCACCCCGGTGTCCTCGTCCGCGGCCACCGAAATCCTCATGGAGCCAGTATCGCCGGTTCCACCCGGAACCCGGTCAGCGTCCGGCCGCGCGGGCGAGTTCCTCCGGGTAGCGAGCTCCGGCGACGGCGTCGACCGGGGCGGCGGCTTCGACGCGGGCCAGGTCCTCGACGGTCAGCGTGATGTCGGTGGCGGCGACGTTCTGTTCGAGGTAGGTGCGGCGTTTGGTGCCGGGGATTGGGACCACATCGTCGCCGCGGGACTGGACCCAGGCCAGGGCCAATTGGCCGGGGGTGACGCCCTTTTCGTCGGCCAGCTCGCGTAAGGCTGCGACGATGGCGAGGTTGCGGTCGAAATTGCCTTCGGAGAAGCGGGGAAGGCGGCGGCGCATGTCGTCAGCGGGGAGGTCGGTGGTGGAAGTGATTGCGCCGGTGAGGAAGCCGCGGCCCAAAGGGGAGAACGGGACTATGCCGATGCCGAGTTCGCGGCAGGCGGGCAGGATTTCGGGTTCGATGTCTCGGGTCCAGAGGGACCATTCGGACTGGAGGGCCGTGACGGGGTGGACGGCGTGGGCGCGGCGGATGCTGTCGACGGATGCCTCGGAGATACCCAAGTAGCGGACCTTGCCCGCTTGGACGAGTTCCGAAAGTGCGCCCCAGGTCTCTTCGATGGGGGTGTTCGGGTCTACGCGGTGCTGGTAGTAGAGGTCGATGTGGTCTACGCCGAGTCGGGTCAGGGATTCGTCGCAGGACTGTGTGACGTAGGCGGCGTCGCCGCGGGCGCCCATGGCGCCCTGCTCGCCCCAGACGATGCCGAATTTGGTTGCGAGGACGGCCTTGTCGCGGCGGTCGGCGATGGCGCGGCCGACGAGGCGCTCGTTGGTTTCGGGGCCGTAGACGTCGGCGGTGTCGAGGAGGGTGACGCCGAGGTCGAGGGCGCGGTGGATGGTGGCGATGGATTCGGCGTCGTTGTCGTGGGCGCCGTAGGCGAAGCTCATGCCCATACAGCCGAGGCCCTGGGCGCTGACGGTCAGTTCACCGAGTTTCCTGGTCGCGATCATGGAAACGACGCTACGACTTGGAGCGTGCTCCAAGTCAATAGCGTCCGGCTCGGCGGCAGCGTCCGGGTCAGCGGCGGCTGGGGAGGTGGTGGCGGAGCAGGACGGTGAGCTGGGTGCCGCCGTCGGTGAAGGGGAGGGTGGATTTGAGGGCGCGGCTCTGGACGATCGCGCCCTCGATGACCGACAGGGTGAACCCGGCCAGGGAGCAGGCGGTGGCGCGTTCGATGCCCGCCTCGACCATGCCGTCGGCCAGGCGGGCGGTCCATTCGGAGAAGGCCTGCCCGGCCGAGGATTGCAACATGGGGTCGAGCTCGTCGAGGGCGGCGGCCATCATGAACGATCCCGCGCGGTATTCGCTGGTCTCCAGCTGGCCGCGCCAGAAGCCGAGTAGCTCGTCCACCCAGCCCGCCAGGGTCGGCGCGGTGGGCAGGGCGTCGGCCATGCGGCTCACGTGCGAGTAGACCATGCGGGCCACCAGGCGGGCCGCGGTTGCCACCAATTCGCCCTTGCCGGAAGGGAAGTGCTGGTAGAGCGAGTTCCTGGAGGCATTGCTGCGCTTGAGCAGCTCATTGAGCCCGGCGGAGTGCACGCCGTGCTCCTGGACGGTGGTGATCGTGCTCGCGATCAATCGGGCGCGCGGTCCCGCCGTCATGCAAATCCCTCCGGAATCCTTCGAAAGCTTGTGTGAACCGATCGGTCCATGTTAAACCTTACCCATGTGAACCGATCGGTACACATGCTTTGGTACTCATGGGACAGAGGAATTCCGCGCATGCCAGCCCAGATCGCCACCGCCACCCCGGTCGCCCACGCCGCGCTGCTCGGCCTCGGCGTCTACCGACCCCGCCGGGTGGTCCCCAATGCCGAGATCGTCGATCGGATCAATTCCTCCGACGAGTGGATCCGGACCCGCTCCGGCATCGAGGCCCGCCACTGGGCCGATGCCGAGGAGACCATCGTCGGCATGAGCAGCGCCGCGGCCCGCGACGCCCTCCAAGCCGCCGGTGTCACCGCCCAGCAGATCGACGCCGTCATCCTGGCCACCTCCTCGCAGATGGTGCTCGGCCCGTCGGCCGGGGCCGTGGTCGCCACCGAACTCGGCATGCACGACACCGCCGCATTCGACGTCTCGGCCGGATGCGCGGGCTTCTGCTACGCACTGGCCAACGCCGCCAACCTGATTCGCGCCGGACAGGCCCGCCACGTGCTGGTGATCGGCGTGGAACGGCTCTCCGACCTGCTCGACCAGGACGACCGCACCTGCGCGTTCATCTTCGCCGACGGCGCGGGCGCGGTCGTGGTGGGCACCTCGGACACCGAGGGCATCGGCCCGGTGGCCTGGGGCTCGGACGGCGGCCAGACCGCGGCGATCAAGCAGGACAAGGACTTTCAGCAGTACTTCGCCGAGGTCGCCGAGGCCGAGGCGACCGGCGGCACCACGGTGCGGCCCTACATCCGGATGAACGGCGCGGCCGTATTCCGCTGGGCCGTCACGTTCCTGGAGAAGGCCTGCCGCGACGCCCTGGACCAGGCGGGCGTGACCGTCGACGACCTGGACGCCTTCGTCCCGCACCAGGCCAACGGCCGCATCACCGACGCCCTGGTGCGCACCCTGCACATGCCCGAAAACATCGCTGTCGCAAGGGATATCGCGCAGACCGGCAACACCAGCGCCGCGTCGATCCCGATGGCGATGGAACAGCTGCTGCGTTCGGGTGAGTCCAAGCCCGGCGACACCGCGCTGCTGCTCGGCTTCGGCGCGGGCCTGGCCTACGCCGGTCAGGTGGTCCGGCTGCCCGCCATCGCCTGATCTTCATGAACCGACGGACAACGAAATCCGTCGCCGAGGACAACGAAAAACGAAGCGCCCCGCACACTCAGGTGTGCGGGGCGCTCCGGTACAGCGGTTCGACTAGACGCTCACGCCCACACGCAGCGCGTGCGGCTCGATCGCGCCGCGGACCAGCGCCTGCGCGTCGATGGTCTCGGCCTTGTAGGGCAGCGTCGCCAGGGTGGCGGTCATCTTGGCCACCGGATCCGCGACCGCGGCCGGGGTACCGAAGATGAACGTCCACTCGTGCTCGTCGCTCACGTACGGGACGACCGTCTCGAACAGGTTGTGGAAGCGGGTCCACGAGCGCTTGAGAGTCTCGTTGCGCCACATGGTCTGACAGCCGGCCTGCGCGGCGAGCACGCCACCCTCGGCCAGCAGCGCCTTACACCGGTTGAGGAAGTCGTCCTCGTAGAGGCGGTTGTGCTGCGCGTCCTCGACCCGCTCGTCGGGCAGGTCGATGCAGATCATGTCGTAGCGCACGCCCGCGGCCTCGGCCTTGGCCAGGAAGTCCCAGCCGTCGGCGTAGTGCATCTTGATCGGGCCGGTCTGCGCGACCGCCTCGGCCAGGTCGGCCGGGCTGTAGCCGTAGGGGAGGTGCTCGGCGCACAGCTCCACCTCCAGCTGGTCGATGTCGACGTGATCGACGAGCGAGGCGCCCGCGGCCACCGACATCTGCGAGGCGACGCCCTCGCCGGAACCGATGATCAGCACCTTGTCCAGCTTCGCGGCCAGCGCGTACCCCGGGACCAGCATGGCCTCGTGGTAGGTGAGCTGCGAGAACTCGGTGGACTGGCGATCGTCGTCGGAGAACAGGGAGATGCCCTGCTCGGTCCGCGCGATCACCATGTGCTGGAACGGGGTGTTGGTGTCGACGATGGTTTCCGTCGTGTTCCACACCCGGGTCAGGCCCTCGCCCACCGGCTCGTGGATCCGGCGGGCGGTGTGCCCGCGCTGGATGACCTCGATGTTCACCGAACCCGGGGACAGCTCCTGCTGCAGCAGTTCCACGGCCTTGGTGGCGCCGGAACCGATACTGCCGCAAGTGAATACGTCGACGAAGATGTCGCCGGACTCAGGGTAGGTGTGGATCGAGGCGTGCGACTCGGCCAAAAGGGCCAGGATGGTGGCACCCTGCGGCTCGAACTTCTTGCTCACGACATCGCAGATGGTCACCCCCGCGGCGACCAACGATTTTCGAAGCGCGGTTTCGAGTCGTTCGAGGTCGTCGCAGAGGTTGGCGTCGACACCACCGAACTCGGCCAGCACGTGCCAGCCGGTGAATTCTGCCGTGATCATGGCTAAAACTCACTCTCGCTCAGCGCCAGTGACATGAACAGTCAAAGGCGGAAAACCGTTGAAGGACACCGACGAATAGCTCGCCGTATAGGCGCCGGTTTCGAGGATCCGGACTGGATCACCGGCTCGCAACGTGGTCGGAAGGAGGACACGCGTGCGTTGATAGAGTACATCGTCGCCGTCACACGTAGGACCGGCTACCACCGCTTCGTCCTTCGGATCCGTGTCCCGATCGGTTTGGAATCGGTAGGTGATGTACTCGTTCTCGGTTTCGGCCATGCCGTTGTAGCGGCCGATGTCGAAGTATACCCAGCGCCGCCCGTCCGGCGCTACGCGAACATTCACCACTTCGGCGTGGATCACACCGGTATTGCCCACCAGGGCGCGACCGGGTTCCACGACGAGCGAGGTGTGTTCCGGGAGGTAGCGGCCCGCCGCCTCGGCGATGGCCGCGCCCAGCTCCGCGAGTCCCGGAGCCGGATCGGCGTACGAAATCGGCAGTCCCCCACCGATATTCACCGCCGTGACTGGAATGTCCTTGATGGCCAGCGCTTCCGCGATGGCACCCGCCTGCTCGATGCCGATGCCCCAGGCCTTCGGGTCCAGCTGCTGGGAGCCGACGTGGAAGTAGGGACCGACCACCTGCAGTCCGAGGTCATGCGCCCGCACCAGCAGCCGCTTGGCCTCGCCCGGCGCGCAGCCGAACTTGGTGCCGAACGGCGTCTGCGACTGCGGAGCAGACGACAGGAACCGGCACTCGACCTCCGAGCCCGGCGCGTGCTCGGCGATGCGCTCGAGGTCGTCCTCGGTGTCGAAGGCGTAGCGCCGCACGCCCGCCGCGTAGGCGGTGGCGATCTGCGAGGCCTTCTTGATGGGATTGCCGTAGCACATGACGGCCGGGTCGACGCCCTGCGCGAGGCAGAGTTCGATCTCTCCGACGCTGGCGACGTCGAACTCCGCGCCCTCGTCGTTCAGCAGCCGGATGATCTCCGGCACGGGACTCGCCTTGACGGCGAAGCGAATTCGTGCCGCGGGTAGGGCGGCGTGCAGTGCGCGGTAGTTCGCGCGGACCTTGTCGAGGTCGATGACCAGACAGGGCGACTCGGGCATGTTTCGACCGGGCAATCTAAGGGAACTCTTTTCTGTCGGCCAAGCGGCAGGGATTCAGGCAACCTGCGCGACAATACACGCGTTGGGCCTCGAGAAACGAACCGGTGGACGATCGATTACGTCACTCTAACGCGGGGATTCGTACATCTACCCCGCGTGAGGTCTTACGAGAGTATGACTCTCGGCCGTGCCCGGCCCGACCAGTCGGTCTCTCGTCAGCCCGCGCTGACGGCGACCTCGTCGAACACCACTTCGCCCGCGGCATCGGACTCGGCCAGATCGACAATGGCGTCGATGGACCACCCGTGGTCGCCATTGGGGTCGTCGAGCACCTGGCGCACATCCCAGAATCCGGGCCGCTGCTCGACCCGGAAGAGCTGCGGCCCCCGGGCAGTCGGACCGGTCCCGATGGTCCCGTACTCGTCGAAATAGGGCCCCAGCTCGGTCTCCCAATCCAGCTCGTCGCCCATCTCGGCCAGTGCGTCCCAGTGCCGCAGCGCGGCCAGGTCCACGCGCCGGAACATGGCGTTGCGCACCAGGACCCGGAAGGCGCGCTCGTTGGCGGTGATCGGCCGGACCGTCTCGGCCCCGAACGCCACCTGCTGCTCGTCGGACTCCGCGCCGGGATTGGTGAGCTGCTCCCATTCGTCGAGCAGGCTGGAGTCGACCTGCCGGATGAGCTCGCCCAGCCATTCGGTGATGTCGTCGAGTTCCTCGGTGCGGGCCTGCTCGGGCACGGTCCGCCGCAGTGCGCGGTAGGCGTCGGCGAGGTAGCGCAGCACCACGCCCTCGGAGCGGGCCAGCTCGTAGCCCGACACCAGTTCGGCGAAGGTCATGGAGCGCTCGACCATTTCGCGCACCACGGACTTGGGGGAGGGCTCGAACTCCGACACCCACGGATGCCCGGCCTTGTAGGTCTCGAACGCGGGCTCGATGAGTTCGGCGGCCAGCGGTTTGGGCCAGGTGACCTCTTCGAGGAGTTCCATGCGCTCCTCGTATTCGATCCTGTCGGCCTTCATCTCCGCGACCGCTACGCCGCGCGCCTTGTGTTGCTGGGCCATGAGCAGCTGCCGCGGATCCTCGAGGGTGGCTTCGATGAGCGAGATCACATCGAGGGTGTAGGTCGGCGACTCCTTGTCCAGGAGTTCCAGTGCCGTGAGCGCGAACGGCGACAGCGGCTGATCGAGCGCGAAGTCGCGTTGCAGGTCGACCATGAGCCGGGCATGGCGTCCGTACCGGTCGGGTTCGTCGAGCTGCTGCACCACGCCCGCGTCCCGCAGCGCCCGGTAGAGCCGGATCGCCTTGAGGATGTGCTTGCGCTGCGCCGCGCGCGGCTCGTGGTTCTGCTCCAGCAGGTGCCGCATGGCGTAGAAGCAATTGCCTTTGCGCGCAATCACATTCAGCAGCATGGCGTTGGTCACGTTGAACCGCGACACCATGGGCTCGGGCGAGGCGGCGACCAGCCGGTCGAAGGTGTCCTCCGACCAGGACACGAACCCCTCGGGTGGCTTGCGTTTGACCACCTTCTTGAGCTTCTTGGGATCGTCGCCCGCCTTGGCGATCAGCCGCGCGTTCTCCACCTCGTGCTCGGGGGCCTGCACGACCACGGTGCCCATGGTGTCGTAGCCCGCGCGCCCGGCCCGCCCGGCGATCTGATGGAACTCGCGCGCATTGAGCCGCCGCGTGCGCACCCCGTCGTATTTGGTGAGCCCGGTCAGCAGCACGGTGCGGATCGGGACATTGATGCCGACCCCGAGGGTGTCGGTGCCGCACACCACCTTCAGCAGCCCGTCCTGGGCGAGCTTCTCGACCAGTCGCCGGTATTTGGGCAGCATGCCCGCGTGGTGCACGCCGACGCCGTGGCGGATGAACCGCGACAGCGTCTTGCCGAATCCGGTGGCGAAGCGGAATTCGCCGATGGCCGCCGCGATGGCCTCCTTGTCGGCCTTGGACGACATGTTGACGCTCATCAGCGCCTGGGCCCGTTCCATGGCCGCGGCCTGGGTGAAGTGCACGACGTACACCGGCGCGAGGCTGGTGGTCACCAGGTCCTCGAGGGTTTCGGTGATCGGGGTGCGCACGTACGAGAAGCTCAGCGGCACCGGCCGTTCCGAGCCGGAGACGATGGCGGTCTCGCGCCCGGTGCGTTTGGTGAGGTCCTCGGCGAAGAAGTCGACCTCGCCCAGGGTGGCCGACATGAGCAGGAACTGCGCGTTGGGCAGTTCGATCAGCGGCACCTGCCACGCCCAGCCGCGATCCGGGTCGGCGTAATAGTGGAACTCGTCCATGATGACCTGGCCGACATCGGCGGCCGCGCCTTCGCGCAGTGCCAGATTGGCCAGGATCTCCGCGGTCGCGCAGATGATGGGCGCTTCCGGATTGACCGCCGCGTCGCCGGTCACCATGCCGACCCGGTCGGCTCCGAAGACCTCGCACAGCGCGAAGAACTTCTCGCTGACAAGGGCCTTGATCGGTGCGGTGTAGTAGCTGCGCTGGCCCTTGTTGAGCGCCGCGAAGTGCGCGCCCAGGGCGACCAGCGACTTACCGGACCCGGTCGGGGTGTTGAGAATGACGTTGGACCCGGTCACCAGTTCCAGCAGCGCCTCTTCCTGCGCCGGGTACAGGCTCAGGCCCTCCGAGCTCGCCCAGTCGGCGAAGGTCTCGTACAACCACTCCGGGTCCACGTCGGATACGGCAAAGTCGGGAACCAATTCGGACAGCTGCACGCCGACCAACGTTACCGGTCGTCACCGCGAAACCCGGCAGCGACCACTATCGCAGCGGCGGATTATCGGTTCCGTCGCCGTCGGTGAACCCGGCCTGCTCGGCCAGGAAGCGCTCGAACTCGGCGCCCAGCTCGTCGCCGGTGGGCAGCTCGGTCTCGTCGCCGGCCAGCAGGCTGGACTGGCGTTCCTGGGCGGTGACGAAGCTGTCGTACTGGCGTTCGAGGGCCTGCACCACGGTCTCCACCTCGGAGTTGCCCGCGATGTGCTCGTTGACCTGCTCGCGCACCCGCGCCGCGGCATCGGTGAGCGCCGCGAGGGGCAGTTCGAGGCCCGCGTTCTCGGCCACGTTCTCCAGCAGCGTCTGCGCCGCTTCGGGATACGCGGTCTGGGTCAGGTAGTGCGGCACGTGCACCGAGAAGCCGACCGACTCGTGCCCGTGCTGGGCCATCCGGAATTCCAGCAGCGAGGACGCGCTGCCCGGCACCTGCAGCTCACCCGGCCAGCGCTGGTGATCACCGATCAGATCGGAGTCCGAGGCGTGCGCGGTGACGCCGAGCGGGCGGGTGTGCGGGATCGCCATGGGGATCGCGCTCAGCCCGATGGTGCGCCGCACGCCGAGCTGTTCGGCCAGCAGCCGCACCGCGGTGACGAACTTCTCCCAGCGCAGGTCCGGTTCCAGCCCGGCCAGCAGCAGGAACGGGGTGCCCGCGGTGTCCTTGAGGGCCCACAGGCTCAGTTCCGGCTCGGTGTAGTCGGAGAAGTGATCGGTCTTGAAGGTCATCAGCGGACGCCGCGAGCGGTAGTCGAGCAACTCGTCCATGTCGAACGAGGCGACCAGTTCGTGCTCGAGGCTTTCCTTGAGGTGCGTGGTGGCCAGGCGCACCGCGTGTCCGGCGTCGGTGAAGCCCTCGAGGCCGTGCACCAGAACCGGACCCGAGCCATCGTCGGACGACAGCTGCGGAGCCGGGAATTCCAGCTCGTACATTCGCGACTCGTAGTCCATCGCGTGCTCCTTCCTGCGTGGCCCACTTTCGCGACCATCCTCATTGTCCCTCATGGGCATGACAGGTGTGCACCACCCGCACCAGGGATGCAACACGGCGCAGGGTGACACGCATTCCCCGCGGGTCGGCACACGCCCCGTCATTTGCCCGGGAGCGGCGTGGCATTCGGTGTGAACAGCCGATTTTCGGCATAGTGGACGAGGTGACCGCGTCCTTCCGAACCCCTCCGCGCCGCTGGTACCGCAGGTCCGTACGCACGGTGGGAGCGGTCTTGGCGGGAGGTCTGCTCGCCGCCTGCGGGACCACGGTGTCCGGTCATCCGACCGCCGCGCGCAATCCGGTTACGCCCCTGGCGAACGCCGACAGCGGGCTGGTAAAACTGCTGCCCGATCCCTCGCAATTCCCCTCGCACTACACCGCGCTCGTGCTGCCCGCCGATACCGCCCGCCAGGCCGCCGACGATCTGAACGGCTATCTGCCGGGGGCACAGGTGGATCCGACCACCTGCGTGCCCGCCACCCCGAGCGCCGGTCCGGTCGCCGCGGTCGGCAATGACGACTCCACCCGGGCCACGCTCACCGTGGTGTTGACCCGCTCCACCCAGCCCCTGTCCACGCTGCGAGATCAGTTGCAGCACTGCGGCACCGTGCGGCTCGGCCATTCCGGGGCCACCTCGATCGTGACCACCCGGCTGGATCCGCCGCCGCCGGTCAATGTCGACGATTCGCTGGCCATCAAGCGCACGGTCGGCACCGAGAACAGCCCGGCCGGTCTGACGCGAACCATGCAGACACTGGTCGGCCAAATCGGTGATGTGCGAATCAATGTGACCTACATGACCTCCGGGACCACCTCCGACGGCGAGGCCCTCGATGCCCTCTTCACCACCGCGCTGCGCAAGGTCCGCAAGGGCTGAGCAAGGTCAGGTCGAGCATCCCGGGCCGGACGCCCGGGAGGGAGCCGACCGCTGCGGTGTATCGGCTCCCGGGCCGATCAGCAGGTCGGCAGCGGCTGGTTCGAACCCGAGGCGGAACCGCTGCCCGCCGAACCCGTACCGGCCGAACCGCTTCCGGCCGACCCGCTCGCCGAACCGCTGTCGCCCGAACCGCTGGCCGAGCCGCTGCCCGCGGAACCGGAGCTCGACGAACCCGGGATGATGCTGGAGATCGGCGGGCAGGTGCCGCCCGCGCCCACCTTGTAGACGATGCTCGAGCTGCTCAGGCCCTGCCGCACACCGACGTTGTAGGTGCCGTCATTGGCCGGATGCCACGGCAGGTTCGCCGCCGCGCCCGCACCGTAGGAGGTGGGGGTGAGCGTGCCGATGACGGTTCCGTTGACCAGGAAGTCGACCGGGCTGAAGGCGTCGGCGCCGCTGAGCGCGGCCTGGATCATGCAGCCGTCGGCCACGCTGCAGACCTTGTCGCTGGTGAGCCCGGCGACACTGATCTTCTCGATGGACGCGCCGGCCGGGGCGGCCAGGACCGCGCCGGTCAGCAGGGCCAGCGCGGCCGCCGCGCCCGCGCCGACCGCGGGCCGTCGCAGCCCGCCGACGGCGGACCGTCGCGGATCTCGGTGGAGCTGGATGGTCATGGGTGAATCCTTTCGGCGCGTTGAAGGGGGCGCGCCCGGGCGGACTGTAACAGTGCCGGACCCTCGAAATTCTTGAATTCACAACTGCTGCAATATGATTCGTTTACCGCATAACAGGGCAGCGGTTACCGGCCGGTATTCCCGTAGCGGTGCGCCAATTCGGCCCCCAGCCGGGCGAGTTCGGCGCGCACCGACTCCGGCTCGACCACCTCGAGGCTCGCGCCCCAGCCCGCCAGCTGCTGGGCGATCATGAGCGGCGACGGCGCGGTGACCCGCGCCCGCACCCGGCCGTCGGCGACCGGCCCCTCCAGCACGCAGTGCCGCCCCTGCTGATCGCTGAGCACCGGCGCGAGCGCGGCGGGGACCAGCACCGTCGCCGAGAGCGTGGACCGGTGCCGCTCCACCTCGGTCACCACCTCCGACCAGGCCGTGGACAGGTCGAAATCGGCTGGGCGCGCGGCCGGTTCGGCCGTCACCTCGACGGTGGTGATGCGATCCACCCGAAAGGTGCGCTGCCCCCGCTCGGTTCCGGCGATCAGGTACCAGATGCCGTCCTTGTCGACCAGGCCCCACGGATCCACCAGCCGCTCACCGACCTCGCCCTTGCGCGCGTACCCGATCCGAATCCGCAGGCGGCGCACCACGGCTCGCTGCAACTCCGCGACCGGCGCGGGCATCTCGGTATCGGTGCGGCCCCAGCGCGCCGGATCGACCACCACCGCGGCCGCGGCCGCCTCGGCCTCGGTGCGGAAGGCCTGCGGCAGCGCGCGCAACAGCTTGCGCAGCGCGGATTTGGTCGCGGGTGCGGCGGTCGCGACCGGGCCCAGCAGCAGGAACAGCGCCTGCGCCTCGGCGGCGGTGAGCCCGCTCAGATCCGTGCGCGCCCCGCCCACCAGCGCCCACCCGCCACCCCGTCCGGGCTGCGCGTACACCGGAATCCCGGCCGCGGACAGCGCCTCCAGGTCCCGCCGTGCGGTCGCCACCGACACCTCGAGCTCCGTGGCCACCTCCCCGGCCGTGACCCGGCCGCGGGTCTGCAGGAACAACAGGGTGGCCACCAGCCGGTCCGCGCGCATGCCCGAATTCTGCTCGGAAAAGTGCTCATTCGGTGAGCACTTTGGGCGTGATGATGGATTCACAGCGACCACCACCCCGACCGAGGAGAGCGACCATGCTGCGTGGAATGGCGACCGTGAACTACTACGCCGACGATCTGGAGGCGGCCAAGGACTGGTACAGCGAACTGCTCGGTGTCGCACCGTATTTCGCCGTGCCGGGCGGATACTACGAGTTCCGCATCGGTGACTACCAGGCCGAGCTCGGCATCATCAACAAGAAGTTCGCGCCCTCGCACCCGGATCGCCCGGGCGGCCAGATCGTCAACTGGCATGTCGACGATGTGGCGGCCACCTTCCGGCGGCTGCTCGACCTGGGGGCGACCGAATTCGAGCCGATCATCGAACGCGGTGAGGGGACCGGGTTCGCGACCGCCTCGGTGGTGGATCCGTTCGGCAATGTGCTCGGCATCATGTCCAACCCGCATTACCTGGAGATCCTCGCGGCGAGCCGCCCCGAATAGATCGGCTCGCGCGGGGTCCGGCGGCTCGGGGGACTATCCCGCCGAGCCCGAGGGCAGCAGGCCGCCGAAGGAGCCGGTGCCGGTGTTCGACGGCGGCGCGTTCAGGGTGTAGCCGATCGAGGCCGACGAGCTGTCCTGGGTGGCGCTGATGGTGTAGGTGCCGTAATCCTGGGGCACCCAGGTGACCGACGCGGTCGCGGCATTGCTGTCCCAGTTGTCCTGCACCGGAACGGCATAGCCGATGACGGTGTTGTTGACCGACACCGTGACCTGGTCCATGCGGTTCTCGCCGGTCACCCGGACCCGCACGTAGCACGGCTTGCCCGCCCCGCACTGCTGGCTGTCGGAGACATTGTCCACGCGGACCTGGCTGGTGTCGGCGGCGGCGCTCGGGGCCAGCAGCGCGGGCACGGCTGCCGCGGTCAGCGCGGCCGCGGCGGCGGTGAATGTCGTGCTCTTCATTGCACGCGATACTCCTTCCGGCACTTCGGATGACGAGTGCCGAGCGGACTGTAACAGCGTGGACGCGCCCGGTCGGGCAAAATGAAACGAATCCATTTCAAGTGGGTTCGCGCGGCCGGGCGGGCACGGTAGCAACGGGCACCGACAAACCCGGCCGCGCGCACGCCCGGCCGCGCCGAATCATCCACGACGCGCCGGAATGCGCCGAATCATCCACAGCCGCAGCGAAACCGCAGGTCGGTCCGCGGGCCGGGGACCCGGCCCGGCGCATGCTCGGGCCATGACAGCGCACATCGATTCGATCCCGCCCGAACCCATCGAACCGCAGGCCCGCCTGCACGCGGCAGGCGATCTGATCGCGGCGGTACCGGCCATGCTCGGCTTCGTGCCCGAGCGCTCGCTGGTGGTGGCCGCCCTGACCACCGACCCGGACCCGACCACACAACCCGGCACCTGCCCAGCGGCCGCCGTGGAGGTCGTGACCCGGATGGATCTCGACAATCCCGGGCGCGCGGCGACCGGACTACTGGTCGATCAGGTCGCCGGTATCTGCGTGCGGCACGGCGCCGTCGCGGCGCTCGCGCTCATCATCGACGACCGCGCCACCGCGCCCACCCGGCACCACCGCGGCGTGCGCGCGAGCAAGCACCGGGATCTGATTGCGGCACTGGAACATCGGCTCGATGTCGAGGCGGTGTCGCTGACCGGTGCCTGGGCGGTGAGCGCCATCGGCCCCGACCTGCCCTGGTGGAGTCTCATCGGACCCCGGTGTCACGGCACGCAACCCGATCCGGCGGCGTCGCCGGTCACCCTGCGGCAGGTGCTGGCGGGCCGCCCGATGCGTGGATCCCGCCGGGAACTCACCGAATTCATCGCCGTCGACCCGGTGCGGCGGGCGGCGACCGCGACGGCCCTGGAGGTCGCGGTCTGCGCCGCGGCCGGGCGGGTGGCCCGAATGCTCGCGCGCGGCGATCGGCGGCTCGGGCTGCGCTCGGAGACCTGCCGGGTGCTGCGATATCTGGAACGGGTGGAGGCTGGGGCCCGGCTCACGCCCGCAGAGATCGCGGACGTGGCGGTCGCACTGCGGGATTCGGAGCTGCGCGACATCCTGCTCGCCCTGGCGCCGGGCCCGCGCGCGGACGCGGCCGAGACGCTCTGGCTGCAATTGACCAGGGCCCTGCCCGATCCCGAGCGTGCCGGGGCGGCCGCACTACTGGGTTACTGCGCCTACGCTCGCGGCGACGGCCCGCTCGCGGGTGTGGCCCTCGACGCCGCGCTGGCCGCCGACCCGGAGCATCGCCTGGCGAAGCTGCTGGAATTCGGCCTGCGCATGGGCATGCGGCCCGACCGGCTGCGCGAACTCGCGGACTCCGGCCGGGCGACGGCTACCGAGCTCGGCATCCACCTCGGGCCGGAGTCCTGACATGAGACTCCGGACCCTGCAGCGGACTTCGTACGGCGCGCGGTCAGCGCGCGCGGGTGCTGTGCGCGCGGTCGCCCAGTCCGCGCAGGAAATCCCAGGCGTCGGAGACGATCTCGTCGAGATCGGTGTGCTCGGGCCGCCAGCCGAGTTCGGCGATGGCCTTGGCGCTGGAGGCCACCAGCACGGCCGGGTCACCGGCGCGGCGGGGCGCGTCCACCTTGTTGATCGGCAGCCCGGTCACCCGCTCGCAGGCCGAAATGACCTCGCGCACCGAGAAACCCGTGCCGCTGCCCAGATTGAAAATGCGGTGCACACCCGGCTGGGACTGGGCCAGCGCCTGCAGATGCGCCTGCGCCAGATCACGAATGTGGATGTAGTCGCGCACCGCGGTGCCGTCCGGCGTCGGGTAGTCGTTGCCGAAGATCGAAATGGACTCGCGCTGACCCAGCGCGGTCTGCAACACCAGGGGGATGAGATGGGTTTCCACCACACGGTTCTCGCCGAGCCCGGCGTACGCGCCGGCCACATTGAAGTACCGCAGGCTGGTCGCCGCCAGTCCGTGCGCCACCGCGTAGGAGGTGATGGCGTAGTCGATGGACAGCTTGGACGCGCCGTACGGATTGGTCGGCGCCTTGGCGGCGTCCTCGACGATCGGTACCTGCTCGGGCTCGCCGTAGACGGCCGCGGTGGAGGAGAACACCAGTCGCGGGGTGCCCGCGTCGCGCATGGCCTCGAGCAGCGCGAGGGTCTTGACCACATTGCCGTGCCAGTACTTCTCCGGCGCCACCACCGACTCGCCGACCAGCGACTGGGCCGCGAAATGCAGCACGCCGTCGAAGGATTCGGACGCGATGAGCTCGACGCCCGCCGTGGCGATATCGCCCTCGACGAATTTCGCGCCGGCCGGGACGCCGTCGGCATTGCCGGTGGACAGATCGTCGACGACCACGACCTCGTGACCGTCCTCGAGCAGAACCTGTGCGCAGACGCCACCGCCGTAGCCGGCGCCTCCGGTAACCAGAAGCTTCACGTATCAGACCAACTTCACCTGGACGGCGTGCGCCATCTCATCGGACAGTTCGAATTCCTCATGGCCGGGCACCGAGATGATCACCGCGCCCGGCTTGGTCTCCACGGTGACGCGGGCGTCGGGCACGACACCGGCCTCGCGGAGCTGGTTGATGGTCTCCGGATCGGTCTGGATGTGCTCGGACAGCCGCCGCACCACCACCGCCTGCGACTGCCCGGAGGGCAGATCGCTGAGCCGGACCAGCTTCTCCTCGGCACTGCCGGCGGGCTTGACACCCAGCTCGTCCAGGCCCGGAATCGGATTGCCGTAGGGCGAGGTGGTGGGGTGATTGAGCACCTCGACCAGACGGCGCTCCACCTCCTCGCTCATCACGTGTTCCCAGCGGCATGCCTCGGCGTGCACGTTCTCCCACTCGAGGCCGATGATGTCGACCAGCAACCGCTCGGCGAGCCGATGCTTGCGCATCACGGAAACGGCCATGGCCCGGCCCTTGTCGGTCAGCTCGAGGTGGCGATCACCGGCGACGGTGAGCAGCCCGTCGCGCTCCATGCGCGCGACCGTCTGGCTGACCGTCGGGCCACTCTGCTCGAGGCGCTCCGCGATGCGGGCGCGCAGCGGCGTGACACCCTCCTCCTCGAGGTCGTAAATGGTACGGAGGTACATCTCCGTGGTGTCGACCAGATCCTTCACCTGTTAAACCCCTTCGTCGGCACGAATTCTACCCATGCACGGCGGCTGCACCGGGCGACAGCTTATTTCGCGAACGCAGTGTCAACACCCAGGACGGGCAGCGTGTTCCCTGCGGGTTTTCCGAGCGGCATCCTGCCATCCCGGTACGACAGCGTTGCTCTGCCTACGGACGGCATTGCTGTGCCTACGGAAGGCACTGCGGTGCCTAAAGCCTACGAACCCGTCCGACGCACTAGTGTCG
>NZ_BJWY01000053.1 GCF_007990715.1 Nocardia seriolae NBRC 15557 | reverse complement strand
TGCGCAACACGCCGTTACGCCGCAACCTGGGCCCCCGCCACCTCACCGCACGGACCCGCCTGGTCACCGCGACCAACGCCGAAAAATGCGAAAGTCGAGCTTGTATTCATACCCATGCAACTGCGAATATCTGTCTCTCACCTCGTCGAACTGGTCCTTCTTCATATTGGTCAGACCAAGAGAGTTACCCGGGTCATCCTGAAACACGGTCAAGAAATGGCCACCTTTCACCTTGTCCCAGGTGGACTTGTCGATACCGAGTTGAGACGCGTTATAGCGGGCTTGATCCCAAATAAGCCCCGCCTCAGCGCCATTCGGGTTGATGCGCGACTTGAAGGTGGACGGATCATCCAGGGCTGTGTAAAGGTTGTTCTTCTCGCCGGGGCTACCCTCCAGACCGAGGCGCAGCGGCGCACCCTCCTGAAGGGCCATGGCAAGCACCAACTCTGGATCGACACCTGCCTCGTTTCCGTATTTGACCGCCTCCCTGGCCCAGGCCTGCATCTGCGGACCGTATTTGTCCAGTGCCTCGTGTCAACGGCGGTATTCTGTGTCGGCAGGGTGGTCAACGTAGCGGCGATGTGCGGCATCGTCGTCGGTATCGGGTCCATGGGGATATTCGAAATATTTGGGTCGCCGAGCCGCACCCGGCCGGGTAGCGAGGCAAGACCGACGGGCACGTGGCCCACCTGTGGCACCAACCCAGTGGGCACGTGACTGAGGTGGGGTAGCAGACCGTGCGACCTACTTCCGAACATGGCAGTTCCTTCCGGGATAACGATGGTCAGAACGGGACAAGACGCGAAATCCCCTGAAAAGCAACACCATCTGCGACCGCAGACCACCCGCGAGAGACGGTGGCGCGAGGGGGGACATATCGCGTGCTTGAACCCGTACAGCAACCAGAGGAGGTCCTCGGGGTTGCACAAAGTTCTGCTGGACGACCAGACAGGGAAGACTTCGAGTCCGACGGCCACCAATCAACCTTGGAGTGTGCGTCCGCCTACGGCTCGAACGCTATCACCGATATGCGACGGACACCGGCATCGCAACCAACAGTGCTGATAAGTCGCTGTTTTCGACAATCGATCCAGGCTGCCTGGATTGGGGCTACGAAGCCGGGGCGGCGGCGCGGCTGGCCAACCACGCGACCCGCGTGACCATCGAATTTGCTTGTTGCACAGTGCGAATCACCGTCGCCCATCGACGGCAACCGACTCAGCACCTACGAGGCCCTCACCAACGTCATTCGCTGAGGCGGACGCGGAGCAGATCGCCGCCGCCGGTGGCGACCATCAGGTCGCGGCCGGTCCCGGGAACCACGGCGACCGCCGCGAGTGGACCGACGGTGAGCACGGTGCAGGTGCGATCGCTTGCCGGGTCGATCCGGACGAGACTGCCCGAAGTCGTTGCGACATAAAGAAATCTGTCAGGACCGACGGCGAGGTCATCGGCCAGGCCCAGTCTCGCCGCCGTGGTCCGGCGGGCGGGAGCGTTGATCGGGATGCGCACGACCTGCCCATCGGCGCTCAGGTAGACCGTGACGTAGACAGAGTCTCCCACGACAGCGATACCGTTGAGCCCGAACAGCTTTGCCTGCGCCGTCCAGTCGGTGTCGATGGTGGCGTCCGGCCGGACGCGGACCACACCGGAGGCGGTGTCGGCGATGTAGAGGTTGCCCGCCGCGTCGAAACCGGCCCCGTTGGCCATGCCGAGACCACGCACGAAGACCTCGGGCACCGCGGCGGGTGCGGCCGGATCGAAGCGCACCACGCCGCTGTCATGGGTGCCGGGCAGCATGTTCAGCGAGTTGTCGCCGTAGACGACATAGAGCAAGCCGTCGGGGCCGAGGCGGATCGCGCCGGGTGAGGTGACGGGCACGGTCGCGGTGACCCGGCCCACGCTGTCGTAGCGCTGCACCTCGTTTCGATACAGCCGCGACACCCACAGGTTGCCGTCGGCGTCGTAGCCGAGGTTCTCGGCCCAGTCCAGGAATGGGAAAGCCGCGGTGGCCACCGTGGTGGCGGTGGCCGCGCAGGAAGCCGGTTCGGCGTGCGCGGGTGCGGCGACGCCGATCGCCGTCAGCGCCAGCGCGGCGGCACACGTGGAGGCGAAGCCGCGCCGCCGAAAGTGGTTGCGGGGGCGTGGATCGACCGACGACCGCGGATTCGGCACGAGCTCTCCTGCAGGACGGGATGGTTGTCGCGAGCCGGGCTCGCACGGACCCATGCATGGTAGGTACGGCCGCCGCCCCGGTGCCTGGGTGTGGGACACCCAGGCACGCGGCACCTTCGCTCAGGCGACCTCGGCCAGGCGGGCCAGCGCCTCGGCACTGGATCCGGGCTCGGGCTGATACAGCATCAACCGCTGTCCGGCCGCGCCGCGCACGTCGAAGGACTGATAGGTCAGCCGCAGCGGCCCGATCTCGGGATGAACGAAGCCCCGGGGCTCCGCGGTCGCCACGCACAGCGTGTACGAGTGCCACAGCTCGGCGAATTCGACACTGGCCGTGAGCAGTTCATCGATCACACCGCGCAGCCGCGGATGGTCCGGATACAGCGCCCCGGCCTGCCGGAACCCCGCCACCATGGCCTGGCACGTCCAGGTCCAGTCGAGGCAGAACTCCCGGCTGACCGGCTCGAGGAATGTCATCCGCGCCAGATTGTCGAGCCGCGGGTACGGCGAGAAGAACGCCTCCGCCATGGCGTTGGCGGCCAGCACATCCATCGCCGGACTCAACACCAATGCCGTTGCGGCCACATGATTCTCGAGCATCCGCCGCAGCAGCGGATCCACCGTCTCGACCGCCCGCGTGAGGGGTGCGACACCCGCCAGCCGGAACAGGTGATCCCGCAACGCCCCCGACACCAGCAACACCCGGCTCAGCGCCTCGAGCACCTGCGCCGAGGGATTCCGCTCCCGCCCCTGTTCCAGCCGGGTGTAGTAATCGGCATTGATCCCCGCCGCCTGGGCCACCTCCTCCCGCCGCAACCCCGCGACCCGGCGCCGACCGTAGGAGACCAGCCCCACGTCCTGCGGGCGCACCGCGGCCCGCCGCGCACGCAGGAATTCGCCGAGCTGGTTGTCCGTCACCCGCCCCAGGCTACGGCGGCCCCGGGAAACGAGTATCCGAGCAATCGTTATAGCCGATCGGTATCATGCGATGATGTGTTCGAAGTACCGCCGCGAAATCTGGAGAACATCATGTCCAAGGCAGTCGAACAGACCAAGAGCGGAATCACCGTCGCGCACGCGGGGCTCGCGCGCACACCGGGCGGGCAACCCGATACCGTCGCCCAGGCCGTGCACGACGGCGACACGGTGGCCGTCGATCCGGTCGGCAATATCAGCACCCGCCTGCTCGGGATGGACGCGCCCGAAGTCAGCTTCACCCTCCCGGACGCGCCGGACACCTTCCGCGCCATCGCCTCACCGCAGTGGGCGGCCTTCCTGACCGACCCGTTCGCCGCGGGCACACCGCCCTTCGACCCGCCGCGGCCCGCGGCCCTGCAAGCCGATCTGCAAACCCGGCTCGGCCCGGCCTGCGCGGCCAATCACGCCCGGCACGCGCAGGCCGCGGCGACGGCGCTCGAGGGCATGGTCGACAAGGATCGCACCGATCGCGGCGAGACCCTCGACGCCTTCCGCTTCTTCCTCGCCTTCGCCACCGATGTCATCGACCGCTACGGGCGCTTCCTGTGCTACCTCAATGTCGACACCCCGCCGGGGCAGCCGCATCCGCCGACCTACAACGAACGCCTGATGTCCGAGGGCCTGGCCACCCCGTACTTCATCTGGCCCAATATCGACCCCTTCCGCAAACAACCGGCCCTGACCGCCGCGGTTCCCGTTCCCGGACAACCGATCACCGATCCCCGCCTGGACGCCGCCCGACAGTCGGTCAAGGCCGCACGCGCCGCGCATCTCGGAGTGTGCGAGGCTGCCGACCCCTTGACCCTGCTGCCCTTCGAACTGCGCTACCTGGGCCGGGTCACGAAGCAGGCCGGGCAGGTGGTGCGCAGCAGCCCCGACCGCTGGGTCATCGATCTGGCCGCCGGTGACGGCAAACTGCTTGCACCCCATCGCTATATCGACATCCCGCTCCCGGAGGATCGCCTGTTCGTCCCGTCCGAGTACATCCCGCTGTTCCTTCAGCAGGGCTGGACCCGAGCCTGACCCGATGCCGCGCGTTGTTCATCGACACCAAAGCCGCTGAAATTCTCTGGCGGTTTGCCAATGTCGTCCCCTCGACTCCGTCTGTACCGTCGGACTCCATCCGACTCAGACAGATGGAATGCGGGAGGTCGAACGACGATGAGGTCTTCGATATGGGCCGCGACTATCGCCGCAAACAGCATCTTGACACTCACCGGAGCGGTTGCGCCCGCAACCGCCGACCCGTTGCCGGTCCCCTACGGGAACGGCGAGATGGCGCGTGTGGCCGTAACAGGCTGGGACAGTCCGGTTCCGGGCGCGAACGACTTCGGTTGCCGCCCCTCTCCCGAACACCCGGATCCCGTGGTGCTGACCGGATCGACCTTCCTGTCCGCCGCGGTCAACTGGACGGCCCTCGCGCCGTACCTGCACAACCTGGGCTTCTGCGTCTTCACCGTCGACTACGGACGCCAGATCCACCGCATCCCAACAGGATTGGACGGCATGGATCCGATACCGACCTCCGCGCAACAGGTCAGCGGCCTGGTGGACCGCGTCCTCGCCGCCACCGGTGCGACGCGGGTGCAACTCGTCGGCCACTCCCAGGGCGGTGTCGTGAACCGTTACTACGTCAACGAATCGGGCGGCGCCGGGAAGGTCTCCCGCATGGTCCTGCTCTCCTCCCCCTACCGGCCCACCGGTTTCCCGGTGGATGTCACCGCCCTGGCCCGCGACGTCATCCCCGAACAGCTGTATCAGACGATCCTCTACAACGGCCGCGTCGCGCCCCTCTACCTGAACTTCGCCGACCCCTGGGTCTGGGGCAAGGTCCAAGCGCTGCAACCGGATATCGACTACACCCTGATCACCGATGTCGCCGACGAGGTCGGCCTGCTCGGCGGCATGGCACCCCCGGCCGGCGCCGCCAATGCCACCACCCGCTATATCAACGACGTCTGTCCGCTCGACTTCTCGCAGCATTTCGCCCAGCCGTACTCCCGCACCGCCGTGGCAATGGTCGCCAACGCACTCGACCCCGACCACCCGGTCACTCCGCCGTGCACCTTCGTCCCCGCCTACACGATCGGCTGACGCCCGCCCGCGCGGTCGCCGCGGACCCGGCCCGGTCGCACCGCGGCGATTCGGACGGCCCCGGACAACGTCGTATTCGGAAATCAGGTCACGGGATCGGGTTTCGGTCCCGCGACGACCGGTAGCGGGCAATAATCCTGAGCGGTAGCGGACCCGTTCGCGCCATGCGTACTGATCGAATCCTTGACGGCCGAAATGTGAATGGGCGTTCGAAGTGAGCATGAATTCCGACCCGCGCGACCCCTCCCGGAAACCGGGGAAACGGGAATATCGGGCCCGTGCGAATCGCGGCCGGGGTCAACTCATCGGCGAGGACGGCACGCAGGTCAATCACTTCTACGGCATGAGCAGGACGGCGGGCGTGTTCGTCGCGGTGCTGGTGCTCGCCATCGCGGTCGTCACCTTCGTGACGTGGGGCAAGCGCGGGAGCGAAACGCCGGAAGCCGGGAAAACCGAATCGCGACAACCCGTTTCGGAGGTCGTACCGTCCACCACGACGAGCGCGGTGACGACGACCAGGAACCCCACCGCCCCGATCTGGTACAACCTGTCGAAATTGAGCGCCGTCATCTGGAACAACGGTTTCACCCCCTTCGACCCGGTGCGGATCGGCGCGGCCCCGTATCCCGCCGGGATCGTCGGCGGCTACCAGTCCAGTGCCACCGACCAGAACGACAAGGCGGTGTGGGCGATCGGGGGCCAGTGCACCGCTTTCGAGGCGTCGGTGGGCAAGAACACCGATTCGGCGGGCGGCGGCACCGGACAGTTCGTGGTGATCGGCGACGACCGGGAGCTCTACTCGACCGCGGTGGGCCCCAACGATCCCGCCGTCGATGTGCATGTGGACATTTCGGGGGTGATCCGGTTGACGCTCTATGACACCCGGCACCTGCAGGATGCCACCAACGCGTGGGGACGCCCCCGCGTGCTGTGCGGGAGCTCCCCCGGCCCGTCGCGCTGATCGCCTGCTCGCGCAACATCATCGGGTCCGCATCGACCGACCGGGACACCCAGGTGAGCAAGAATTCCGATCCGCGGGGCTCCGGCCCGGAACCCACCTACGCCGCGGACGTCAAACGTTCCGAGGGCATCCTCGTCGGCGCGGGAATCCAATTCAATCTCTTCCACCGCGATCAGGACGCCGCCCTGCGCCTGACCCGCCTGGGTCTGTTCGCCGCCGTCATCGTGGTGGTGCTCGCGGCCTCCAGCGTGTTCGCGGCGTCCGTCGCGCTGACTTCCAAGACCGAATCGCTCGGCCCGCCGGAGGTGCTGCTCGAACCCGGCGACCAGCCCGGCGGCAATCCGTTCATGCCGACGCCGCCGACGGTGTACCGGCCGGAGACCAACCCGGTGGTGGCCGACCTGCCGAGCGTCGGCGGGTCGGCCGCCGCCAAACCGTATTCCGGGGATCTGCCCGGGTTGTACGGCGCGCCGCGCGATCGGGCGCTGACCGACCGGGACGACATGATCGCGTTCTACACCGCGCATCCGGGCGAATCGAACAGTGCGGCAAAAGTTCTCGAGTCGGACTCCAGCTTCACATGGTCGGGCGGGCAGCACCTCGCGGGGCCGGATCTGGTGCGGTATCTGCGGGAACTGACCCCGGTATTGCTGCGCATCGACCTGCGGGTCACGAATTACGGGCTGGTGGACGGCCGGGCGGTCGCGCACCAATCGATTCTGCAAGCGGGGACGGCGGTGCTCGTGGACGTGCACGGGGTGCTGCGGTTCCGCAGTCTCAGCGGGTCGCCGCTGACCTTGCCGACCGCGCTGCCGCATACGCCGAAATTCCTCGGCTCGCCGTGGCAGGGCTTCGAGGCCAAGCGAGTGGGGGCGGTATCACCGAGCCCATCGCCGTTGACACTGATCGTGTTGGTGGACATCGTGACCGGGCAGCCGTTCGAGCGGCCGGTCGGAACCACCGGGGGCGGCGATGTCGACCACGCGGGCTGGGCGAGCACCAGCACGCCGCCGCCGATCACACCGGTGACACCCGCACCCACGACGTCGACGGAACCCGGCACGCCCCGAACCACCAACACACCCGCCTCGCCCCTGGATCTTTCCGGAATGTGGGTCTTGGAAAACATATCGGACGAAACAACCACAGGCCGTCCCAATTCTGTCGTCGGAACAATGCAGCGAACCCCGGCAGGCTTCGCCTTCCACCGCGACGAGAACATCCATGGATCGAATTTCACGTGGGATTGCACGTTGCCGGACCGATTCGGGCAACCGGTGACCCTTCGCTGTCGTCAAGGTTGGACGATCGACGGCAAGTCCGATTCCTCCGATTGGAGTTGCGACGGACAAACCGTGACCATCCCGTGGGGAACCAGCACGAAGTTACGATTCGACGGCCCATGCGTCACCACAGGCCCCTCGAGATATCAGTTCACGATCGCAATCAGGCCGCAGTAGTTTTCTTACCACTTGTTCACTTGATGGCCGTGGTCACCGATCTGCACTCCCTTGGAACCCTTCACACGGACGTCGTACGTCGCGCCCTTCTTCTTGCGCGACCCCCTGCCATCCTCACCCTCCGGCGGCGCGTCCGCGGGCACCGGCGGTTCGGTGGGAGCGACGGCAGGGGTCGGCACACTGGGCCCCGGTGAATTCGGTTGCGGCACAGCCTGTGACCGGATCGCGGTGGCCTGCGCGGTGCTCGAACCGTCCAGTGGCACGCGGCGCTGCTCGGCGAACTTCGCGACCGCGCGGGCCGCGAGCCGCAGAAACCACGGTTTGTCTGCCTCCCGGGTCGAGGTCCGGCCCAGGAACAGCATCGCGCAGGCGGCCAGCGACAGATAATTCTGCTCGGACCACCGTTGCCCAAGGCTGCCGCGCTCACTCCAGGCCCGGGTTTCGGCGTCGATGCCCCGGATGAGCTCGCCCAGCCAGGTCGGCACCGCGTAGGCGGGCCCGTCGATCGGGTCGAGCAGCAGCTCGATCAGCGCGCTCTGCTGTACGGGGGCAATGGCTTCCATGGACCGGGCGATGATGTAGAGCACCAGGTGCGCGGGGTCGCGGGTGATCGGTCCGACGGCCTCGTAGAGCGCGGTGTCGATGAGGTAGTAGTCGGTGACGTCGACGCGGGGGCGGACGCGGATCAGGGCATTGTCGGTGTGCAGGTCGCCGTGGCTACGGCCGAGCAACGGAGTGATCGTGACGTCGGCGAGCAGGCGGCCCTGGGCCACGGCGAAGGGATTGGGCAGCGGGCTCGATTCGCCGTCGCACCGGATCATGTCCGCCTGGTTCGCGCGCGCCCACGCCTCGAGCCGACCGTTCGGTTCCAGCTGATCGAACAGGTGCCGCTCGAAGAACGTGGGGAGGTCCCAGGTCACCTTCTCCGGAATGAACGGCGACCGGGCCCAGTCCCCCAGGACTCCCGCCACGATGATCCGGCACGCGGCCGTGAACACCTCATGCGTACAGTCGATTTCGCGCCCGATCGGCAGCTCCGCCGGATCGGCCAGGTTCAGCATCCGGCGCAGCAGCACGGTCAGCACCTCGGTGTTCTCCAGCCCCTTCGCGGCGATCTCCTGAAAGGTGATCCAGCGACGGCCGGACGGGACGAACACGGCGTCGTGCACGAAGGTGCTCAGATGCGCGGCGGCGAAGTCCGACCGATCCGATTCCGCCTGCCGGTGCCGGAAGAATTCATTGGCGTCGAGCGAATCATTCTGCGGTGAGAGCACTTTCAGTATCAGCATCATGGTTCTGGCGGCGTGGCTGTCGGTTTCGCAGACCACGGCCACCGGTTGGCGGCTTCGCCCGTTCACCAGCCAGCGGTCGAGCGTGTAATGCCGCCGGTGCACCTCGGCCCAGGTGGCCAGGACCTCGGCCACCTCGGGATCCAGGCCGTGATACAGCGCCGGGTCGATTCCGCGATACTGCTCCGTCATGTAACCTCCGATCATCGGTGTGCGGGTGGAGCCGATGAATCACCGGAATCGGTTGCGACACCGGTGATTTCCGATTCGATGCGGGCCAGTCTCCGGCGCGCCGCCAGGGTGGCCGGGTGCGCGGCGCCGAAGAGCCGCCGGGTCGCGCCGGCGACGACGACCGCCACTTCCGCCGCGTCGGCGGGCCGGCCGAGGTCCACCAGCACCTCGGCGAGCGTGGAACCCACGGCGAGGGTGCGCGGATGATCCGCGCCGCGCACCCGCTGATTCGCCGCCCGGAGCAGGCGCAGCTCGGCCTCGGCCTCGACGAGGTGGCCGCGCGCGTGCAGCAGCTCCGCGCGATACTGGCGGGTCGAAAGGGTAGCGGGGTGATCGGGTCCGAGCACTTCGGTCCGGTCCGCGAGCACCTCGGCGTAGATCGTCTCCGCCTGCGCCACTTCGCCTTCCGCGCGCAGCAGGTCGGCGATGCCCTGACGGCTGGTGAGCGTGTCGGGATGCCGCGCCCCCAGCAGCTCCAGCCGGATCCGGAAGGTCTCCTCGAGCAGCGTCCGGGCCTGCTCGAACTCGCGCAACCGGCGCAGGGTGCGCGCGAGATAGTGCTGGGTGACCAGGGTGTCGGGATGCCGATGGCCCAGTCGCGCGCGGCGGCGCGCGAGCACCGTGCGGTAGAGCTGCTCGGCCTCGGCGTATCTGCCCTGGTCGTAGCGCAGGCGCGCGAAATTGTGCTCGATGTCCAGGCGCAGTGGATCGGTGTCCGCGAGCCGGTCGGCGGACAGTCGCAGTACCGCGCTGAAGGTGGCTTCGGCGCGGTCGCGCAATCCGCTGGCGCGCAGGTACTGTGCCGCGTCACCACCCAGTTCCAGCGCCGCCCGGACCGCCGCCGTCGCCGTCGGCAGTACCGTCAGCAGCTCCAGCGGCGCGGTGGCGTGACTCAGCAGCGAACGCCATTTGTGCCACGCCTCGGGCGATTTCGGGTGCGCGTTGCGCAGGGCGGCGTGCAGCAGCGCGGTACCGGTCTCGAGGTAGGCGACCGCCGGTTCGCTCGACGCGGCGTCGTGGCGGGCCATGTCCCGCACCAGCGGATGCAGTTCGAGCGACTCCGAACAGCGCTCGCCGGATTCGGCGGGCGCGTGCAGGGTGATCAGACCGAGGTCGTCGAGCGCGCGCAGCGCCTGCCAGATACCGCGCGCGGTGATTCCCTCGAACAGCGTTGTGCCCGACAGGGTTTCGGCCAGCAGCAGCTCACCGTACGGGATCGGCTCGGTGCCGAAACAGGCCAGCGTGCCCAGCAGCGCACCGGCCTGCGGCACGCCGCGGCGGGCGAGCAGATCCAGCGACAGCCGCCAGCTGCGGCCGATCACCAGACGCTCGTCGCCGCGGCCGTGCTCGGGCACGAGGGTGCGATAACCACTGTGCCGCAGGGTGTCCCGATACTCTCCGTAGGTCCGCGGCAATGCGGACGCGCCCAGTCTGCTCGGAATGCGGCGCGTTTCGGCCAGATACCTGCCCACCAGCATGAGCGCCAATGGCAGGCCGCCCAGCCGGTCGGACAGCTCCGCCCCGCCCGCGGCATCGTCGTCCCCGGCCAGCTCGGCCAGCACCCGCGCGCCGTCGGCCGCGGACAGCCCGCCCACCCGGTGCAACCGCAGCCACGGCGGCAGCGGATCCCCCCAGATCGCCTGGTCGCCATCGCGAGTCGTGACGATGACGGTGCCGCGACCGCCCTCGACCGGTCGCAGCCAGCCGGTGCCGTCACCGATCCGCGCGCCCGGCAATGCCAGCACCCGCTGTGGATCGTCGACATTGTCGAGCACCAGCAACCAGCGGTCGAGCAGATCGTCGAGACAGCGCCACAGGGTGTCGGGCGGGCTGCCGCCCTCGGACAGATAGCCCGCCGCGCCGAGTTGAACCGTCAGCGCGTGCATTCCGGCGGCCAGCGTCTCCGTGCTGTCCCCGGAGATCCAGAAGACGGGGATGCCCGCGGCCTGGGCGTGCTCGGCCACGGTCAGCGCGACCATGCTCTTGCCGCACCCGCCCAGGCCCTGCAGGACGTGCACCGCGGTCGACTGCTCGCACCCGGCCGCCGCGGCGACGCGGTCGTCGAGTGCTCGCACCAGGGTGTCGCGCCCACGCACCCGGGGCTCGACCGCGAGCCGGTCCACCGGGGGCCGGGTGGACACCAGCAGTCGCGCGGAATTCTTGGAATCGTCGAAATCGGCTGCGTCCGTGGCCCCTTCGCGCACACGCCAGTAGGCTTCACCCCACCGGCGCACGTCCTCGGCGCGATCGATGCCGAGCGCGGCGAGCAGGGTGACGAGCAGGTCGGCCGGTTGCAGCGCCGGGAGATGTGAGCCCGCGAAGTAGCCACCGAGCGTGCTGGTCGGTAGCCCGACCCTGGTGGCGACCTGCCGGACGGTCAGCCCGCTGCGCCGTCTGGCCAGCGTCAATTCCCGCCCGAACTCGCGCCGGGTGGTGATGCGGCGCGGATCGGGTGCGGCGATTCCGCGCGGTTCTGCCCGGCTCACACTCGCCTCCCTCCGTCCCGTCGCCACGGTAGCCGGATTCGATCGTGCCGAGCCGTACGACGTTGTCCGAACCTGCCCGAGGATCGGTCGCACAACGTCCCCCGGACTGTCTCATTGATCCGAAGTCGTGACGAACAGGCCGAATCGAGGATTCGTGGAGCACCCTACGCCCGGTCCACCCACCCAGAGCAGGTCGATTGTGAAATCCGGTACGGTCCAACGGGATTCGTCCGGGTTCGAGGGGTCGATCGACCTGCTCGCGGGCCGATGACCGCGCTGTGGACCACCGTCGTCGGGGTGGCGGCGACCCTGCTCGGTTCGCTGCTGACCTTCTATATGCAGCGCGCCGTCGCCGACCGCGCGACCGCCCTGCAGCGGGCCGAACGCGACCGGCAGGAGCGGCTGGACGCGTACAGCAGATTCGCCGGCGCCGCCATCCGCTACCGGCTCAGCGAGCTGACCCGCTGGCATCGGCAGGCCGAAGCGCCCGGCAGCAGCGCGACACTGGCCGCCGTGCGCGAGTCGCATCAATGCCGGGCAACGCTTTTCGAGGCACTGGCCCTGCTGCACGTCCTCACCGACGACCCGGAACTGCGCATCATCGCCACCCGGATCGTCGAGGACACCGACCGTATCCATCGCGCCGACGACGCCGACGAACGTCGAAAGCGCGGAATCGACGCCGGCGACCAGATCGAACGCTTCGTGCGCCACGCAGCAGCCGATATCCGACCGGGAACCCGCGCCGGAGTTCTACTCCCGTTCAAACGATAACCGCCCATTTCCGATCTGGACGGTCTGCTATTAGGTGGCTATATCGGCGAAAAACAGTGAAGGCCGGGACCAAAGTTCCCGAATCACCTGGTAACGCAGACTAATTCACCCACCACGCGTAAAGTCGGCCGAACCGCTCCCAGGAGCGACAGCCATACCAGCTAACGAAATTGATACTCTTTGGAGTTCCCATGTCCCGCAAACACAAGTACGCGGATTCCCACTTCTCGATCGAAACTCGGCTCTCGGCAGATCGATTCGCCGAAATCACCAAGCACGTCGGCGATTCCACCAAGACTCTGCTCGGCACGGTGCGTTTCGAAGGCGCCGACCGCGGCCGGACGAACTTCTCGGTGCGCAGCATGGCCGGCTTCTACGAGTTGCTCACCTTCCATGTGACCATCCACGACACCGCCACCGGATCCTCGGGCCGCAGTCACATAGACACCTACAAGACGACCCAGCAGACCTACATGTTCATCCCGATCTCACCGAAGACCATGAACGGATACGTCCTCTACCGGAGATTCATGAAGGATGTGCGCGCCGCGGTCCTCGCCGAGGACTCCCGGGCCTTGGTCACGATTTCCGAGCGGGGAGCGTGATTTCGATGGACACCGTGATCGTTCTCATCGTCGTGGTACTCGGCGGCCTCGGGGCCTGGGGCACTATCAGCTTCTGGATGGACGGCCGCTACCGGCGGAATCGGCCGAATCCCACGCTGTCGGGCTTCCGATCTCCCGAAGACCGCGAAGACGACCGGTAATACCGCGACGGTCGGTAATACCTTGGTGGAAATTGCGTCCACCTTGGGAGGCGGTCTCCAGTCCACGGGCACCTGCTGTCGGCGGATCGGGCGGCGAATAGTTGGACTCGTCCCGCCGATCAGAACCGGAGCGCCGATGTCCACCGTGAGCAGCCTCGCCACCTCGGCGCACTCGCGCGCCGCCTCGGCGTCCTCGAGGTCCACGGTCCATACTGCCGACGGCGTGGCGCTCGAGGTCCGGATCCACGGGCCCCGGCGGGCCCGGCTGACGGTCGTGCTGTCGCACGGGCATTGCGGCCGCAGCGAATCCTGGACCGCGGTCCGCAGCGCACTGCTGAAGCGATACCCGGACGCCCGGATCGTCTGCTACGACCACCGCGGCCACGGCAGGTCCGCCCTCGCGGATCGCCGCACCTACACCCTCGCCCAGCTCGCCGACGACCTGCACGCGGTTCTCGAGGCCGTGGCCCCCACCGGACCGGTCATTCTGGTCGGCCATTCGATGGGCGGCATGAGCGTGCTCACCTACGTCAGCCGCCACCCGCACGAGATCGGCTCGCGCATCACGGGTATCGGCCTCATCGCGACCGCCGCCAGCAGCCTCACCGAGGACGGCCTCGGCCGCTTCCTGCGCCACCCGCTCATCTCGCTGTTCCGAGCCGCCGTCCACCACGCCCCGGGCCGCATGCATCACGCGAAGCTGCTGGCGGGGCGGGCCTTCGCGCCGATCGTCCACCGCGCCCGCCGCGGCGACCACACGTTCGGCCCCCGCCTGCTCACCCTCGCCAACGCCATGCACAACCAGACACCGATCGTTACCATGGCCGCCTTCCTCGAAGCCTTCACGACCTACGACCGCACCGACGCCCTCGCGACCCTCTCCGCGATCCCGACCCTGATCCTGTGCGGCTCCACCGACTCGATCACTCCGCCAACGCATTCCATCGCCATGGCCGCCGCGGTCGACTACTCGGATCTGGTGCTGGTCGAGGGCGCGGGCCACTCGGTGATCATGGAGCAGCCGGGGCGCGTCGCCGACGCCCTCACCCGCCTGCTCACCCGGGCCCACGACACGCATCGCAATACGGGCCGGTACCTGCCCGTCGCCGTCTGAGTGGATTCCGCCGGGGGGCGACGGATTCCGGTGAATCATCGACCGGTTCTCACCGCGACTTGCGAACCAGGGGCACGCGCCGACGGCGGCGGCGCCCCGGGGCGGGTTGCGGCGAACGCCGGGAACGGCCGTAACGCAGCAATTCCATCAGCAGATCCTCCGCCGCGCGAAACCGCGAGAGGTCGACCCAGAGCCGCCACACCACATCCGGGTCGCCGGGCTCGAGCACCGTGGTGCGCACCGGCAGCACGTAGGCCGCGATTCCCTCGTCGGTCAACGCGAAAAGGACCCGGTAGATCTGTGATTCGTCCAGGTCGGCGAGCACTCCCCAGCCGTGGCCGGACAACCCGTTGGCCACACCGCGTGAGGGGACCCAATGCGCGGCGCCCCGATGACCCGACCACGGATCGGGAACCTCACGCGCCGTCGTCATCTCGACCTGACATTCCGCTGTCTCCACACATCGCACCGATTCCAGCCGCCGACCCCTCGATTCTCACCAATCATCGCGCGCCGGGGCGGACACAAACGGTCGCGGCAGGGGATGATCATCCCCATGGTTTTCTCGGGCTCGGACGGGCGACTCATCGGACTGGCCGGTACGCTCATGGCGGTAGCCGCGGTCACCAACTACGCACACGTCGGCGGAACGGTGGTGCCGTTCATCGCTTCCGGCGCCGCACTCGCACTACTGGCAAGCCTGGTGGGCCGCAGCGTCGAACAGGTCGGCGAACGGTTGGGAGCGGGCGCGACCGGAGTGGTGCAGAGCGCGCTGGGGAACCTGCCGGAGCTGTTCGTGGTGCTTTTCGCCTTGAAGAGCGGACTGTACGAGGTCGCCACGGCCACCATCGTCGGCTCGATCCTGGCCAACGTGCTGCTGGTACTCGGCTTGGCCTTCGTCGCCGGCGGCGTGCGCCACGGCGTGCAGCGCTTCGACTCCGCCGCGGCCCGCAGGCTCTCGCTGATGCTGACGCTTTCCGTTGCGGCCCTGGTGGTTCCGGCGCTGACCGCGCTGTTGCACACCCCGGCCGCCGGTCACGAGCGCGGTCTGTCGATAGTGGTCTCGGTCCTGCTGCTGGCGTTGTTCGCGCTGTCGCTGCCGGCGTCGCTGAAGAAGCAGGAGGGTCCCGCGCCCGAAAACGCCGCAGCCGCCGAAGTTCCCGAGGCCGACGGGTCCGCCGAGCAGGCGCGCTGGCCGCTGTGGGTGGCAGGTGCCATGCTCGCCGTCACCGGTGTCGCGGCGGCCTTCGTGTCCGACTGGTTCGTCGCCGCGCTGACCCCCGCCATGGACTCGCTGCACATCTCGCAGGCGTTCGCCGGTCTGGTCATCGTCGCCATTGCGGGCAACGCGGTCGAAAATGTGGTCGGCATCCAACTGGCCCACCGCAACCAGCCCGACCACGCCCTGTCGGTGATCCTGCAGAGCCCCATCCAGATCGCCATGATGGTCGCCCCCGCCCTTGTGCTGCTGTCGCCACTGGTGGGCGCCTCCTTCACCCTGGTGCTGCCGCCCCTGCTCCTGGTCGCGCTGCTGCTCGCGGTGGTGGTGACCATCGTGGTGGTCCTCGACGGCGACTCCAACTGGCTCGAGGGCGCGGCCCTGGTGACCCTGTACGTCATCATCGCGACCGCCTTCTGGTGGGGCTGACACCTCAGCTCGAAACAACGAGCCCGCTCACGGCGGGTCCACTTTCGACGACCGAATGAGCCGTTCCGCCAGGGCCTTCCGCGACGCCCGACAGTTCTCGGTGCGCGGGCCCGGCCGATGTCCGACGGTCATGGGCCGCGGAGACCGCCAGCAGCATCGTCAACAGAGCGCAGAAGGCGATGGTGGACAGGATCGCCCGGCGACGGATGAGCCGTCGCCGAGACTGGACCTGGGATTCGGTGATGAATTGCCGCGCAATCCGATTCGGCGAGGCGGAGTTCGCCAGCCAGGCCGAGGCGTCCTCGAGCCGCGCCTCGGCGTACAGCAGGCTGGCGCGGCGGGCCCATTCGCGGGCGTCGGCTTCGACGCGTTGCCGGGTCTGGGCGGTGCGTTCCTCCCCGGACAGCCATTGGGCCTGCCGGTTGCCCCACATGGCGGCCAGCATGAACGCCAGCAGCCGCGTAGAGGCCGCGGCGGCCACGCTTGCTCCGCTTGCGTTCACGCGCAGCGCGTTTGGTCGTCCTGGAGCGTTCCTGGTTTGCAGACATGGGACCGAGCCTTTCGCTCGAACACCGAGGCAAGGCGCACGGCCGGATTCCGGCCGGGCAGGCTGAGCGCAGAGCTCGCGGGTAGGGCGTCCGCGCCGGACTAGACCGGACCGGATTCACCGCTGGCACACACCGCTCGCGACCAACCGCCGTTCGTGCCGATGGTGGTCCCGATGCGGGTGTGCAGCACGCCGCCGAGATCGCGGCATCGGATGCAGGCGTGCTGCCCGACCCCGGCACCCGGCTCGCAGGTGACGGTGACCTGATGCGGCACCGAGTAGTCGGACCCGCACCCGGCGGGCGGCGGTTCGGCCGAAGCATCGCCCGAACCGAACACCGAACAGACCACGGTCGACAGGCACATGGCAGCCAGCGCCGCGCAACTGAGCGATTTGTTCATGCACCCAGGTTTGGGAACCCGCCCCCGCCGGTCAATCCCGAAACAGCCTGTTCGCGCACGTCACAGAGGTGGAGACCCGTTCCCCGGTATCCGCCCCGCGGATAACCCACACCGAACCTTGACCCGAATCCCCTTGACTTCGGACCGCCTCGCCGCCGTGAACACGCAAGGCCACGACCATGAACGGAGTACCGACCTGATACCAGCCAGGGTCGGACCGGAAACGTGCACGATCCCTCCGCGGGACCGGCGCCGGGAGCTACTCGGCGAATACCTCGTCCAACGCCGAAGCGGTCAACACCCGCGCACCCCACACCCGCAACCGCTCCGCTTCGGCCCCACGCACAGCAGATCGGACGGATCGGACAGATCGGTGGGAGCGCTCCAGCGATGCCCACCCGGATCGCAGTGCACCACCACCGGAATCACCACCGGCAGCCGACGCGCCTGCGGATGACGCCGCAGATAGCGATTCCAGATCGCCACCATGTACTCCAGCATCCGGAACGCCATCAGCTCATCCGACGATTCGGGGGCAACGCGGCTACTTTGACCGATTTCATTCTTCTCGCCGCGCACCCAGAGAATCGCCCGCGACGGCATCAGCATCGACGACGCCTGAGCCAAAGGCCCTCGCGCCTACCGAACGCCCACTCCCTTCCGGCCGCATCCCGAACGGCCCGTCATACTGACCGGCCGGCAATGCCTGGCCGCCCAACCCGCTCGGTCGACGACATCCGCCCCCTGTGGGCGTATACCCATGTGCCACACAGCTGTTCCGGCGACGCCACCGAGTCGAGCACCGTTGCCGATCGCCGCGGGTAGCCGAACCCGAGGCGGCTCATCCCCTGGCTCGCCGCGATTCTCATTTTTCGTCAATACTCGCCGACCACATTGGTGAGCATGGGAAAGACCGATTCGGAGAGTGCACACCGGTCGCGGCGAGCCGCGCGGCCGACAGGGCGCAGGCTCATCGCGGCTGGCGTCACCGCGCTTGCGGCCATGGGGGTGGCTGCCTGCGGGGGCGGCGTGACGGCCGCGCCGGAGCGAGCTCGGGCGGTGAACTACCTCTACACCTCCCTCGGCGATTTCGACACCGACGCCGCGCCGCTGCTGAAGCGGCCCGATATCGACGGGGTGCAGGTCGTGGTCGCGTGGGCGGCGTTGGAGAAGGCGAAGGGGAGCTACGACTTCTCGGCTGTCGAGCAGGTTCTGGGGCAGGTGCGGGCACTGGGCAAGAAGCTGTTCGTCCAGGTTCAGGACCGTTTCTTCGAGCCGCCGGCACGACTGCCGAGCTATGTGCTGACCGATCCGGAATACGCGGGCGGCACTGCCGCGCAGACCGACGACAACGGGCCCACCTCCGGCCCGACCGGCGCGGTGGCCATGCAGTGGAATCCTGCTGTCCAGCAACGGTTCCAGCAGTTGCTGAAGGCCCTGGCGCACCGGTTCGACGGCCGGATCGCCGGTATCAACCTGCCCGAGACCGCGATCGACATCGATATCGACGCCGAGAAGCATCGGGACGTAGATCTCGAAGGCTTCGCGCGGTGTCGGTTTGCCGACGGCGGCGCGGTAGAGCATCGGGCGGTAGTGCTGGAGGAAATCGGTGTACAGGTCGGTGAGCTCGTCCAGGTTCCACCACTGCGGGATCTTGGCGCGCAGGTCGCCGAAGGCGATGTGCTGCCCGGTGAAGATGTCCACGTAGTCGGCGAGGCCGCGGCGTTCGAGGGTGTCCCGAGCCTCGCGGGCGAGGGTGCCGGGCGCGATCCACACGCCCGGGGAGGCGGTGCCGAAACCGAGGCGGGTCAGATTCGACCGGAGGGCATACCGCTTGTCGCGCTCGGCTTCCGGCACCGAGAACACCACCAGCACCCAGCCGTCCTCCTCGGATGCCCTGGCGTGCTGGAAGATTCGGACATCACCCTCGGCGAGGGCCTCGAGGGTCGGCTCGGACAGCGAGTAGCCGGGCGCCTTGCGGTGGTGTGCGCTCAGCAGCACACCGCGCCGCTTGAGCCGGGAGACCGACGAGCGGACGGCCTGCGGTTCCGCGCCGAGATCGGCCATCAGGGCGACCACCGACGCGGTGGGCAGCCAGTTGCCCTCGGCGCGAGCGCACAGGCCGAAAATGGTGACGATCAAGTGGGCCAGGCGAGCGTCCCGGCCACCGGGCGTCGCTGGAGTTTCTGCCGTCATATTCGCACCATATGTGAGGTCGGCGCGGCGAAGCCAAATCCGGCCGGGGGCGGGGTCAGGCGGGGCGAATCATGCCTTCCTGCAGGACGGTTGCGACGTGACGACGGTCGCGGGTGAAGAAGCGGCCGAGGCCGAGGCCGCGCCCGGAGTCGGCGGCGACCGCCTCTTGCACGTAGAGCAGCCAGTCGTCGAACACGATCGGGCGGTGAAACCACATGGCGTGGTCGAGGCTCGCGGTGACCAGTCCGGGCTCGGCCCAGGGGCGGCCCAGGACACGCAGCACGGGCTCGAGAATCGTGTAGTCGCACACGTAGGCCAGTGCCGCGAGATCGCGCTGAGCATCGGTCAATCCATCGACTGCCCGCAGCGCGTCGAACGGTTTCACCCACACCGCCTGGTGCGGTACCGGCTCGCCGTCGATGTGCAGGTACACCGGGCCGGGGACGTGGCGCATGTCGAAACCGCGTCCCGCGGACCAGTACTCCTTGGACTCATCGGTCATCGACCCGCCGCTGCGATCGAGGAGGTACTCCCCCGCACCGGGCAGCCCCTCGGGATCCGGGACCGTCGAGTCGGGTTCAGCGAGGAAGGTTCCGCCCGGCTCACCGGCCGCGAAGTTGGCCAGGCAGACATAGATCGGCTTCCCGTTCTGGTACGCGCGGACCTGCCGGGTGCTGTAGCCGCGGCCGTCGCGCAGCACTTCGACCTCGTAGCGGATCGTCGCGCCGATATCGGCGGGGGCGCAGGAAATAGCTCTGCATCGAGTCCAGCGTCTTGCCGTCGGTCACCGACCGCATGGCCGCCACCGCGGCCTGCGCCACCAGGTCGCCGCCGTACGCCTTGGGCCAGGGGCACGGCTGGGTGGTCGCGTCGAAGGCGAGGTCGAAGTGCTGCGGCTCGGCCGGTGTCAGGGTCGCGGCCGCGGTGAAGATCGCGGAGGTCGGCAGGGTCCGGGTCGTCATCGGGTCATCCAATCGGGAAGGGAGTCAAGGGTTTCGGTGCCGATCAACTCGCGATGGCCCGCGACGGCCGCCAGCGGCGCGCACCGGCCCCGGCGGTTCCAGCGCGGCGCACCAGGTGCAGTCGCGGCGGCGGCCCGTCGGTGCGGCCGGTGGGCGGTTTGCGATTGCCCGCCCGGAACGGAGCGGGCCATTCGGCGGCCTCCCCCCGATACCCCTGCTCGACGGCCGCGTGCAGCGTCCACTGGGGATCCCACAGATGTGCGCGGCCCAGCGCGACCAAGTCGGCGCGGCCCGCCAGCAGCACCGAGTTGACGTCGCCGTAGGAGGAGATCGCGCCCACCGCGATCACCCGGACACCGTGGGGCACACCCACTTCCTGACGGATCCGGTCCGCGAACGGTGTCTGGTAGCTGCGCCCGAAGGCCGGGGTCTCGTGCTTGACGACCTGCCCGGACGACACGTGCAGCACATCGACGCCGTGCTCGGCGAAGGCCCGGGCGATGGCGACCGCATCATCGAGGGTGGCGCCACCGTCGGCCCAGTCGGTGGCCGAGATGCGAACCGACAGTGGGCGATCCGCGGGCCAGACCGCCTTGACGGCGTCGAACACCCGCAGCGGGAAGCGCAACCGGTTTGCCAGGGTGCCGCCATATTCGTCGGTGCGCTGGTTGGCCAGTGGCGACAGGAACGACGACAGCAGATAGCCGTGCGCGCAATGCAATTCGAGCAGATCGAATCCGGCGCGGGCGGCGGCCTGTGCGGCGGTGGTGAACTGCGCGGTGATCTCGTCCATTTCCGCGACAGTGATCTCCCTGGGCGTGCGGCTCTCGGGCCCGTAGGGGACGGGCGAGGGGGCCACGGTCTCCCAGCCGCCGTCCTCCAGCGGGTCGTCGATGCCCTCCCACATCACCTTGGTGGCACCCTTGCGTCCCGAATGGCCCAGCTGGACACAGATTTTCGAGTTGGTGCCGGAGTGCACGAAATCCACGATCCGGCCCCACGCCCGTTCCTGCTCGCCGGTGTAGAGCCCGGCACAACCCGGCGTGATCCGGGCCTCGGGAGAGACACAGGCCATTTCGGTCATCACCAGTCCGGCCCCACCCAGGGCCTTGCTGCCCAGATGGACCAGATGGAAGTCGGTCGGCATGCCGTCGATCGCCGAATACATGTCCATGGGCGAGACCAGGATCCGATTCGGCAGCGTGATGCCCTTGAGCCGCAACGGATAGAACATGGGCGGCCGGGTGTCGGCCGCACCCGCGGTCTCGTGCTGCGCCGAGAGATACCAGCCGTCCATGGTGTCGACGAAGTCGTCGTCGCGCAGGCGCAGGTTGTCGTAGGTGATGCGGCGGCTGCGGGTGAGCAGGTTGAACGCGAACTGGTCCGGATGCTGGTCGGTGTACTGCGCGATCGACTCGAACCATTCCAGGCTGGCCTGCGCGGCGCGCTGCACCGACTCCACCACCGGTCGCCGCTCGGCCTCGTAGGCTTCGAGTCCGGCTGTGACCGTGGCGTTTTCGTGCAGGCACCCGGCCAGTGCGAGCGCGTCCTCCATGGCCAGTTTGGTGCCGGAGCCGATGGAGAAGTGTGCGGTGTGCGCGGCATCGCCGACAAGCACGATATTGCCGTGCCGCCAGCGGGTATTGCGAACGGTGGTGAAGTTGATCCAGCGGGAGTTGTTGGCCTGCACCGCGTGGCCGTCGAGCACGTCGGCGAAGATCTCAGACAGCAGGGCGATGGATTCCTCGTCGTTCTCGCCGGGCGCGCAGTCCCGGTCCGCGAACTCGGCGAAACCAGCTTTCCGCCAGGCGGGCCGCCGGGGTCGACAGCATCGACGAACTGCGCGGACTCCCGCCCGAACGCCTCCCTGCCCGAAATGGCCGGTGCCTTCCTTCGTTTCGGCTACTGGCCGACACCGTATCTGCCGGTGCTCGACGGCGTCACCGTGCGCAGGCATCCCGTCGAGGCCCTGGTCGACGTCACCGACAAGGACATCCTGATCGGATGGACGGCCGACGAGGCGACCTTCGGATTCGCCTTCCACCCGATGTACGCGGCGATCACGCCCGAGCAGGCCCGGGCCCGCTTCGCCGAAACCTTCGGCGACCGGGCCCGCGACGCCTACACCGCCTATGCGAACGCCCACCCCGTTGCCCGGCCCGCGGACCTGATGATCCAGCTCATCGGAGACGATCTCTTCCGTGTCCCGGCCATGAACCTGGTAGACGCCCGCGCCGCTCGCGGCCGTCCCGTGTGGGCCTACCAATTCGACTACCGCACCCCGGCCCACGGCGGCAGGCTCGGCGCGACCCACTGCCTCGATCTGCCCTTCACCTTCGACAACCCCGCCAACTGGTCGAACTCGCCCTTCGTGGCGGGCGCGGACTTCGGCGACCTCGCCGACACCATGCACTCGGCCTGGATCGACTTCATCCGCACCGGCAATCCCCAGCTGTCCGACTGGATTCCGAGCACCCTCCCCGACCGGACGATCATGCGATTCGACACCAAGCCCACCCTGAGCGGTGACCCCATTCCCTTCCGATAGCGGCCGCGATCGGGGCCCCCGAACGCCGGGGCCGATCGTCGTGAAACGCTCTTGTCATGTCCGACTCCCGCGCTCCCGGCCCCGTCACCGACCCAGTCACACGCTTCGGCTTGGGGACGGCGGCGGTCGGGCGGCCCGGCTACATCACGCTCGGCCGTGACCTCGACCTGCCCGCCGACCGCACGGTGGCGGCCCTGCGCACCCGCACGCACGCGCTGCTCGATGCCGCCTGGGCGGCCGGGGTCCGATACTTCGACACCGCCCGCTCCTATGGCCGGGCCGAGGAATTCGTCGGCGAATGGCTGGCGGCCCGGCCCGAAATCGCCGCCGAGGCGACGGTCGGCAGCAAATGGGGCTACACCTACACCGCGGACTGGCGGGCATCCGGGGTGCCCGTGCACGAGGTCAAAGAACACGCGGTCGCCGTGTTCGACCGCCAAATTCAGGAAACCCGAGCCCGATTGGGCAAGCACCTGGACGTCTACCTGATCCACTCGGTCACCCCCGACAGCCCGGCCCTGACCGATGCCGACCTGCACGCACGACTGGCGGCGCTGGCCGCGGAAGGCGTCCGCGTCGGACTCTCGACCAGCGGCCCCGCCCAGTCTCAGACCGTGCGCGCGGCACTCGACATCACCGTGGACGGCCGACCCCTGTTCGCCGCCGTCCAATCCACCTGGAATCTGCTCGATCCGTCGGCGGGACCGGCACTGGCCGAAGCTCATTCGGCCGGCTGGCTGGTCGTGGTGAAGGAGGCCATGGCCAACGGCCGCCTCGCCGACCGCAACGCCACCGGTCCCGACACCGCCGCCCTGCGCGCTGCCGCCGACCGTCTCGGCACCACCAGTGACGCGCTGGCCCTGGCGGCGGCCGCCGCCCAACCCTGGGCCGACATCGTCCTCTCCGGCGCGGCGACCCTGGACCAGCTCACCTCGAACCTCACCGCGGCCCGGCTCGCCCTCACCCCGGACGACCTCGCCGCCCTCACCCCACTCGCCGAACCAGCCGAATCCTTCTGGCGCACCCGCGCCGAACTCCCCTGGGCCTGAACGCTACGCGGCGGCTTTGTCCACGGTGAAGTCGCGGGCGAGCAGGAAGAACGGGATGGCGGTCGCGATCCCGACCGTGAAGGTCAGCGCGAACGAGGCCGCCCACCAGCGCATGATGCCGAGCCGACGGGACTCGGCGAAGGCCCACAGGTGAAACCCGAGGACCACGAAGATAAGGTCGACCATCGCGAAGCGGCCGGGCACGGTTTTGTAGATGTCGCCGACGAAGAAATCGAGCGCCGACTTCGGCCCCTTGCGCCGCACATAGGGCAGGGCAATCGAATTCTGGGTCACGAACGCTGCGATCAGCGTCGCGATCAGAGTCGGCCGACGCCAGGACTGGTCTACGAGCTTGCCGGACATGATCCACTCCTTCGGGTGTGACCTTCCGGCCCCGAGGACACGGCCGGGCTCCGATACCCGAACCCCTGTAGACCGATTGGTTTACGCAACCTAACGCAGCGGTCCACGCCAGATCAAGACCAGCTCGAGAAGCTCGGAACTCAGGCATTCTCCGCGAGGGCCCGCGGGACCTGTCAGGAGGATGGGTTCACGACCAGGCGCAGGACGAGTTCGCCGTCGACGATTCGCGTTCCGGTGGTGATGATCTCGTTGATGTAGCGCACCCCCTCGGACATGCCGACCACGTGACTGAGCAGCACGTCGATGGAATCCGGCCAGGCGCTGAGGGTTTCGGCAGCTGCGGTGAGCGCGGCGGTGGTGACGCCCCGATTTCCGGTCAGGGTGAGGCGATGGCCGCGGCCGGTGTAGGTGACCGATACCGGCGGCCACGGGCCGCCGGTATTCGCCTGACGCACCCCCGGCAGATCGATGCCCGGCAGCAGCGCCGAGCGGGCGTCGGACGCCAGCCCACCGAGCGGATGCAGGGCCACCAGGCGGGAGCCATAGCCGGTGAGAGCGGCTTCGATCGCCGCGATAGTACCGGGGCGATGGGTGGCGACCAGCGCCGCAACACGCTCGCCCGCCGCTGTATCATCCTCCGCCGCAAGGACATTGACGACTCCGGGGACGTGCTTCGCGGTCCAGTCGAAGCCCGGCTCCCCGCGATGCACGACCGTGACCCGCACCCCGGGCCCGAGAAAATGCGGGGCGAGCAGTGCGGCCAGGTTCCCGATCAGGCCGTCGCCGTAGACGACCAGTGTGTCGGGGGTGGCGGCGGCCAGGCAGCTCAGGGCGTACCGCACCACGGCGAACGGTTCGACCAGGGTGGCACGCTCCGGCGACAGTTGCGGGGGCAGCAGCCCGACCAGACCGCCGGACACCGCCGACGCACCGATAACCACCCGCTCCTGGAACAGCCCCTCCACGTTATGGCCCAGCAGAAAGGCGGGATCATGCGGATGGGTGGGGTTGACGACCACCCGATCCCCGACCGCGAACCCCTCCACGCCGTCCCCGACCGCCGCCACCCGGGCCGCGCCCTCGTGCCCGACGACAGCGGCCGGATCGTCCCGGTCGCGACGCAGGATCTGAATATCGGTGCCGCACAGGCTCACTCGCTCGGGAGCCACGGCGATCTCCCCGCGACCGGGTACCGGGGTCGGACGGGTGGCCAGCACACAGGTCGCCCCGTCGCGCACGATGGCCCGATGCGTCGCGGTCATGCCGTCCTCTCAGTTCTTGGTCACCACGAGTGCGCCGCGCGCGATCGCCGCCGCACCGTCGAGGGTGTCGATGTCACCGGGCAGGCACACCCGGACGTGCTCGTCGAACCAGCCCGGGCCGTACCCGTTGTCGGCGTAGGACCGGGCCGCGCGCAACTGCCGGCCGAGCTCCTCGCGATAGACCGCACCGAGCCCCTCGACGTAACCGCCGCCGAGCCCGAAACGGTCGATGCGCGGATCGACGCAGCGCACCACGCGGATCACCTCGGCGATGGGTTCGACCACCGCTCTGAGCACCAGGCGCGCGGTCGGATCGCCGGCGCGGACCCGTTCGGCCAGCCGATCGGGCAGCGACTCGTCGGTGATTCCCAGCGCCGCGATCACCGGCGCGAGCGCGGGACCGGCGGAGATGGCGGAGATGTGCCCCGATGCGTCGCAGTCGCACCGCAGTTCGCGCAGCGCCTCCGGCATCGAGGTCACCGCCCGCAGATGCCCGATCTCGCCCTGCAGGCCGTGGGCGTCGACGGGCACCGATCGTTCACCGAGATCGGCGACCCGCATGGCGATTCCGCTGCTGATGGTCAGATAGGCGATCCGGCGGTCGCCCGGTTCCGCGAAACGTGCGGTGAAGCTGGCCAATCCCGCCGTGACGTCGTTGATCACCCGCCATCCGACGTCGGGGCGACGATCCCGCAGCAGGTCGGCGAGCAGCACCGGTTCGGGCAGCGCACCGCCCCACAGCGGCCCCGAACCGTGCACGAGCCCGCGTTCCTCGTCCATGGCGGCGCCGCAGGACATGGCGACCATCGCATCGGCCGGGATTGCGGCGCAGAGGGTTTCGACCAGGTCCACGATGAGATCGGCCGGGTCCGCACCGGGGCGGTTCAGCACGCTCGGCGCGGCCATCCGGACCAGCTCGCCGTCGATACGCAGGCGCAGCCACGTCCCACCCAGATCGATGGCGACCTGCGGGCGGGTCAGGGTCCCGGCGGTCACCGGTGCAACTCCACGGTGAGCCGGTCACCGTCGCGCCGGACCACCACACCCGACAGATCCGGAATCCGGACGACCGCCGCGGCCTCGCCGACCGCTACCGGAATGGCGCCCGAACGCGCCGCCGCCTCCAGCCCGGGCACGGAATCCTCGAACACCAGGCAGTTCTCGATATCGAGACCGAGCAGACCCGCGGCCTTGCGAAACCCCTCCGGATCGGGTTTGCCGACCCGGACGTCCTCGGCGCCGACCAGCACCTGCGGCAGCGGCAGCCCGGCCAGCGCGAGCCGACGCCGCGCCATGGCCCGCGAGGCGGAGGTGACCACCGCCCAGCGGTGGGCGGGCAGCACGCCCAAAAGCATTCGTGCACCGCTGATCTCGCGGATCTCCTCGGCCACGGCCTCCTCGCGCGCGGTGATCCAGGCCAGTTCGGCCCCCACGTCGCCGAGGTCCGGCAGCACCGTCGTGATGATGTCGCGGGCGGTCCGGCCGGGTAGGACGGTGCGCACCAGACCGGGTGAAATCCCGTGCCGCCGCGCGAAACTCGCCCAGACGGCGTCGATCGCGACGGCCGAATCGACGAGGGTGCCGTCCATGTCGAACAGCAGCCCGGCCGCCGACAGGGTGGTGATCGATCCGCTCATGCGATCTCCAGGATCTCAGCGGCGAGCCGAACCAGTCGCACGTCCTCCCGCCAGTGGCGGCGCAGCCGCTGATCACCGGGATCGGTGTCCAGCACCACGGTGTCGGCGCCGAGCTCGCGCAGGAACTCCATGTCCTCGCGAATCTGATGGGGCGCACCGTATCCGAGCGGACGGCCCGCCTCGGCAACGGTCTCGGCGGTCGGCAGGAAGAAGACCCGGGGCGCGAACAGCGTGTCCGGCTTCAGGTTCCGCACGCCGTGCCGGCAGGTCGCCCGGTTCGGGTGCAGCGGATGCCAGGCGGTGCCGAACCGGTTGACCCGCTCGATGGCAGGCGGGCCGTTGCCGCCGATCCACAGCGGCGGATGCGGCTGCTGCACCGGGCGCGGTTCGGTGTGCACGCGCCGGATCGACCGGGCGCCGGGGTATTCGATACTGGGCGCGGACCAGGCCGCCACCAAGGTCTCCAGCACCTGATCGGTGATCCGCCCACGCTGTTCGAACGGGACGCCCAGAACGTCGAAAGCCGCACGGGCCCAGCCGACTCCGACGCCGACGATGAGCCGTCCGCCGCTGAGCGCGTCGATGGTCGCGGTGGTGTGCGCCAGATCGATCGGATGCCGGTGGCTGCCGATGAGCACGCCGGTGCCCAGCCGCACGGTGGCGGTCTGCCCGGCCAGCCAGGCCAGAGTCGACAGGCTCTCGAAGAACGGCGCGGGCGAGCGGCGGTTCGCGTCATCGGTGAGCGCGACGTGGTCGGAGACCAGGACGCTGTCGAATCCGACGCGTTCGGCCTCCCGGGTCCAGCACAGCATGCCCTCCGGGGTCATCTGAGGGCCGAAATTGGGCAGGTTGACGCCGTACTTCATTCGGACACCACCGCTCGCGGGAGCAACCCGAGATCGACGGGCGAGATCGGGCCCTCGGCGCCGAGCGCGAGGTAGTTGCCGCCGTGCCGGGTCAGCGGGCGCGGCGGCTGCTGGACGCCGACATCGTGCTGGAACAGTTCGAGATTCAGCGCGCCGACCGCGACCATGGCCATCCGGGAAGTGCCCGCCACATCGAGGCCGAACTGGGCGAGCATGAATTCGCGCCCGGCCTCGATCTCGGTGCGCAGCACCTCCCGGCCGTCGTGCGCGCGCACCAGGTAATCGATCGCGCCGTCCAGATCGGCGACGCTGTAGCCGCTGTGGTCGAGGCCGAGCAGGCCGGGCAGCACCCCGTCGGCGGGCGGCCGCTGCCCGTGGAACAGGCGCTCCGCAGTGTCGCCGAAATACCCCGGCACCTCCGGCCATTGCTGCAATTCGAACAGCGTTCCCCAGGGCGAGCGGAAGTAGATCCAGCGATTGCCGCGGATGGGCCCGTCCGGGACGGTGATGATGTCGCCGAGCACCTCCACACCGGGCAGCCGGTCCAGATGAGCGGCGGCCGCGTCGATATCGTCCACCCGCAGGCAGAGGTGATTGGTGCCGATATCCACCACGCGCGGCGGCGGCTCGTCGTTCGAACCGTGCAGCGCCACTTCGATTCCCGGCTCGAATCGGATGGTAGCGGTGGCCGGATCGACCGAGCCGGGGCCGACCAGCGCGCTCAGGAAGCGCACCGCGGTGTCGACGTCGGGAGCGGTGATTCCGATGCGGTGCCTGGGATCAGCGGTCATGGGATCAGCAGAACCTTTCCGCGCAGGCCGCCCGCGCCGAATTCCTTGTGCGCGAGGGCGGCATCGTGCAGGGGGTAGCGGCGGCCGACCGGCAGCCACAGCTCACCGGCGCTCACCGCCGCGGCGAGCTCGGCGAGCTGGGCGCCGTCCTCGTTCACATAGCTCTTGCGCGGCACGATGCCGCGCTGCGGCTCGGGCTGCTGGTTGTCGTCGATCGCCACGAACTGTCCGCCGTCGCGCACCGCCCCGATCGCGGCGGCCAGACCCGCGGTGTCCACCACGGCGGTGTAGGCGGCCATGGGTAGTTCGGTGAGCGAAGTGAACACCCGGCCGACGCCGAGGGCACCCAGATCGACGCGGTCGCTCGCGCGGGCCAGGCCGTCGACCCGGTGGCCGCGAGACAGCAACAGCTGCACCGCGATCCGGCCCACCGAGCCCGCCGCACCGGTCACCAGGACCGGCGATTCCTGCGGCAGGGTCAGTTTCTCCAGGGTCTGCGCCGCGGTGAGGCCACCCAGCGGCAGCGCCGCCGCCTCCACCAGCGCGATGCCCGTGGGCGCGGGCGCGAACACCGATGCGGGCGCGGCGACCGTCTCGGCGTAGGTGCCGTACCGCCGCACCGGCTGGGCGACCATGCCCACGACCGGATCGCCGACCGCGAAACCGGTTGCGCCCGCACCGATTTCTGCGACGACCCCGGCCACATCCCAGCCGAGCACGCCGGGGAAAGCGATGTCGATGGGCAAGAAGCCCGAGCGGGTCTTGAGATCCACCGGGTTCACGGCCGCGGCCGCGACCCGCACCCGGATCTCCCCCGCCCCGAGTTCCGGTTCCGGTACGTCACCGATCCGCAGCACCTCGGGCTCGCCCTTACGCTCGATGATCGCCGCCCTCATCCGATTCTCCTCTCCGTCGATGGTTCACTCCCGTACCCCGCCCAGCGCGCGTTGGCCTCGGCCGCGGTGAGACCGAGGCCGCCGTCGGCGGTCACGGTGACGCCGGTGATATAGCTGGCCTCGGGGCCGGTGAGAAAGGCGATGAGACCGGCGATCTCGCCGACGCTGCCCGGGCGGCCCAGCGGAATGGCCGGGCGGGCGATGGCGTGATAGCGGGTCTCATCGGTCACGCCGTTCATGGCGGTGGCGGTCTCACCGGGGGCCACCGCATTGACACGGATGCCGTGCGCGGCGAACTCGAGGGCCAGCACCTTGGTCGCCATGCCGAGCGCGGCCTTGCCCGCGCAGTACAGCGCGCCACCGGTGATCGGCACCGACTCGTGGATGGAGGTGACGTTCACGATGCTGCCCCGCACCCCCGCCCCGATCATCCGCGCGCCGACGGCGGAGGCCAGCGCGATGGGGGCGAAAGCATTGACGGCGAACACTTCCCGCATCCGATCCAGCGGGAGCTCGGCGGCCGGAGTGCGGTCGTTGATGCCCGCGTTGTTGACCAGGCAGCTCACGTCCCCGGCCGCTTCCACGGCGGCCAGGCAGGTGTCCAGCGCCGCGTCCGGGTCGCGCAGGTCGATGCGGACCGGGACACAGTCGACACCGAACCGGAGGGTGAGATCTCTTGCCACACTGCCGATTCGGTCGCCGCCCGCGGAGAATCCCAGCAGCAGCCGGTGGCCGCGGGCGGCCAGCGCCGTCGCCGTGGCCCGGCCGATACCGCTGCTCGCGCCGGTGATCAACGCGGTTCCGGGCGCGCTCACCGCTGACTCCTCTCGGCGATGCCCAGGACGACCTTGGGCCGGTCCCGGCGCGCGGCCAGCCGATCGAAGGCCCGCCCAACCTCGGCGAGCGGGACGACCTCGTCGATCAGCGCGGCCAGACTGTCGTGCAGCTCACCGAACAGGGCGACCGCACGCGCGTAATGGTCGACGCCGTGCCGCACGCCGGAGATCCGGATACCGTGCAGGGCAAGCAATCCCGGATCGACCTCCTCCGGGCTCGGCGAGACGCCGACCACCAGGCACTGTCCACCCGCGTGCAACAGCCGCATCGCCGCACCGAGAACGCCCGGCGCGCCGGAGCATTCGAACACCACGTCGTAGCGGCCGGTGACCTGATCGATCCCGGTGAACCGCTTGCGATACGAATCCACCGGCAGATGCCCGATATTGGGGCCGGGTTCGACCACGTCCACCAGCACCGGATAGCGCGACAGTACCGCGACCGCCAGACTTCCGATGGTCCCCGCACCCGTCACCAGCACCTCGTCGCCGGGCGCCAGGGTCGCGACCTCGAGCGCCTCCAGCACCGTCACCAGCGGCTCGATCAGCACGTGCGCGGGCTGCGAGTGCCCGCCGCCCAGCGACACCACCGCGGGCCTGGGCATGACGAGCAGTTCCGCCGCCGCGCCCGCCCAGCCGTAGAGTCCCACCTCCTTGAGTGCCGAGCACAGATTGCGACGGCCGGACGCGCAGGCGCGACAGGACTGGCAGCACAGCATGGTGCAGCCGGTGACCACGGCGCCGGGGGCCAGATCGGTCACCTGCTCGCCGACCGCGCGCACCGTACCGACCCATTCGTGTCCGAAACGGTGTGGGAACGCCGAGCGGCCGTCGGTGAGGTATTGCGAAGTGCCGTGCAGCAATTCGAGATCGGTACCGCACAGGCCCACGTAGTCGACCCCGACCAGCACCTCCGAGGGGCCGGGTTCGGGATGCGGAAGACGCACGACCGCAGCGGTATTCGGCCCCTTGATGACGGCCGCCCGCATCCCCATCACTCGGCCGGCACCGGCACGGCGGCCGGTGCGGGTCGAAGGCCGCGCACGCTCACCGCGAGCAGGGCCAGGCCGATGACGCCGAGCAGCGCGCCCGCATACGGCAGCACCGACACCGATGCGCCCGCGGCCAGGGTCGCCGAACCGATCCACGCGCCCGCGGCATTGGCCAGCTGGAAACCGGCGATGTTCACCGTCGCCGCCAGATGCGGGGCCTCGCTGGCTGCCCCGATGAGCTTGGAGGCCAGCGGCGGAATGATCGAGAACCCGGCCGCGCCGACCACGAACAGCCACGGCGCGACGAACCAGCGCTGATCGCCCAGCACACCGAGCAACAGCAATGCCAGCACCAGCGCGGTCAGCGCGACGTAGAGCGTCTTGTCGATCGACTTGTCCGCGAAGTGCCCGCCGAGCTGATTGCCGACCACCGAACCGATGCCGAAAACGAACAGCAAGACCGTCACCGAGGAGCCGGAGAAGCCCGCCCGGTCGGTCAGGAACGGGGCGATATAGGTGAACAGCACGAACAACGCCGCCTGGCTCAGCGCGGTCAGGCCCAGCGCCCACAGCACCGGAGCCTTGGTGAAGACCTTCAGCTCGGCGGAGATGTCCCCCGCCGGATGCGACGGCGCGGCGCGGGTGGCCAGCACCAAGCCGACGGCGACCAGCGTCTGGAAGATCGCGACGATCGCGAACGACCAGCGCCAGCCCAGCTGATCGCCGATCAGCGTCCCCAGCGGAACACCCAGCACCGTGGCCAGATTCAGGCCCAGCGCGACCCGGGCGATCACCCGGCCCTGGAACTCCGGCGGCACCAGCGAGGTGGCCAGCACCAGGCACAGCGCGAAGAAGGTGGCGTGCGGTAGCGCGGTGATGATCCGGAACACCACCAGGGTGGCGAAGTTCGGGGCCAGCGCGGTACCGATATTGCCGAGCACGAACACCACCATCGAACCGATGATCAACGGGGTGCGCGAGACCCGGCTGGTCGCGATGGTCAGCAGCGGGCCGCCGATCATGACGGTGACCGCGTAGATGGTCACCAGCAGGCCCGCGGTCGCGTCACTGACCCCTACGCTGCTCGAAATGTCCTGCAGCACACCGGCTACCAGGTATTCGACGGTGCCGACGCCGAAGACCGCGAGCAGCATCCACAGGATCGCGGCGTCGGCGTTCACCCGCGACGCGGGCGCGGCCGTGCTTTCGGTGGCCGTGGTTGTCGTTTCAGTGGCCATGGTTGTTCTCGTTTCCGCCGCCCGTGTACTCGAGCACGGTGCAGCCCCAGGTGAATCCGACTCCGATTCCGGTGAGCAGCAATCGATCTCCCGGTGACAGCACGCCCGAGCGGCGCACCTGGTCCAGGCCGATGAACGGATCGGCCGCGCCGGTGTGGCCCAGTTCGAGGCCGCGGGCGGCCAGCGTCTGGTCCGGATGCAGCTTCAACGGCTCCAGGCACTGCTTGCGCAGCAGGACTGTGCCGAAATTGGGCAGGATCCAGGTGTGGATGTCGGCGTGCTCGCTGTCCGAATCCGCCAGCGCCACTTCGGCACATCGCGACAGGGCGGCGCTGTTGCGGGCCCAGAACTCGTCGACGCCGCGGGTCTGCGCGAAATGAGCGACGCGGGCGCGCAGATCGATCGGGCCCGGCGCGGAATACTGCGGCATCGCCATCGAGGACGAACCCCGGTGCATGCGTTCGAGTTTCGGGTCGCTCACCACCGAGGTGGACAGCACCCGGAACGGGCCGCCCGCGTGCCCGAGCACGGCCGCGCCGCCACCGTCGCCGTAGACCAGTCCGCTGTCGGAGGACCAGCGGTCGAACAGCGGCAGCTGCCAGGCGTCCGACGCGGTCACCAGCCCCTTGCCCCGGCCGGCGCACCAGCGCCCGACCAACTCCATCCCGAGCACGCCGCCGGCGCAGGCGGTGCGGATCTCGATCGGGACGCAATCGCTGATCTCCAGCTGATCCTGCAGGTAGGCACCGCAATTCCAGGCTTCCAGGCCATTGTGCAGGACCACCGCGTGCACCAGGACGTCGATCTCGGCCGGGTCGACGGCGGCATCGGCCAACGCGGCGCGCGCTGCCCGCACGGCCAGTTCCGGGGCGGTCTCACCGCGCTCGGGCCTGGCCACCGCGGCCGAAACCTGGCGCGTCTTCTGATATTCGGTGTCGTCGTAGCGCCCGGCGGCCACCATGTCCGCGGCGAACTCGCGCTCGGCCGGTAGGTAGGAGCCGAAGCCCTCGACGTAGAGGTTCTCCCAGCGCATGGCTACCCCGCATCCGCGATCGGCATCGACATCCGCGCTGCGGTCGCGCCGAGATAGTCGAGGCCGGTGGACAATTCGTTCGAGGTGACGTCGTTGACGAAACGGTGACGACCGATGCCCAGCGGTAGCGGCAGCCGCTGCTGCCCGTCCCGGTGGCGCACGGTGTCCTCCAGCGCGTTGTCGAGAATTCCAGGGCGCGTGAGGATTTCGTTCCAGATGGGCAGACCCAGGTCCGTCATGACCGACAGGATGCGATCCAGTTCGGCGCCGGCCACGTCGCCGCGACGGAAGCCGAGGACGCTGGTCAGCGCCATGTCCACGCAGACCGCCTCACCGTGCAACAGGGCGGGCAGCGCGGCGATCTCCACGGTGGGACTGAAGGTGTGGCCGTAGTCGACACAGCGCTCCAGGCACATTTCCCACAGGTTCGGCTGTAATTCCTCGAGCATGAGGTGGATGGCCTCGGCGACTATCTGATCCGCGACGTGGTCCAGTTCCTTGGTGCCGCCCTGGAATCGGTCGGCGATCAGCCGGGAGCCGTAGCGTTCCAGGAGCTCGAACAGTTCGGCCGACTTGATCAGCGCGACCTTGAGTATCTCGGCGAGGCCGTTGGCCAGGTGACGTTCGTCGAGCGTACGCAGGAACGAGCGGTCCACGAAGGTCGCGATGGCCGGGGCATAGGTGCCCAGGCGGTTCTTGCCCTGTGCGTAGTGCACCCCGGTCTTCACCCCGACGCCCGCGTCGACCAGGCCGATCAGCGTGGTCGGAATGCGGATGTAGGGCGTGCCGCGGCGGTAGAGGCTGGCGGCGAAACCGACGACATCGAGCAGCACACCGCCGCCGATGGCGATGACCGGCTCCCGGCGGCGGTCGATGCCGAATTCGTTCATCATGTCGACGACGGCGGTGACCGTGCGCCAATCCTTGACCGTCTCGTCGGCGCGGACCGGCACGAAGGTCACCTCGACATCGTTGGCGGCGAACCATTCGGCGATCCGATCGCCGTACAGGCGGGCGACATTCGAGTCGATGATCACCAGGCGACGGTCGCCCGGGGTGAGCGGTGCGTCGGGACACCCGTCGAGCAGGGCGGTACTCCCGGGCGCGAACAGCTCGCTCGCCGCGATCACGTGGTACCTGATCTGCTTGACCGACTCCACGGTCCACCTGGGCTGGACCGAAAGACTATGGCTGAGACCGTTTTTCAGTGACGCTGTACTTCGCATGGTGGAACCCCTTCCGGCAGAGCAATCCTGGATTCTTCGATCAACCGCGCAGGCGACATCGGCGGCGCCCGCACCGCCCGCGGCACTCCGGGCGGTGCGAGAGGCTTGGAACTCCCCCGATATCGGATCCTACATTCATATAGCGATCGCTACACGAGTAGAATCGGGCGCAATCCCGTGACGTCGGTCACGTGCCTGCACGCGTGAGAGGAGCCCTCGTGACCGGAGTGCCTGGGCAGGGCCGCAAGTTCGACTACGGCCACGCGCTCGACACCGCGATGCTCACCTTCTGGCGACACGGCTACGAAGGCACGTCGATCACTCAGCTCACCAAGGAACTGGGTATCAACGCGCCCAGCCTCTACGCGGCGTTCGGCGGCAAGGAACAGATCTTCTTGGCCGCCGTCGACCACTACAACGCCACCCGCGGCGACTTCGTGCGCCGCGCCTTCGACGAATCCCCCGACTCCCCCACCCTCATCCGCCGACTGCTGCTCGACGCCGCCGATGCCTACGCCCCCGAGAACTGTCCCGGCGGCTGTCTCATCATCACCAGCGCCCTCACCGTGGGCTCCGCCAACCAGCACATCGCCGACCGCCTGCGCGCCATGCGCAATGCCAACGTCGCCGAACTCGCCGCCCGCCTGACCGCCACCCGCCACCTCTATCCCGACACCGACCCGCACGCCCTCGCCGAATACATCAGCGCCGTCATCCAGGGCATGTCCCAGCGCGCCCGCGACGGCACCGACCACTCCGCCCTGCGAGCCATCGCCGAAACCGCCCTCCGCGCCGTACCTTTCAACCTCCCGGTCTGATCTCCGCCCGGCTCGGTCAGCGCGGCGTGCGGCATAGCGCGCATCCTTCGCCCGTCACCGGCATGATACGATGCTGTGGCATGCGATGAGGATGTGAACGAACGGATCGAGCGGATCTTCAGACAGCCTGTAACCGAAGGGCTACGACCCGAGAGTCTCTACGGTGCAACAGATTCCGAAATCAATGCCATGGCCGCGAAGCAGCGAGTGCCTGCTTTCGACCATCCCATCGACCGGTACCGCGGCTGTCCCGAATCGAGCGATCAGGCAGTTTCGGATGTTCCCCGACTGCGCAGGCCATCAATCCAATTCGATGTGCGGGGACCAGGCTGGATCGATCCACCAGCCTTGCTCTCGCTGAAACGCCAGCCGTTCACGAGTGCGGGCCACATCCGGTGCGATCGCGTCGAGCCAATCCGTCACCGAGGGCCAGCCCTGCTCCGCGAACCCACCCTCGCTGATAGCCCATACCGGCGGGTCGAGTTCGTTCAGGTCCGCGCCGTCGATCGCATAGAACAGGTAGGACTGGTGATCGACCAGGACCAACATTCCGCTGGAGTCGGCCATCGAATCACCGAACGCTCGCAGCGTGGCCAATGCCGCGCGCTTGGATCCAGGTCCCAGGGATTTCACCCCGAACAAGCTTCCACTCAGCCAGAGGCTGCTCTGCATACCGATCAAGCGCAACACCTCTCGGACAGCAACAGGAACGATCGACACATTCTGCGCATTCGCCCACCCGTCGATCTGCGAATCAGACGCCCCAACCATTGACCCACGCCGCAGTCCGTCGGCGACTACACGATCGACCACCGCGCGGACCGTAGCGGCCACCCCACCTGCAGGATCAGATCCTGTCGCCGCATTCTCTGAAGTCATTGTCCTGCAATCTAACAAGTCCAGAGGACGAGATGATCTCGGCCCGTTGACCTTCAGCCGTCTCAGCCGACCACTTCGAACACCAGCGTCGCGGCATGACAGCGCGTTGGTGAACCAGGCGCAGGGATGCGCGGAGACGCAAAAGGCGATCATCGCGACGCGTCTCCGCTGACCTCAGCTGAATTCCACTTTGACACTGCTACCGAGAAGCGAGACTTCCTCGACCGTGACTTCGTTGGTACTGGAGTCGAGGTTCGGCACGGTCAACTTGACCGGGAAGGCATCGCTGACGGTCCACGTCACGAGAGGTGTTTCACCGGACTCGTCTGTCAGGCTGATCGTGCAGTCCCGCTTCTCCACCACGTTCAGCGCGACCGTATTGAGCCACTCGTAGAGCGGGCTGTCCGCGGGAAGCAGCCCACGCCTGAGGGTCAAATTGACGGATTGCCGCTGGCCGGGCATCTGAAACCGGTTGCCGAATTCATCCTTGTACTCGATCGTATCGACACCGAGCTCGAGGCCGCTCACGGCGGCGAACGTTGCGTCAGTCTTGCCGTCGCCGTCGATATCGAGGGTGTACCGATGGGGCAGCAACGTGGGTGGTCGACGAGCTCACAACGGCGGCGCTACGGCGGGGTTCAATCCTGCCATGGGCCAAGGCATTGGATCTGAAAGGCCCCCAATGGGCCTTGTACGGCAGTGTCATCGATGCCGTGCTCCGGCGCGTGGTCGACGATGACGTGATCATCGTCCCTGAACCCGGAACCCTGCGTATCAACAGCCATTTTCGCGATCCTCTGACCGAGGACACGATCGCTTTCCTCTTCGGATTCGAGGCATATCGCACCCAGCGACTGATCACCAGCAGCCCGGAACCCCTGATGTTCGCCGATCACAGCGCCAGGCCCGAACGTGGCGTGGACGCGGTAGTCGCATTGCTACGCACCGTATCCGACATCATGCGCGCGCCTCGATATCTGTAAGGCCACACCAATCCGCCTGGAAGCTCCGAGACCACCTCGACGACAGTCCCTCTAACACACTGGAATCGGTGCAGGACGTTTGAGATGTCGTGTGGCCGAGGCCATGAACGCCGCGAGGACGTAGTTTTGGGTGGGTGCAGACACTTTCGACACGAGTGCGTGGCAGCTGCTTGGACGGGTTGGGCGATCCTGGAGGTGCCTTCGGTCGCTCGGTCGACGGCATTCTCGGATACTCAGTCAGATATGGCCGGACCGGTCAGCTAGCCCCAATTGGCAGCGAGTGTGAGACAGAACGGGTGGCCGCTCGGATCGAGCAGCACCCGCCAGCTCTCGCCCGGTTGAAACTCCGGCACCGTAGCGCCCAGCTCGACCAGTTGCTTACTGGCCACCTCGAGGTCTTCGACCGCCAAATCCAGATGGAACTGCTTGGTTCCATTCTCGTTCGGCCAGGTGGGCGGCTGATAATCCGGGACCGTGCCGAATCCGAGCGCGTGGTCTGGACCAGTAAGCATGGCGTACTCGTCCTGCACGTGGGCAATCTTCCAACCGAGCGCGGCCGCCCAGAACTCCGCATCTCGCCGCGCATCGGCACTGTCCAGGGTGAGCATCTTCAGCGTCGCAACTGCCATGGGTTTTTCCTCTCCGCAACAACATTGCTGTCAGCCCAGTCTGCAACGCCTACGCCGCCCGCGATTGTAAGAACGCGACACCGCCCGGTGCCCCTCCGGCAGCTCATTGATTGAGGCCGGCCGCGCAGGCCGGTTCGATCAGCGCGGGAAGCGTCCGGAAATTGAAGGCGCCGGGGCGTCAGTCGTCCGCGGCAACGACAAGTGTCATGACGAGGCCGAGTCGGTCGATGGCGACGATCTCGTGAAAACCACTGACAGCTCCCACAACCCAGCCCCAGTCGTGTTCGGCATCCTGGCCCAGACTGGGAAGTTCGAACAGGGCACCGTCTGTCAGCAGTGGGTACACCCACCGGTCCAATTCGTCTTGAACGGCGGCGGATACGGTCCCGCTGGCCCGGTCGGCCCATTGCCGTAGCGAGAGTTGGGCGATTTGTGGGCTGAGGTGGTTGAAGCTGTCGACGGAAATGTGGTCGAGCCGGTAGCGCCCGTGCAGGCTGGGCGAGCTTTGGTCGTCAGGACCTCCGCCGGCATAGCTGTCGCGGTATTGCGGGTGGTGGATCAGTGCGGTGAGCAAGTCCGCGTCAGGCCGGTCGGCCGTAATCCGGAACGCCTTCAGGCTGACCCAGTGATATGTGCCGCAATCCAGATGAATCATCCGCTCGTGATCGAATGCGATCGGGTCGTCCATAGTGCGAGCGTGCCATGGGGCCACCGCTGGACCGAGGACCGACGCCAGGGAAGCGGAACCGGCGTGCACCGAACATCACGACACGCGCAACAGCAGTCGCCACTTCCTGCTCTGACCCGCACGGCCACTTGGTCTTCCCCTGCATCATGCGGGGCCCCGCTGGCCGAGCACCCGGTAGTACTCCCACATGTTGCCGGGTCTGCCGAGCCATGCCTCGATGGACGAGAACTCCTGTGAGAGAACACCTTCGCGGGCGATCATCAAGGATCGAAGGTCACGAATCGCCGACTCGGCTGAAGTTCCCGCCCGTGAGCAGCCGCATCGGCGGGCTCGATTTCCCTGCGGCATACTGTGCCGGGTGACGCACGCATCCGACCGCTGGGTGGTCGTGCTTTCGCGCATCGGCGAGGACGGCTGGATCCAGGACGACGTCCGGGCATGGCTGGGTCAGCGGGGCATCGACTGGAATCCGTTCACAGTCGAGGAAGCCAGGTTCGACACCTACTGCACGCGGGACCCGAGCACAGTCGCACGCACCTTCTCCGTGCTGGAAAGCGCGCTGCGCCGACTGGGACTGAGCTGAGACGTATCCCCGTGCATGAACCTGGTGGACCTCGAGTTGGGCTGCGGTTGATCGCGACTGCTGAACCCGTCCAAATTGGCACTTTGGTGCCTAGTTCAGCAGTTGACAACCCGCTGACCAGCGGTAATGGTCAGTCCTTCTTCATCATCTCGTAGATGCGCTTGCAGTCGGGGCAGACCGGGGAGCCGGGCTTGGCGGAGCGGGTGACCGGGAAGACCTCGCCGCAGAGGGCTACTACGTGGGTGCCCATTACGGCGGATTCGGCGATTTTGTTCTTTTTGACGTAGTGGAAGACTTTGGGGGTGTCGTTGTCGGTGGACTCGTCGACGGTCTCGTCGGGGCGTACCAGGGTGTCTGTGCTCACCTGATCAATGATGCCAGGGTGGGTGGTCGGGTGCGGGTGGGAGGGACGGCATGTGCGTCCGACGGGCTGTAGTGGAAGACTCGGGGGTATGCAGCGTGACGGCGAATCCCAGGCCGAAGGCACCAGCGGCGAGGGTCGCCCCGATGTCGAATTCCATCCCGCGGGTTCGATTCCGAAGCCGCCGCGGCCGCCGCAGGGGTACTTCCCGGGTGAGGAGAAGCGGCATCCGGCGCTCATCACCGAGGCACAGACCTCGCTCGAGCAGCAGCATCGGGCGCGGGTGCGGCGGTACATCATCATCATGTCGTTCCGGATTCCGTGTCTGATCGGCGCGGCGGCGGCCTACGGGCTGTGGCACAGCTGGTGGATATCGCTGCTGATCATCGGTGTTTCGATCCCGCTGCCGTGGATCGCGGTGCTGATCGCCAACGACCGGCCGCCGCGGACCAGGGAAGAGCCGAGCCGGTGGGACGGGCGCAACAATCAGACGGCGCTGGAATCGGGCAACCACAAGGCCATCGACGGGTGATCCCAACTCTCGGGGGGCTCTCAGGGGTAAACCCCTGCAACCCTTCGCCCGGCTACGCCGCCGACACCGCGGCCCGCGGATGCCGGATGCCCGACGAGAACAGAGCGGCCAGTCCGCACAGTCCGCCCGCGATCAACCAGGCCATGCTGTAACTGCCCTGCACATCGCGGATCACGCCCGCGCCGAAGGCGGCCAGAGCCGACCCGATCTGGTGCGAGGCGAAGACCCAGCCGAAGGCGACCGGTCCGTCCGCACCGAAGTTCTCCCGGCACAGGGCGACCGTGGGCGGGACGGTGGCGATCCAATCCAGGCCGTAGAAGATGATGAATGCCCACATGCTGGGGTGCACATCCGGACCGAACAGCACCGGCAGCGCCAGCAGTGACAGCCCGCGCAGCGAGTAGTAGGCGACCAGCAGGTAGCGGGAGTCGAAGCGGTCGGTGAGCCAGCCCGAGGCGATGGTGCCCATCACATCGAATAGTCCGACGGTGGCCAGCAGTCCGGCCGCGGTGGTCGCGGGTATGCCGTGGTCGTGGGCGGCACTCACGAAATGGGTGCCGATCAGGCCGTTGGTGGAGGCGCCGCAGATGGCGAAACCGCCTGCCAGCAGCCAGAACACGGGCTTGCGCGCGATCCTGGCCAGTACCGTGACAGCGCGCGAGGCACCACCGACGGCCGTGGTGCGCACGCCGACCTCGCTGCCAGGTTCGGCACCGTAGGCGCGGACTCCGGCATCGCTGGGGAAGTCGCGGATGAACAGCAGCACCAGCGGCACCACCACCAGCGCGGTCACCGACACCACCAGAGACGGTGTGCGCCAGCCGTGATCGCGGGCCAGACTCGCGATCAACGGCAGAAAGACCAGCTGTCCGGTCGCGCCCGCGGCGGTGAGCACACCGGTGACCAGGCCCCGGTGCTTCACGAACCAGCGGCCGGTAATGGTGGCCACGAACGGCATGGACATCGACCCCACGCCCACCCCGACCAACACGCCCCAGGTCGCCATGAGCTGCCACGGCCGCGTCATGAACACCGTCAGCCCACTGCCCGCCGCGATCAGCACCAGCGCACACGCCACCACCCGGCGAATGCCGAAGCGATCCATCAGCGCCGCCGCGAACGGCGAAATAAGCCCGTACAGCAGCACATTCACCGAGACGGCCGCGCCGATGGTGCCGTGCGACCACCCGAATTCCTCGTGCAGCGGATCCATCAGCACGCCCGGCACCGACCGGAACCCCGCCGCCCCGATCAACGCGATGAACCCGACGACCGCCACCAGCCAGGCCGGGTGGATTCCCCGGCGCGCCGGCTCCAATGCGGTTGCGCCGTCCGGTGATTGCCGATCGAGATCGTCCCTCAGTTCACTCACCGATCGAGCGTGGCCGAAAACCACTTTCCACACGAGTGGCCTGAATGACACAATGCGTCAAGATCTAGCCACCTTCGGAGGGAGCATCGTGGCGACCCCCACCATCCCGGCACCGCATCTGGTGGCCGTCCTCGTGCTGGAGCCGACCGTCGGATTCGACATGTCGATCCCCCCGGTCGTGCTGGGCGCGGCCTGCGACGCGGACGGCAACCCGCTCTACGACGTGCATACCTGTGGTGTGCACCCCGGCCCGGTGGTCGCCACCGGCGGATACACCGTCACCCCCGAATTCGGTCCGGAGCTGCTGGCCCGCGCCGACACCGTGATCGTGCCGGGCACCCGCATCCCCGGTCCGCGCCACGACGGCCTGCTGCCGCCCGACCTCGCCGCCGCCCTGGCCACGGTGCGCCCCGGGACCCGCATGGTGTCGATCTGCACCGGCGCGTTCGTGCTGGCGGCGGCCGGGCTGATGGACGGCCGCCGGGCCACCACCCACTGGCAGTTCGCCGACCGGTTCCGCGCCCTGTATCCCAGTGTCCTGCTCGACGAGCACCAGCTCTTCGTCGAGGACGGAAACCTCTGGTCCTCAGCGGGATTGGCCGCGGGCATCGATCTGTGCCTGCATCTGATCCGCACCGATCACGGCACCGCCGCCGCCAATCGCGCGGCCCGCTACTGCGTGGTGCCGCCGTGGCGCGAGGGCGGGCAGTCGCAGTTCATCGAACGGCAGGTGCCCGAGGCCGGCAGCGACGGCACCGCGCCGACCCGCCGCTGGGCGCTGCACCATCTGGATCGCGACCTGGACCTGAACTCCCTTGCCGCGCACGCGCATATGAGCGTGCGCACCTTCACCCGCCGGTTCAAGGCCGAGACCGGGATGGCACCGGGCGCGTGGATCCTGCAGCAGCGCATCCGGCACGCCCGGCACCTGCTCGAGACCACCGATCTGCCGATCGACGAGGTGGCGCGCGGCGCGGGCATGGGCACCTCCGCGTCCCTGCGGCACCATATGCGAGTGGAACTGGGCGTGCCCCCGCTCGCCTACCGCAAAACCTTCCGCAAGCGCGAGACCCTGGAGACAGCATGATGCTTCGCTGGGTGTGGGCCTTTCTGGACCGTCCCCCCGCACAACTCGACGCCGCCGCGCGGTTCTGGACCGCCGTCACCGGCACCACGCTGTCGCCGCGACGCGGGGAACACGACGAATTCCTCACGCTGCTACCGGAATTCGGCGCGGCTACGGTGAAGATGCAGGTCATCGGCGATGCCTCGGAGGCGCCGGGCGGGTCGGCACGCATGCACCTGGATCTCGATGTCGACGATGTCGCCGCGGCCACCGATCGCGCCGTCGAACTCGGGGCGACCCTGGCCGAGGACTACATCCTCACCGAGCGCATCGGCTACGCGGTGCTGCGCTCCCCCGCCGGAATGACGTTCTGCTTCACGCCCTTCCACGACTTTCCCGGTACCCCGGCCCCCGCCGTCACGGGCCCGGCGGGCGACCGCAGCCGCCTGGACCAGATCTGCCTGGACATCGGCGACAGCGACTACGACATCGAATCCCGCTTCTGGACCGACCTCACCGGCTGGGCGTGGCGTCCCAGCAGCCTCCCTGAATTCGCCCGACTGTCCGCCCGTCCGGAAATCCCCATCGATTTCCTGATGCAACGCCTCGGCGAAAACCGCCCCACCGCGGCACATCCCGACCTGGCCTGCACGGATATCGAGGCCACCGCGGCCTGGCACGAGGAACTGGGCGCACACCGCACCGAGCGTGGCAAACAGTGGATTGTCATGGCAGATCCGGCTGGTCAGCCGTACTGCCTGACCAGCCGGAAACCGGCCTGATTCTTCGATTTTCGAGCGCTGGTTACTTCCGCTCGGTTTGCGGCTGCCGCCGCGCCTCGCCGGAATTGGCCAGCGCCTCCAGGTCCTCGAGGAACCTGTCGATGCTGTCGGCCCGATGTTGCGGCGACCCGAGCTGTTCGCGCACCTTCTCCTCGGTGAGCGCCAGCATGGCGGCCGCCAGATCGGCCTCCAGGTCGCGAATCATCTGCCTGCGGTACTGCAGGATCTGATCGCGGCCCTGCTTGCGCACCCGTTCCACCTCGGCCGCGGCCGCCTCGCGCATCTGCACGATGATGCGGTCGGCATCGGCACGGGCCTCCTCGCGCATGCGCTCGAGTTCGGCCTGGGCCTCGGCCACGGCATTGTCGTAGGCGGCCTTGGCGGCGGCCAGCCGGTCGGCCGCCGCCTCGCTCTCCTCGAGCTGCCGCCGGATCTGTTGCTGAGCGTTGCTCATGATCCTTTTCACCGGTGGCACAACGTATTTCACGAAGAACCAGACGATGACCGCGAAGCCGAAAAGCTGACTGAAGAAGACGGGCCAATCGAAGCGAATATCGTAAATACCCTCGGCGAGATGGGTATCGGTGAGGATCATGCAGACCCCCGTCCTCTCTGCTGGCCCGCGCTGGTTCGGGCACGATCGTTCCCGCCCAGGACCCGGCCTGCCAGGTCCCGAGCGAGCGGTTCGACGGCTTCGCGTAGTTCGGCGGCCACCTGGTCGGCCTCGGCGCGTAGGTGCGCCGTGGACTCGGCCACGATCTGGTCGGCCTCTTTCTGTGCCTCGCCGCGCATTTCCTCGAGAATCGCCCGTCCCTGGGCCCGTGCCTGGTTGCGGATGTCCGCCGCTTCCTGACGGGCCTTTTCCAGGGCGGTCTCGTAGCGCGCCTCGGCCTCGGCGAAGGTTTCGCCGGCTTGTTTGGCGGTCGCCGTCGTGACCTCGACACGTGCCTCCCGCTCCGCCAATACCTTTCGTATGGGCGGAACCACGAAGAACCAGATGACCGCGAGCACGATCAGGAAGATCAATAACTCGGCGAAGAAGGGGCCGTTGGGAACCAGGAAGTTCCCCGCGGCCTCCACATCCGTTCTGGGAGACATGATGACGTCTACTTACCTGGAGTAGCGAATACGAACAAGGCCATGAACGCTAGATTGATGAAGTATGCCGCTTCGACCACAA
>NZ_BJWY01000052.1 GCF_007990715.1 Nocardia seriolae NBRC 15557 | reverse complement strand
GGACACTAGCGCAATCATTCTGTGATCAGTCGGCGACGGCCGATACCAGCTCGAAATGAGCCGGTACCCCTCGCGCGGAGACCGCCGCAATCGGTGAGAGCGCGAACGAACGGTGATAACTGGGAGATATCCCAGTCCCGTTCTCCCACAATGCACATCACAACCCATGCAGTGCATCGGCGGGCCTCCTCGGGATGCCCGCCGTGGTCAGCGCTGCGCCCGTTCGCTATGCATTTGAAAAAACTGATCGCCCAGCCCAGTAGGGCCGCCGCTGCGCTCGCCCTCGCCGTCACCGCCGTGGTCGCCGCCTCCGGCACCGCCTCCGCCGATGTCATCAGTGGCGTCCCGCCGGAGTTCCAGGCCACCGCCCAGCAGGTCCAGCGGCAGGCCGTCCAGATCGATAACGGTCTGCCCGCCCCGCAGCAGGACCAGGTCCGCCAGTTCGTCGAGGGCCTGCCCGCGCCGTTCAACCAGCTGCTGCCCCCGACGTTCGCCAATGATCTCGACGGTTGGATCAAGAACGCGCTGTACGTGATGAACCAGCACGGCATTCCGGGCAGCTACGACGGCATCTTCCGCAATATCCAGCGCGAGTCCGGCGGTAATCCGCAGGCCATCAACCTGTACGACTCGAACGCCGCCGCGGGCATCCCGTCCAAGGGCCTGCTCCAGGTCATCGACCCGACCTTCCAGGCGTACCACGTCGACGGCACCTCGTGGGACATCTACGACCCGGTCGCGAATATCGCGGCGGCCTGCAATTACGCGGCCCACCGCTACGGTTCGATCGACAATGTCTTCTCGGCTTACTGAGCCGGAATGAATTCGGCCGCCGCGTGATTCACGCGGCGGCCGGACTCTTTCTCAGAACTGGATCTTCAGGTGGTCGGTCACCGGCCGCGCCTGGCAGCCGAGGATGTAGCCGTTGGCGATGTCCTCGGGGTCGAGGATCTCCGCGTTTTCCATCTCGACCTCGCCCTCGAGCACGGTGCACGCGCACGACCCGCATTCGCCCTCGAGGCAGGAGTAGGGCACGTCGATGCCCTTGGACAGCATGATGTCGACCAGCGTCTGGCTGCGCGGCCAGGTCAGTTCGTGGGTCTCGCCGTCCAATTCGACCTCGACGCTGGCAGCGTCCGCGGCCTCCTCATCGGTGATCTCGGTCGGCGCGACGTCGGCGAACGGGTCGCCGGAGAGCGAGTTGAAGACCTCGGCGTGAGTCCGGTTGCGCGCCATGCCGATCTGGCCGAGGGCGTCGTGGACGCGGTCCATGAACGGCTTGGGCCCGCACATGAATGCCTCGTAGCCCGCGTACGGCGAGACCAGGGTGGCCAGCGCGTCGGCTGTGGGCAGGCCCTGCAGGTGCTCGAGCCAGTGGATGACGACCAGCCGCTGCGGGTGCTTGTCGGCGAGCTCGCGCAGTTCGCCCGCGAAGATGACCGAGTCGTGGTCGCGGTTGGCGTACACCACCACGATGCGCCCGTTGCCGCGCGAGAGCGCCGACTTGAGGATGGACATCACCGGGGTGACGCCGCTGCCGGCCGCGAACAGCAGCAGGTCCTCGTCGAGGTTCTTGGGGGTGAAGACGCCCGAGGGCGGCAGCACCTCGAGGGTGTCGCCGGCTTTCACGTTGTCGCACACCCAGTTCGAGGCGTAGCCGTCGGCGGTGCGCTTGACGGTCACCTTGGGCTTGTCGTCGGTGTGCGGCGAGCTGGCCAGCGAGTAGCAGCGGGCGACGGACCCGGTGAGGTCGCTGGGGATGCGCAGGGTCAGGAACTGACCCGGGGAGTACGCGAAGCGCTCGCGCAGGTCCTCGGGCACGTCGAATACCAGCGAGCAGGAGTCGGCCGTCTCGTTGATGACCGCGGAGACCCGCAGCACGGCCGATCGCGAGCTGTGCGGTACGTCGACGGTGGTCATGGTGTCCTCTCGACCGAAACTAGAACGTGTTCTAATTTCACTATACGTGGCTGTCGCGCTGCCGGACAAGCTGAGCCTCCAGGCCCGCGATCAGCACGTCCATCGAGAAGTCGTAGGAGTACTTGCCACGCAGATCGGCGAGGTGCTTGGTGGCGCGCTCCACCGCCTCGGGCAGCACCCGGTCCAGCAGCGCGGTGCGGTCGCGCGGGTTCACCTTGGAGCGGCCGAACAGGTAGGTGTGGATGGTGGCGTACGCGGAGAGCGCATTGCGCTCGTCGAATCCGGCGTCGAAGAGGATTTCCATGACCGCGGCGATCAGATCCAGCTGTTTGCCCAGCATCTGCTCGATGAGCACATCGCCGAGACCGGGATGCTTGCGCAATTTCTCGTCGATCTGGTCGATCAGATCGCGCAACCGCATTTGCCACGTACCGAATTCCGGTGGCGGCTTGCGCACTCCGGTGAGCGCGGCGGTGGCGACCAGATCGAGTAGCTCGCGCTTGTCGGCGACGTAGTAATAGGGCGCCATCGGCGAAACTCCGAGTTCGCGTGAGAGCCGCCGCATGGACAGCTTCTCCACGCCGTCCTGCCGGACCACCCGCAGGGCGGCCTCGACGATCTCGGATTCCGAGAGGGTGTTACCGCCCCCGCCTGTCTGCATGCGCCCGACTCCCATACCGCCTCGACCACTATGGGACGCACTACCGTCCCCGACCTGTTCAACCGCCAATTTTCCTCACGCAGTGTAGAGCGCGCCCAGCAAGAGCAGTCGAGCTACGGTGTGACCCGTACCCGCGGGCGGCCGTTCGGCGGGCAAATTACATACACCCAGCGCGCCGATCATCATTGCTACCGGTTGGCTGACTTAGCATTCGGGAATGCGCCATGATCGCCTTCCCGATGGTTTCGGGGTGCGAATCGATCCCAAGGTGCGCACTTATTCCGGTGGACGGCTCCTGGTCGGCGGCACGCCGACGAGGTTGCTACGGCTCGCGCCGGAAGCTGCGGCCTTGATCGGTGACGGCTACCTCGAGGTGACCGACCCCGCGTCGGCTCGGGTTGCCAGACGTCTTCTGGATTCCGGCGTGGCCAATCCGCGCCCGCGGCTGCTGCCGTCGCTGGAGGACGTCACCGTGATCGTCCCGGTGCACAACAACGCGCCCGAGCTGTCGCGGCTGCTGTCGGCGCTGCGCGGGCACACCGTGATCGTGGTGGACGACGGCTCGGATCGACCGGTGCGGATTCCGGACTCGCGCGGCAGCCGCTGCCGCGTCACCGTGCTGCGCCGCGACCGCCGCCACGGTGTGGCCGCCGCGCGCAATTTCGGATTGCGGGCCGCGGCAACCGAATTCGTGGCCTTCCTGGACCCGGAGGTGGTGCCCCGCACCGGCTGGCTGGAGGTCATGCTCGGGCACTTCAGCGATCCGAAGGTGGCGCTGGTGGCCCCGCGCATCCTGGCCATGGACCCCGATTCCACCCTGCTGGCCCGCTACGAGCACACCCGCGGCTCGGTGCACCGCGGCCGCCGCGAGTCGGCGGTGCACGCGCACGGTCCGGTGCCCTACGTCCCGAGTTCGGCGGTGCTGGTGCGGCGGCTGGCCCTGCTGGCCGAGGGCGGTTTCGACGAGTCCATGCCCGCGGGCGGGGACGTGGACGTGTGCTGGCGGCTGGATCGCGCGGGCTGGCGGCTGCGCTACGAGCCGGCCGCGCGGGTGGCGCACAGCAATCCGGTGTCGCTGCGAAAGTGGTTCGCCCACAAGGTCACCCACGGCACCGGCATCGCGCCGCTGGCCCAGCGGCATCCGGGTCTGGCCGCCCCGCTCTCGCTACCGATCTGGACCGCGGTCTCGGCGCTGTTGCTGGGCACGCTGTCGCGCTGGGGCATCTTCGGCGGCCTGCTGACCATGGCCGCGACCCTGATCCGGCTGCGCCGGGTCTTCGCCGGGCTCGACAATCCGACCCGGGTGGCCGCCATCTATATGACGCGTGGTTTCACCGGCGGCGTGTGGCGGCTGGCGTCGGCCATGTGCCGCCACTATTGGCCGGTGACCCTGCTGGGCATGCTGTGCTCGCGGCGCGTGCGGCATATCGCGATCACCCTGGCCATGGCCGAGGGGTTGGCCGACTGGTTCACCCACCGGGAGCCGGGCAGTCTGGATCCGGTCCGCTATGTGCTGTGCAAACGCCTGGACGATGTGGCCTACGGGGCGGGCCTGTGGTGGGGCGCGGCGCGGGTGCGCAGCGCGGCGGCGCTGAAACCGACTCTGCCGCCGAACTAGTCGAAGAACTCAGCGCGGCGTCAGCCGGACCGGCATGTGCCGGACGCCGGTGTGCTTGTTGCTGCGGGTGTATTCGACCGGGCCGGTGAGCTCGGTGGTCTCGACCCGATCGAGCAGCGCGTCGACGAGGACGCGCATTTCCATGCGGGCCAGGTTGGAGCCCAGGCAGAAGTGCCCGCCGCGGCCGAAGGCCAGATGCGGATTGGGGCGGCGGCCGATATCGAAGCGGTGCGGCTCGGGGAAGACGGCCTCGTCGCGATTGGCGGAGGTCCACCACAGGGTCACCTTGTCCCCGGCCCGAATTCGCTGTTCGCCCAGCTCGGTGTCGCGGGTGGCGGTGCGGCGGTTGTAGGAGGTCGAGGAGGCCCAGCGCAGCATTTCCTCGACTGCCCCGTCCAATCGGGAGCGATCGGCGCGCAGTGATCGCCAGATCTCCGGCCGCTCGATGAGCGCCAGCATCCCGACGGCGATGGAGTTGCGGGTGGTTTCACTGCCCGCCGCGATAAGGAGGCTGAACAACATTGCCTTTTCCATATCGGTGAGCGGCTGTCCGTCGATGGTGGCGTGCGCGGCCAGCGACATCAGATCCTCGGCCGGGTCGGCGGTCTTGGCCGCCAGCAGTCGCGCACCGTAGGCCCGGGTCTCCGCCAATGCCGCCTGGGACCGCGCGGTGGCCTCACCGAGGTCCCGATCGTCGTAGTCCAGCGTCACATTCGCCCAGCCGAACAGCTGGTGGCGATCCTCCTGCGGCACCCCGAGCAACTGCGCGACCGCCTGCAGCGGCAGTTCGGCGGCGAGGTCGATGAGAAAGTCGCAGTCGCCCTTGCCCAGCGCGGCATCGACGATGGTGGCGGCCCGTTGCCGCAGGTCATCCTCGATGAGTTTCAGCGTGCGGGGTGCGACGCTGGGCGTGAGCAGCCGCCGGACCTCCGCGTGGCGCGGGTCGTCCATCATGTTGAGCAGCACCCCGACCGCCCAGTCCACGGGCAGATCCTCGATCAGCGTCCCGCCGCCGCTGCGCTGCCCGCCGCTCTCGGAGGAGTAGGTGTCCGAATCCCCGGCCACGGCAACGATGTCCGCGTACCGGCTGATCACCCAGAACCCTTCTCCGCCCGGGGTGTGCGCGGTGGGCGGATGCCACCACACGGGTTCCTCGGTGCGGAGCCGATCGAAGACCGCGTGCGGAAACCCGTGCGCGAAGCGGTCGAGATCGGTCAGGTCGATGTCCTCCACGGACCCACCCTGGCACAGCGGGTACCGTCTGGGTGGCAGATTCGGTGAACGGTGTAAACGTGAATCACCGTTCGCGGCAAGGGATTCGGGCCGAATACCCGTTACCCTCGGTTACAACTGAACAGGTTCTGTTTAACAAAATGCAGCGTAGCTCACATTTCCGATAGTGACGGTCGGCATGTGACCTGCCGGACAAACGTCCGGCTTCCGCCTTGGGCGCTCAGATGCGCCGGTACTCTTTGGTGCGGAAAGAAAGGCAAATGGTCAGCAATCTCGCAGGTGGAGGGCACCCCCACCACGGCGTCGAACCGGGCAGTCAACTCGGGGCGCTCGAAACGTATGCCGCCCAGGCGCATGGATACCTCAGTGTGGGCGGCGATCAACTGGGGCAACTGCCGGGCCTGCTGCGGCCGATGGTGCTCGAGTCCTGGCTGCGCAGTATTCGCGGCGGCGTGGATCCCATGGACGACGGTGACGGTCGCGGCCTGCGTGGCACGGATCTGGAGCGCTACCGCGACGCGCACGCCATTGCCGCGGTCATGCCGTTGGTGGACAAGCTATTACTGCGCGATGCCACCAGCACGGGCCTGATCGTGGTGGTGGCCGACCAGTTCGGCCGCGTGCTCTCGGTGCACGGCAATGCCGATCGGGTGCAGGCCGCCGCGGAGGCGGGCCTGCGCGAGGGCAACGACCTGAGCGAACGTCGCGTCGGCACCAATGCCGTCGGACTGGTGGTGCGTACCGGCCGCGCGGCCTGGATCCACGGTCCCGAGCACTTCCTGCACCGCATGCACCAGATCACCGGAGCCGCTGCGCCGGTGCACGATCCGGACGGCCGCCTGGTGGGCGTGCTCATGATCGCGGGTGGGGTGCGGGTGGCGCGCCCGGAGATCCTGGCCCTGGTGAAGGCGGCGGCCACGGCCGCGGAGATGGATCTGCTGCTGGCCGCGGTGCGGTCGGGGCAGGACCGGCGCTCGAACGCCGATGCGCCGCAGCCGGAACGGCTCGGGCTCGAGGTGCTCGGCCTGGGGCAGCCGCAGCTGACCGTGGCCGGCGAGCGGGTTCCCCTGTCGCAGCGGCACGCCGAGATCCTGCTACTGCTGGCCGAGCACACCGAGGGCTTGTCGGCCGATCACCTGGCGCTGCTGCTGGACGACGCCGACCTGGACAACGCCACCATCCGCGCCGCCATGTCGCGGCTGCGCTCGGTGGTCGGCTCGAATGTGTTCGGTTCGCGCCCCTATCGTTTGCGCGTCCCGATCGCCACCGATGTGGAAGCGCTGCGCGCCGCACTGGATTCCGGGGACGTGGATGCCGCGGTGCGGCTTTATGCCGGACCGGTATTACCGCGCTCGACCGCGCCGGGCATTATAGACATTCGCGATGAGTTGCGGGTTCGCCTGCGCACCGCCGTCTTACGTTCGGGCGACGCTTCGGTGCTGAGCCGGTGGACCGCCGGTGCCGAAGGGCGCGACGATGCGGCCGCGTGGGCTGCCTACCGCGCCACCGTTGATCGTGAATCTCCGCTGTATGCGCAGATCGAAGCGAAGATCCGGGTGCTGGACCGGCGCCTGGGCGCCGATGTAACGCAGTTGCAACGTTTCGACTCATAGTCTCCACATCCGAAAGTGCGGTCAGTCACACCGCTGCCTTGTCATGTGGTCGTACCCACATTCTTCGCGATCTTCGCGGACGCGTGCCGCCCAACTAGACGCTCGTCCAACTTTTTTTCGGGAAAAAGTTCCTTTTTATTGTGTAAACGCCTAGTGTTCGCATTCATGAACGGCATCCCTGTGATGCAGGTGACAGTTGGAGGAGATCGGCAGCAGGACACCAGCGGATGCGATGACCCGGAGGCGATCGCATCCCGGCCGTCGAGCCAGTAGGCCCGGCCGCTTCGAGCACTAGTTGGATCACGCGCGGTTTCCCGCGCATTCGTCGAATCACCCAGGGCGGTGCGATCTTTCGCGGCCTGGTGCGCCCTCGTACCCCGAGCGCTCCCCAGGTCTATTTCGCGATGCCCGAAACCGTTGGTCGACATAGCAATTCGCCATGACAAGGGAGGCTCTGGTGCAGGGTACGGACTCGAGTGGTCTGCGACCGAATGAAGTTCCGCCGGTGGATATCTCGGTGCCGGTGGATATCTCAGCGCCATTCCCTCTCGGACCCGCCCAGATCGGTGTCTGGTACGCCCAGCTGCTGAACCCCGACGTCCCGCTCAGCATGGCCCAATACGTCGACATCCAAGGCGATTTCGATGTCGATCTGCTATTACGTGTCTCAGCAGATGGCGTGCCGATCTGGCGCACCTCGCAGCTGCGCTTCACCGAGATCGACGGGCAGCCCTTCCAGTACATCGATCCCGCCGGCGGCCACAACACCGAACTGATGGATCTGCGCGGCGAGCCCGATCCCATTGCCGCCGCGCATAACTGGATGCGCGCGCGGGTGGTCACGCCGATGAACCCGCTGACCGACCGGCTCTTCGAGCCGACCCTGATCCGGGTCGCCGAGCAGCGCTGGTTCTGGTTCGTGATCGGCCACCACATCGTCGGCGACGGCTATGCCGCCATGAACACCATGCAGTGGTCGGCGCGCCGCTACACCGCCCTGTCCCGCGGCGAGGAGCCCGAGCAGGTCAAGGTCGGCACCCTGCGTGAACTGGCCGAATCGGAACTGGCCTACCGCGACAGCAGCCGGTTCGCGACCGATCGCGCGCACTGGCTGGAGCGCACCGCGGGCCTGGACGGCGGCAATACCCTCACCGGCCGCACCGCGCCGCCGCGCGCGGACAACACGCGGGTCGGCGGCATGCTGCCCGAGGAACTGCACCGGCGCATCGAAGCCTTTGGCGCACAGCATGATTCGGGTCTGCCCGGCGTGATCATCGCCGCCTTCGCGGCCTACATGGCCCGGCTCACCGGCAAGGACGAGGCGGTGCTGAGCCTGCCGGTGACGGCCCGCACCACCGCGGTCATGCGGCGCTCGACGGGCATGCTGTCCAATATCGTGCCGCTACGGATTCCGGTGCGCGCGAACACCACCTGGGGCGAGCTGCTCACCTCGGCGCGGGTGGAGATCTCCGGCGCGCTACGGCATCAGCGCTACCGGCACGAGGACATTCGCCGCGATCACGCCGAGTTGCAGGGCAGCCCCGCGTCGCGCGCGTTGTTCGGCCCGATGGTGAACGTCATGCTCTTCCACCCCCGCCTGGAGTTCGGGGACGTGCAGGCACGACTGCACGTGCTCTCGACCAGCCCGGTCGAGGATATGAGCCTCAATCTCTTCTACGGTGACAACGAGCGGGTGTTCCTCGATTTCGAGGTGAACCCGAACCTGTACACCGAGGCCGAGACCGCTCGCCACCACGAACGTTTCGTCGACTTCCTGGGCAAGCTGCTGGATCTGGATCCGGCCGCCACGCTCGAGCACGTGGATGTCTGCACCGCGAGCGAACGCGACACGGTGCTGCGGCACTGGAACGACACCCGCCGCCCGATGGATCCGGCGGCCACGCTGGTGTCGATGTTCGAGGCGCAGGCCGCCCGCACGCCGCAGGCCACGGCCCTGCGCTTCGCCGGTACGCCCGATCTCACCTACGCGGCCTTCGCCGAGCGGGTGAATCGCCTTGCCCGCTACCTGATTTCGCGTGGCGTCGGTCCCGAGACCCGGGTGGCCCTGCACCTGCACCTGCGCCGGTCGCCGGAGCTGGTGACCGCCATGTACGCCGTGCAGGCCGCCGGCGCGGCCTACGTGCCGCTGGACCCCGATCATCCGGCCGACCGCATCGCGCACATCCTGCGCACCGCAGTGCCCGCCCTGGTGCTCACGGCTTCCGGGGAGCTTCCCGAGATCGACTCCGCCGTAGTGGATTTGGCGGATATCACCGGCGACGCCCTGGCCGGTTTCGACGCCGCCCCCGTGACCGACGCCGAGCGCCTCACCCCGCTGCACCCCGCGCACCCCGCCTACGTCCTGTTCACCTCGGGCTCCACCGGACTCCCGAAGGGCGTCGTGGTGAGCCACGCGGCCATCATGAACCGCCTGGCCTGGATGCGGCAGAGCTTCGATTTCACCGATTCCGATGTCTTCCTGCAGAAGACGCCCGTCACCTTCGACGTCTCGGTGCCGGAGCTGTTCTTCCCCTTGCAGATCGGCGCGACCCTGGTGCTGGCCCAGCCCGACGGTCACCGCGACCCCGCCTACCTGCGCGCCGCCATCGCCGAATACGGCGTCACCGTAGTGCATTTCGTGCCGTCCATGATGGACGCCTTCGTCGCCGAGCTGGAGAAGGAATCCTCTCCGGTTCGCGGCGCGTCTCGTTCTGGACTGAGCGGAGCGGAGGAGCGAAACGGGGGAGCGGAGGGAGGGAAGAACGAGACCTCCAGCGCCGCGAACCCGCCCGGAGCGGAGCGGAGGGCAATCAAGCTCCGCCAGGTCTTCGCTTCGGGCGAGGCGCTGCTGGGTCCGGTGTCACAGCGCCTGCGCGCGCTGACCGGCGCGCCGCTGCACAACCTGTACGGACCCACCGAAGCCGCGGTGGAGGTCAGCTCGCACGAGGTGACCGACGCCGACACCGCCGCCGTGCCGATCGGCGCGCCGGTGTTCAATACCCGGCTGTACGTGCTCGACGCACGCCTGCGGCCGGTACCCATGGGAATCCCGGGCGAGCTGTATCTGTCGGGGGTACAGCTCGCCCGGGGCTACCTCTCACGGCCGGGCCTGACCGCCGAACGCTTCGTCTCCGACCCCTACGCGGGGGAACCCGGCGCGCTCATGTACCGCACCGGCGATCTCGTGCACTGGAACGAGAACGGTGAGATCGAGTACCTGGGCCGCACCGATTTCCAGGTGAAGGTGCGCGGCCTGCGCATCGAGCTCGGCGAGATCGAGACGGTGCTGGCCGCCGTGGAGGGCGTGACCCGCGCGGTGGTCGTGGTGCGCGACGAGCAGCTGGTCGCCTACGTGATCGAGGCCGCCGAGGTCGACGCGACCCGGCTCAAGGCCGCGGCGGCGCGGGCGCTGCCCGCGTACATGGTGCCGAGTGTCTACATGACGCTGGATGCCCTGCCGCTCAATGCTTCCGGCAAGCTGGATCGGGCCGCGCTGCCCGCGCCGGTGCGGGTAGCGGTGCGGCACGAGGCCCCGGAGACGGTGACCGAGCGGGCCGTGGCCCGGGTCTTCGGCGAGGTGCTGGATGTGGCCGAGGTCGGCCGGCTCGACGACTTCTTCGCCCTGGGCGGCAACAGCCTGATCGCCACCCAGGTGGCCTCGCGCCTGAACGCGGAACTGGGCAGCACCTTGACGGTGCGCGAGATGTTCAGCGCCACCGGCGTGTCCGAGCTGGCCGCGGTGATCGACGCGCGCTTCCTGGACGCGGACGCGGAGTCCCACGGCGCGGTCGCGCTGGTGCGGCGCGAGCGCCCGGAGTCGCTGCCGCTGTCCCCGGCGCAGCAGCGCATCTGGTTCCTGAACCGTTTCGACACCGGCAGCGCCGGATACAACATGCCGTTCGTGGTGCGACTGCGCGGCGCGGCGGACGAGGCCGCCATGCGCGACGCGCTGGCCGACGTGCTGGATCGGCACGAGGTGCTGCGCACCGTATTCCCCTCGACCGCGGCGGGTTTCGCGCGCCAGCAGGTGCTGCCGGTGGCGGCCGCGGCCGAGCCGGTGGCGCACGACACCTGCGATGCCGACGAACTGGACGCGCGGTTGCGCGAGTTCGCGGGCCGCGGTTTCGACCTGGAGCGTGAGATCCCGTTCCGTGCACGACTGTTCACCGTCACCGGTGCCGTCGCCTCGGATTGCGGACTGGGCGGTCCGGTCATGGTGGATGCGGCCGACCTGGACGTGCCCGAGTACGCCATCGCCATCGTGCTGCACCACATCGCCGCCGACGGCCTGTCGCTGCCGATCCTGGCCCGCGACCTGATCCTGGCCTATCTGGCCCGCGTCGAGGGCCAGGCCCCGGCCTGGCAGCCCCTCGCGGTGCAGTACGTCGATTACGCGCTGTGGCAACGCGACCGCCTCGGCGCGGCCGACGCCCCCGACTCGCTGCTGTCGCGGCAGCTGGGCTTCTGGCGGCAGACCCTGGCGGGCGCGCCGGACCTGCTCGCCCTGCCCGCCGACCGCCCGCGCCCCGTGGTCGCCACCGGCCGCGGCGCCAAGCTGGGCGTCGAGCTGCCCGCCGAGTTGCACGCGCGTATTTCGGAAACCGCCCGCGCCGAGGGCATTTCGACCTTCATGCTGATGCACGCTACCCTGGCCGTGCTGCTCTCGCGGCTCTCCGGCGAATCCGACATCGTGATCGGCACCCCCGTCGGCGGCCGCGGCGCGCGCGAACTCGACGACCTGATCGGCATGTTCGTCAACACGCTGCCGCTGCGCACCGAAATCGACGGCGCGCAGAGTTTCCGCGAACTCGCGCACCGGGTTCGCGACACCGATCTCGCCGCCTTCGCGCACGCCGATGTCCCCTTCGAACAGCTCGTCGAGGCCCTGAATCCGCCCCGCTCGCAATCGCGGCATCCGTTGTTCCAAGTGGCGCTGTCCTTCACCGCCGCCGGAGACATCGGCCTCGAACTGCCCGGGTTGCTTGCCACGACGGGTACGCTGGATACCGAGGTGACCAAATTCGACCTGTCGGTCGCGGTCACCGAAAGCTTCGCCGGTGCCGGTCCCGGGGAAGGTCCGGCACCGGCGGGGATCCACGCGGAGTTCGAATTCGCGGTGGATCTCTTCGATCCCGCCTCCATCGAGGCGTTCGCGCACCGTTTCGTGCGCCTGCTCGACGCCGTCACCACCGATCCCGCCGTGCCGGTGGACGCGCTGCCGCTGCTGGATGCGGACGAATACGACGATCTGACAACCCGTTCCGGCGGCGAGTCGCGCGCGACACGCCTGCTGCCGGAGTTACTGGCCGACGCGGTGGCGGCCGGGCCCGAGCGCCCCGCGCTGGTTTCCGGCGAAACCACCCTGAGCTACGGCGAACTCGACGCGCTCACCAACCGCCTGGCGCGCCTGCTCATCGCGCGCGGCATCGGTCCCGAGGATCTGGTGGCCGTCGGCCTGCCGCGGTCGCCGGAGACCGTGGTCGCGGTCTGGGCCGTCGCAAAGACCGGCGCGGGCTGGCTGCCGGTGGATCCGGCGCTGCCCGCCGAGCGCATCTCCTACATGGTCCGTGACTCGGGCGCGGCGCTCGGCCTGACCTCGGTCGCCCTGCGCGACACGCTGCCTGCGGCGCTGCCCTGGCTGGCGCTCGACGAGCCCGGATTCGCCGCTGCCCGGGCCGAATTCGCCGCCGCGCCGATCGACGACGCGGACCGGGTGCGCCCGCTGCACGCCGGGAATGTCGCCTACGCCATCTACACCTCCGGTTCCACCGGCGTGCCCAAGGGCGTCATGGTCTCGCACACCGGCCTGTCCGGCCTGGCGGCCGCGCAGGTGGAGCGCTACAGCGGCGGCCCGCAGGCCCGGGTGCTGCAGGTGACCACCCCGAACTTCGACATCTGGGTCGCGGAGACGCTGCTGGCCTTCGCGCCCGCCGCGACCCTGGTCATCGCCCCGCCCGAGGCGAGCGTGGGCGTGGAGCTCGCGGATGTGATTCGCACGCAGCGGGTCACGCACGTCGTCATGACCCCCTCGGCGTTCGGCACCCTCGATCCCGACCAGGTGCCGGGTCTGCGTCACATCGCCCTCGGCGGCGAGGCGCTGCCGGGCGAACTGATGCGGCGCTGGGCCGAGGCGGGCCGTCCGCTGGTCGACGCCTACGGCCCCACCGAGACCACCGTGGTGGTGAATGCCAGTGCGCCGCTGTCGGCCACCGATCCGGTGACCATCGGCGCGCCGTTCGCCGGGGTGCGGGAATGGGTGCTCGACGCCCGCCTGCGGCCGGTGCCGGTCGGCATGATCGGCGAAATGTACGTGGCGGGTTCGCAGCTGGCGCGCGGCTACCGCGGCCGCGCGGCCCTGACCGCCGATCGTTTCGTGGCCTGCCCGTGGGCTCCCGGTGAACGCATGTACCGCACCGGCGATCTGGTGCGCTGGACCCCCGCGGGCACCATCGACTATCTGGGCCGCAACGACTCCCAGGTCAAGGTGCGCGGCTACCGGATCGAGCTGGGCGAGATCGAGGCCGCCACGGCGGCGCACCCGCTGGTGCGTCAGGCCGCGGTGGTGGTGCACACCGATCCGGTGCGCGGCGATCAGCTCGTCGCGTACGTGGTGCCCGAGGACGCGGGCCTGGACCTGGCCGAGCTGAAGGCCGGGCTGGCGAATCGGCTGTCCGCGTACATGATTCCGGCCGCCTTCATGGTGCTCGACGCCATGCCGATGACCATGAACGGCAAGCTGGATCATCGCGCGCTGCCCGAGCCGGTCTTCGCCGCCCGCGAATTCCGGGCCCCGCGCACCCCGATCGAGCAGCTGGTCGCGTCGACCTTCGCCGAGGTGCTGGGCCTGACCCCGGCCGCGCTGGCGGTCGAGACCGTGCCCGCGCGCCCGGTGGCGCTCACCTCCGAGGTCGTGCTCCCGTCGGTCGGCGCGGATGACGACTTCTTCGAGCTGGGCGGCAACTCGCTGATCGCCACCCAGGTGGTGGCCCGCCTCGGCGCGGCCCTGGACACCCAGGTGCCGGTGCGCCTGGTCTTCGAGGCGTCCAGCGTGGCCGGACTGGCCGCGCGGCTGGCCGAGCTGGCCGGATCCGGTTCCCGCGCACCGCTGGTGGCGGGGGAGCGGCCCGAGGTGCTGCCGCTGTCCTACGCCCAGCAGCGCATGTGGTTCCTCAACCGCTTCGACAACAGCTCCATCGCGGACAACCTGGTCGCGGCCATCCGGCTGGACGGCCCGCTGGACGCGGACGCCCTCGCGGCGGCGGTGACCGATGTGGTCGCGCGCCACGAGACGCTGCGCACGGTGTACCCGGCGACCGACGGCGTGGGCCGCCAGCTGGTGCTGCCGGTCACCGACGCCGGTGTCGCGCTAGCGGTCGAGCAGGTGAGCCCGGATACCTTGCAAGCCAAGATCTTCGAGCTGGCCGTGCTGCCGTTCGCAGTGGACGAGCGGGTGCCCGCGCGCCTGACCCTGCTGCGGGTCGCTCCCGACGCCCACGTGCTGGTGCTGGCCGTGCACCACATCGCCGCCGACGGCTGGTCGATCGCACCGCTGACCCGGGATCTCATGCTGGCCTATGCTTCCCGCCGCGGCGGCGAGGCCCCGGCCTGGACGCCGCTGCCGGTCCAGTACGCCGATTACGCCCTGTGGCAGCGCGAGCTGCTCGGCTCCGAGGATGATCCGGAATCGCTGCTGGCGGACCAGATTCGCTTCTGGCGCGCCGAATTGTCCGGGCAACCGGAGACTTTGGAGCTACCCGCCGACCGGCCCCGTCCGGCCGTGGCGACCCGCCGGGGCGCGGAGTACCGCTTCACCATCTCCGCCGACCGGCACGTGCGGTTGCGGGAGTTCGCGGAGGGCGATCGCGCCACCCTGTTCATGGCGCTGCACGCGGCCTTCGTGACGCTGCTCGCCAAACTGTCGGGCACCGGCGATATCTCGATCGGCTCGGTGGTCGCGGGGCGCGGCGAGCAGGTGCTGGACGACCTGGTCGGTATGTTCGTGAACACCCTGGTGCTGCGCACCGAGGTCGCCGCGCACAAGACCTTCCGGGAGCTGCTGGCCCAGGTCCGCGAGTCCGATCTGCGCGCCTTCGCGCACGCCGACGTGCCGTTCGAGCGCCTGGTCGAGGTGCTCAACCCGACCCGCTCGCAGGCCCGCCACCCGCTGTTCCAGGTGGCCCTGGATCTGCAGAACACCGCCCAGACCACGCTGGAGCTGGACGGCCTGACCGCGTCGCGGATCGAGCTGGATCCCGGCATCGCCAAGTTCGACCTGCAGCTGTCGCTGATCGAGAAGCGCGAGGCGGGCGGACTGGAAGCCGTATTCACCTACGCCACCGACCTTTTCGACGAATCCACCGTGGCCGCCTTTGCCCGGCGGCTGGATCTGGTGCTGGACGCGGTCACCGCCGCCCCCGATCGCCCGGTCGGCGATATCGACCTGCTGCTCGACGACGAGCGCGCCAAGGTGCTCGCCGACTGGAACGACACCGCGCACCACTTCGAACCCGCCACCCTGGTCTCGCTGTTCGACACCCGCGCGCTGACCTGCCCCGATGCCCCGGCCATCGAATTCGAGCACGCCGATACCTCCCAACCGGCTACAACTCTGTCCTACGGCGAGTTCGCCGACCGCGTGCACCGCCTGGCCCGCAAGCTGGCCGAATCCGGCGTCGGCCCGGAATCCCGGGTGGCACTGGCGATCCGCCGCTCCACCGAACTGCTCGTCGGCATGTACGCCATCCTCGCCGCGGGCGGCGCGTACGTGCCGGTGGATCCGGACCAGCCCGAGCAGCGCACCGACTACGTGCTCGACGCCGCGGGCCCGGTCATCATCCTGACCACCGCCCGCGACGGCTTCACCACCGCCCGCGACATCCCGGTGCTGGAGATCGACACCGTCGAGCTGGACGGCTACGCCGGTACCCCGCTCACCGACGCGGATCGCCGTGCGCCACTACGCGAGTCGAACGCCTGCTACGTCATCTTCACCTCGGGCTCGACCGGCCGCCCCAAGGGCGTGGCGGTCTCGCACGCCGCGGTGGTGAACCGCCTGGTGTGGGGTCAGGCCCACTACGGCCTGACCGCCGCCGACGCGGTACTCCAGAAGACCCCCTTCACCTTCGACGTATCGGTGTGGGAGTTCTTCTGGCCCTTGCAGATCGGCGCCCGCCTGGTGGTGGCCGCGCCCGACGGCCACCGCGACCCGAAGTACCTGGCCGAGCTGATCATCCGCGCGGGCATCACCCATGCCCACTTCGTCCCGTCCATGCTGGCGGTTTTCGTGACCGAACCGGCCGCGGCGCACTGCACCGGTCTGCGGCAGGTCTTCTGCTCCGGGGAGGGCCTGCCCGTCGGCACGGCCGCCAAGCTGCGCGAGCTGACCGGCGCGCGGCTGCACAACCTGTACGGCCCCACCGAGGCGGCCGTGGAGGTCACCTACCACGAGGTCACCGACGCCGACACCGCGTTCGTGCCGATGGGCCGCCCGGTGTGGAACACCCGCACCTACGTCCTCGACGCCCGGCTGCACCCGGTCGCGCCGGGTGTCGCGGGCGAGCTCTACCTGGCGGGCGATCAGCTGGCGCGCGGCTACCTGTTCCGTCCGGACCTGTCGGCGGATCGCTTCGTGGCCAACCCGTTCGCGGTCGGCGAGCGCATGTACCGCACCGGCGACCTGGTCACCTGGACCGCCGCGGGCGAGCTGAACTACCTGGGCCGCACCGACTTCCCGGTCAAGCTGCGCGGCCTGCGCATCGAGCTGGGTGAGATCGAGGCCGCGCTGCTGGCGCAGCCGGGCATCGCTCAGGCCGTCGTGGTGGTGCGCAACGACCCGCACGCCGGTGACCAGCTGGCCGGATACCTGCTGCCCGAGCCCGGCGTCGCGCTCGAGCTGGGCGCCGTCAAGGCGGCGCTGGGCGGCCTGCTGCCCGGCTACATGATCCCGGCCGCCTTCGTGGTGCTGGATGCGTTCCCGCTCAATGCTTCCGGCAAGCTGGATCGCGCGGCCCTGCCGGCGCCGGTCTTCGAGACCGCCGTCTACCGCGCGCCCGAGACCGTGGCCGAGGAGGTGGTGGCGAGCGTCTTCGCCGACCTGCTCGGCGTGGAGCGCGTCGGCGCGCACGACGATTTCTTCGCCCGCGGCGGCAGCTCGCTGCTCGCGGCCCGCGCGGTGGCGCGGGTGGCCGCGGCCCTCGACGCCGAGCTGTCGGTGCGCGACCTGTTCGACGCCCCGACCGTTGCCGGACTCGCGGCCCTCGCCGAGGCGAAACCGGCTGCCGGAAAGCAACTCCCGCTGATCGCGGGCCCGCGACCGGAGCGCCTGCCGCTTTCGGACGCCCAGCGCCGCATGTGGTTCCTCAACCGCTACCACGCCGACGAGAACGGCGTGGCCGCCGCCGCGGCCTCGGACAATATCCCCCTCGTGCTGCGCGTGACCGGTCCGCTGGACACCGCGGCCATGAACGACGCACTGCGCGACGTGATCTCACGGCACGAGACCCTGCGCACCGTCTACCCCGACGGCGTGGACGGCCCCGAGCAGCTGGTACTGGCGGAGGCGGACACCCATCTGGTGACCGCCGAGGTCACCGCGGACGAGATCACCGCCCGGGTGGCCTGGCTCATCGGCCACGCCTTCGACCTGACCCGGGAAACCCCGGTGCGCGCGGCGGTTTTCAGCCTCTCCGCGACCGAGCACGTGCTGGTGCTGGTGGTCCACCACATCAGCGCGGACGGCTTCTCGCTGGGCCCGCTGGCCACCGACATCATGACCGCCTACCTGGCCCGGCGTGCGGGCGGCGAGCCCGGCTGGGCGCCGCTGCCGGTGCACTACGCCGACTACACGCTGTGGCAGGCCGCGCGCCTGGGCGACGATGACGACCCGAACTCGCCGGCCCACCGCCAGCTCGGCTACTGGCGGCAGCGCCTGGCCGGCCTGCCCGAGCTGCTGGAACTCCCCGCCGACCGGCCGCGCCCGGCGGTGTCCACGCTGCGCGGTCGCGAACTGAGCGTCACGGTCGCCCCCGAGGTGCACGCCGGACTGCGAGACCTGGCCCGCGCCAACGACACCACCCTGTTCAGCACCGTGCACGCGGCCCTGGCCGCCCTGCTGGCCCGGCTGTCCGGGACCACCGACATCGCCATCGGCACCCCGGTGGCCGGACGTGGTGAGCAGGCTCTCGACGGCCTGGTCGGCATGTTCGTCAACACCCTGGTGCTGCGCACCGCGATCGACACCCGCGCCTCCTTCGACGCGCTGCTGAAGACGGTGCGCGCGGGCGATATCGAAGCCCTCTCGCATCCGGACGTGCCGTTCGAGCGTCTGGTCGAAATGCTCGCCCCGGCCCGTTTGCAGAACCGTCACCCGCTGTACCAGGTCGCGCTGGCCTTCCAGAACTACGACCTGCCCGCGCTGGAACTGCCGGGCCTGCGGGTCGCCCAGGAACCCATCGATATCGCGATGGCCAAGTTCGATCTTCAGTTCACCGCTCGCGAGATCTTCGACGCGCAGGGCCGCCCCGCCGGGCTGACCGTCGACATCACCTACGCCACCGACCTTTTCGACGCCGCGAGCATCCGGCAGCTGGCCGCGCGCTTCGGCCGGGTGTTGGCGGCCGTGGTGGCCGATCCGGCCGTGACCGTGGACGCGCTGCCGCTGCTCTCACCCGCCCAGCACGCCGATCTGACCTCCCGCACCGGCGGCGCGGTCACCACCGGTCGCCGGCTGCCGGACCTGATGGCGGCGGCCGTGGCCGCCCGCCCGGACGCGGTCGCGCTGGTCGACGGGGAACGCGAGCTCACCTACCGCGAGCTGGACGCCATCTCGAATCGCCTGGCGCACCTGCTGATCGAGCGCGGCGTCGGCCCGGAGGACCTGGTCGCCGTCGCCATGCACCGGTCGCTGGACTCGGTGCTCGCGGTCTGGGCCATCACCAAGACGGGTGCGGGCTGGGTGCCCATCGACCCGGCGCACCCGAGTGACCGGATCGCGTTCATGGTCGCGGATTCCGGTGCCGCCCTGGGCATGACGGCGTCCGCCGCCCGCGTCTCGCTGCCCGACACGATTCCCTGGCTGGCCCTCGACGACCTCGAATTCCGGGGCACCGTCGCCGGATTCAGCGATCGCGCGATCACCGACGCGAACCGGGTGCGCCCGCTGTACGCCTCCCACGTCGCCTACGCCATCTACACCTCCGGCTCGACCGGCGTGCCCAAGGGCGTCATGGTCTCCCACCTCGGCCTGCCGGGCCTGGCGGCCGCCCAGACCGCGAGCTACTTCGGCGAGCCGTCGGCGCGGGTGCTGCACGTATCGTCGCCGTCCTTCGACATCTCCGTCGGCGAACTGCTGATGGCCGTCGACTCGGCCGCGACCCTGGTGATCGCCCCGCATTCGGCGGCCGCCGGTCCCGAACTCGCGGAAGTCATTCGCGGGCACGGGGTTACGCACACCCTCATGACACCGTCCGCGCTGGGCACCATCGATCCCGAGGACGTTCCGTCGCTGCGGGTCGCGGCGGTCGGCGGCGAGGCCGTCCCGGCCGAGCTGGTGCGCCGCTGGGCCGGTGCGGGTCGCACCCTGGTGGACGCCTACGGGCCGACCGAGGCCAGTGTGATCGTGAACGCCAGTGTCCCGCTCGATGTCTCGGACCACGTCGTCATCGGCCCGCCGTTCGCCGGTGTCCGGGAATGGATTCTCGACGCCCGGCTGCGTCCGGTGCCGGTGGGCGTCGTCGGCGAGCTGTACGTGGCGAGCGCCCAGCTGGCCCGCGGCTACCGCGGCCGCGCGGCCCTGACCGCCGACCGTTTCGTGGCCTGCCCCTGGGCTCCGGGCGAGCGCATGTACCGCACCGGCGACCTGGTCCGCTGGACCGCCTCGGGCGCGGTGGATTACCTGGGCCGCAACGACTCCCAGGTCAAGGTGCGCGGCTACCGCATCGAGCTGGGCGAGATCGAGGCCGCGCTGGCCGAGCACCCGCTGATCCGCCGGGCCGTGGTGGTGCTGCACCGCGACGCGGCTCGCGGCGATCAGCTGGTGGCCTACCTGGTCGCGTCGGGCGCGGGCCTGGACGTCGCCGCCGTGCGCGCCGCCGTCTCGGGTCGTCTCGCGGCATACATGGTTCCGGCCGCATTCGTGGTCCTCGACGCCCTGCCCATGACCGTCAACGGCAAGCTCGACTACCGCGCCCTGCCCGCCCCGGTCTTCGAGGCCACCGCCTACCGTCGCCCGGCCACCGCGGCCGAGGAGCTGGTGGCGGGCGTGTTCGCCGAACTGCTCGGGGTCGAGCAGGTCGGCGCCGACGACGACTTCTTCGCACTCGGCGGCAGTTCCCTGGTCGCCGCGAAGGCGGTCGCCCGTCTCGGCGCGGTCTTCGACACCACCGTCGGCGTCCGCACGCTCTTCGAGGCTCCGACCGTCTCGGCCCTGGCGGCCGCGCTGGCCGACGCGACCGGCCGCGCCGCGCGTCCCGCCCTGGTCGCGGCCGAGCGCCCCGACCGGCTGCCGCTGTCCCCGGCCCAGCAGCGCATGTGGTTCATCAACCGCTTCGACCAGTCCTCCACGGCCTACAACGTGCCCATCGCGCTGCGCCTGTCCGGCGACCTGGACGCCGCGGCCCTCGGCGCGGCCTTCGCCGACGTGGTGGAACGCCACGAATCGCTGCGCACCGTCTACCCCGAGACCCCGGACGGCGCGGCGCAGGTGATCCTGCCTGCCGCGCAGGCCTTCTCGGAACTGAAGGTGCTGCCGGTCAGCGAGGACGAACTGCCGGTGCGGGTCCGCGAGATCCTCACCACCACCTTCGACGTCACCACCGAGGTGCCGATCCGGGTGGAGCTGCTGCGGCTGGTCAACGCCGACGGCACCCCCACCGGCCAGCACGTGCTCGCCGGTGTGCTGCACCACATTTCGGGCGACGGCTCCTCGGTGGTCCCGCTGGTTCGCGACCTCATGGTGGCCTACGACGCCCGCCGGGCGGGACACGCTCCGGCCTGGCCGCCGCTCGCGGTGCAGTACGCCGACTACGCCCTGTGGCAGCGCGCGCTGCTCGGCTCCGAGGACGACCCGGATTCGGTGGCCACCGCCCAGCTCGCCTTCTGGCGCGAGACCCTGGCCGGGCTGCCCGACCAGCTCGACCTGCCCGCCGACCACCCGCGCCCGGCCCGCCAGAGCCTGCGCGGCAGCTACCTGCGCCTCCCGCTCGACGCCGAACTGCACACGGCCCTCACCGAATTGGGCCGCCGCCACGGCGCGACCCTGTTCATGGTGGTGCACGCGGCCTTCGCGGCCCTGCTGGCGCGACTGTCCGGCACCACCGACATCGCCGTCGGCACCCCCATCGCGGGCCGCGGCGAAGCCGCCCTCGACGACGTGATCGGCATGTTCGTCAACACCCTGGTGCTGCGCACCCGCACCGATGCCGCCGAACCGTTCACCGCGCTGCTGGCCCGGGTCCGCTCCGGCGACATCGCCGCCTTCGGCAATGCCGACGTGCCGTTCGAACGGCTGGTAGAGGTGCTCAACCCGGCCCGCTCCACCGCCCGGCACCCGCTCATGCAGGTCGGCCTGTCCTTCCAGAACCAGGAGCGCGCCGAACTGGAACTGTCCGGCCTGACGGTCGCGGAGTTCGAATTCGACGCCCACGTGGCGCAATTCGATCTGCACCTGTTCGCGGTGGACCACTACGCTCCGACCGGCGCGCCCGCCGGGCTGGAACTGACCCTCGGCTACGCGCACGACCTGTTCACCGAGGACACCGCGCAGCGCTTCACCGCCGCCCTGGCCCGCGTGCTGGAAACCATTGCCGCGCAGCCGGATACCGCCGTCGGTGATATCGATCTGCTGGGCACGGGTCTGCGCCGGCGCATCCTTCACGACTGGAACGCCACCGCGCACCCCGTCGCGCCCGCCACCCTGGCCGATCTGGTCGACGCCCAGGCCGCGACGACCCCGGCGGCCGTCGCCCTGCTCGACGGCGAAACCTCGCTCACCTACGCGGAATTCGACGCCCGGGTCAACCGCCTGGCCCGCCGCCTGATCGCGGCGGGCGTCGGTCCCGAGAGCGGCGTGGTGCTGGCCATGCGCCGCGGCATCGACCTGGTGATCGCCATGTACGCCGTGGTCAAGGCGGGCGGCGCGTATGTGCCGATCGACCCGGACCACCCGGCCGAGCGCATCGCCTACATCGTCGAAACCGCCGCCCCGGCAGTCGTTCTCACCACCGCGGCCGACGATGTCCCGTTCATCGCGCAGGTCCCGGTGCTCGAGGTCGACCGGCTGGATCTCACCGCCCAGTCCGCCGCCCCGATCACCGATGCCGAGCGCATCCGCCCGCTGCGCGAGCAGCACCCGGCGTATGTCATCTTCACCTCGGGTTCGACCGGCCTGCCCAAGGGCGTGGCGGTGCCGCACGCGGCCATCGTCAACCAATTGAGCTGGCTGCGTGCCACCTTCGAGCTGGGCGCGGGCGATCGCGCGCTGCTCAAGACCCCCGCCACCTTCGACCTGTCGGTGTGGGAATTCTGGTCCGCGCTCACCACCGGCGGCAGCCTGGTGGTCTCGGCCGCGGGCGACGAACGCGACCCGGACCGCCTGCGCGCCCTGATCGAAAGCCACGGCGTCACGGTCCTGCACCCGGTGCCATCGCTGCTGGGCATGCTGCTCGCGGGTGGCCCGCTGCCCGCCTCGGTGCGCGCGGTGCTGGCCATCGGCGAGGCCCTGCCCGCCGCCACCGCCGCCGAGTTTTTGGACCGGAATGCCGATGGCGCAAGGCTTTTCAACCTCTACGGCCCCACCGAGGCGGCGGTCTCCATCACCGCCCACGAGGTCCGCGAGCGGCACCGCCAGGCCGTGCCGATCGGCGCGCCCGCCTGGAACAGCCGGGTCTACGTGCTCGACGCCCGCCTCTCGCCGGTCCCGATCGGCGTCCCCGGCGAGCTGTACCTGTCCGGCGCGCAGCTGGCGCGCGGCTATCACGGCCGCCCGGGCCTGACCGCCGACCGCTTTGTGGCCGACCCCTTCCGCTCCGCCTCCCCGCGCTCGGCGGCCGAACGCATGTACCGCACCGGCGATATCGTCCGCTGGCGTGCCGACGGCGCGCTGGAGTACGTCGATCGCGCCGACTTCCAGGTCAAGATCGGCGGCTTCCGCATCGAGCTCGGCGAGGTCGAGACCGCGCTGCGGCGTCAGCCCGGCGTGAGCGCGGCGGTCGCGGTGGCCCGCACCACCGACGCGGGTGCCCAGCTGGTGGCCTACGCCGCGGTACCCGGCACCACCGAGGACGCTCGCGACGAGGTCTCCACCGCGCTGCGCACCGCCCTCGCGGTGGACCTGCCCCGGTACATGGTCCCGGCCGCGCTGGTCGTGCTGGATGCCCTGCCGCTCAACGCCAATGGCAAGGTCGACCGCGCCCGGCTGCCCGAACCGGTCTTCGCCACAGCGGCCTACCGCGAGCCGGTGACCGCGCTCGAACAGGCCGTTGCGGCCGGTTTCGCCGAGGTGATCGGCACCGGGGAGCGGACCCTCATCGGCCTGGACACCGATTTCTTCGCCCTGGGCGGCAATTCGCTCATGGCGACCCGCCTGGTCGCCCGGCTGGGTTCGGATCTCGGTGTGCGGGTGCCGGTTTCGGCGCTCTTCGACGCCCCGACCGTGGGCGCGCTGGCCGCCTGGATCGCCACCGCCGACCGCTCCGAGCTGCTGCCCGCGCTGACCCGGCGCACCGGCACCGGCCCGGCCCCGCTGTCGCTGGCCCAGCAGCGCATGTGGGTGCTCAACCGCCTGCACCCGGAGTCGGGGGCCTACAACGTCCCGGCCGCAGTCCGCCTCACCGGCGATCTCGACCGGTCCGCGCTCACCGCCGCCCTGCGAGATGTGCTGGAGCGCCACGAGATCCTGCGCACCCGCTACCCCGAGCTGGACGGCGAGCCGGTGCAGGTGGTCCTGGACCTGGCCGAGCTCGTCGGTGAGCTCACCCCGATCCCGTTGTCCGAGAACGACATCCGAACCAGGCTGCTCGAGCAGGCCACCCTCGGGTTCGACGTGACCGCCGCCCCGCCGGTGCGGGTCGCACTGTTCGAGCTGTCCCCGGCCGACCACGTGCTGCTGGTGGTGCTGCACCACATCAGCACCGACGGCTACTCGGTGCTGCCGATGACCCGGGACCTGATGCTGGCCTACACCTCTCGCGCCGTCGGCACGGCTCCGGGCTGGGCCCCGCTGGCCGTACAGTACGGCGACTACGCCACCTGGCAGCGCGCGGTGCTCGGCTCCGACGCCGATCCGGAAAGCCTGCTGAACCGTCAGCTGGCCTTCTGGGTGGACGAATTGTCCTCCGCGCCCGACCAGTTGGCGCTGCCCACCGACCGGCAGCACCCCGCCCGCCGCGAAATGCTCGGCGACACCCTGAATTTCGCCATCGACGAGCAGACCGTCACCCGTCTCTCGGCGCTGGCCGGTGCACACGGCGCGACCCTGTTCGGCGTCCTGCACGCCGCCTTCGCGGTGCTGCTGTCGAAACTCTCGGGCCAGCGCGACATCTCGATCGGCGTCCCCGTCGCCGGTCGCGGCGAGCGGGCCCTCGACGACCTGATCGGCATGTTCGTCAACACCGTCGTCCTGCGCACCGAGATCGACGCCAAGCTCGCCTTCACCGACCTGCTGCGGCAGGTCCGCGACCGCGATCTGGCGGCCTTCGCCAATGCCGACGTCCCGTTCGAGCGGGTCGCCGACGCCGTGCTGGCCGCCACCGGCCGGGCCCGCTCGGCCACCGTCAACCCGCTGTTCCAGGTGGCCTTCGCCTTCCAGAACATGCCGGCGGGCGCGGTGACCCTGCCCGGCCTGACCGTCGAGGTGCTCGAACCCGAGCTCACCGAGGCCAAGTTCGACCTCCAGCTCACGGCCATCGAGGTCCGCGACGACGCGGGGCGCGTGGTGGGCCTCGATATGCGATTCGGTTATGCCACCGACATTCTCGGTGCCGACTCGGTGCGCCTGCTGGCCGAGCGCCTGCACCTGGTGCTGAACGCCATGCTCGCCGATCCGGAGGCCCCGGTGCGCGCCATCGACATTCGCACCGATGCCGAACGCAACCGCCGCTCCGGCCCGGCCGAGCCGCGACCGGCCGCGCCCGCCACAGACCTGCCCACCCTGATCGCTGCCGCGGCGGCGGCCGACCCCGAGTCGGTCGCCCTCACCCACGGCGATCGCACCGTCACCTACCGGGATCTCGCCGAGAAGATCACCGTCACCGCCCGCGCCATGGGCGCCGCCGCTAAGCCGGAGGCGCTGGTGAACGTGGCACTCGCCGGACTGGTGCCCGGCATTCTGGCCGCCCTCGGCGCGGCCGGACTCCAACAGGCCCTGAGCACGCTCACCGCGGACGCGCAGGCCCTGATCCTTCGCTCGGAAAGCACGTCGGAAGGAAGCCTCTGATGCACTACGCAGAGTCGATCGCCACCAATCGGACCGGACGGGTCACGGCATTGCGCCGGGCCTACGGCGTTGGCGACCTACCATGTCTGATCGCCGTTGTCGCCGATCTGGACGCCGACCGAACCGCCCTGCGCCACGCGGGGGACAGCGTCACCTACGGCGCGCTGGCCACCGCGATCGAGATGCTGAGCGAGGCCATGGGCGGCGCGCTCGAGCCCGAGGCGCTCATGCAGGTCGTGGTCTCCGGCCAGCTGCCCGGCCTGATGGCCGGGGAGGAGGGCGGGTTGACCGCGGCGCTGGAGGCGCTGGTCGACGATGCCGTCCTGGCCGCCTCCGATGTCCTCGACCCCAAGCTGGCCCCGGTCGAGACCCTGATCACCGAGTTCCGGGAGCAGGTGCGGCGCACCCCCGACGCGGTGGCCATGGAATTCGAGGGCGCGAGCCTCACCTACGCCGAATTCGTCACCCGCGTCACGGTTCTCGCCCGCCACCTGCGCGGCCTGGGCGTCGGCCCCGACGTGCTGGTGTGCCTGGCGGTGCGGCGCTCGTTCGAGCTGCTGGTCGGCATGTACGCCATCCTGGAGGCGGGCGGCGCGTACGTGCCCATCGACCCCGACCACCCGGCCGAGCGCACCTCCTACGTGCTCGAGGTCGCCAAGCCCGCGGTCGTGCTCACCACCACCGGCGACCAGCCCGACTTCGACATCGACGCCCCGGTGCTGCGCATCGACGAATTCGAGCGCAACGCACGGGAATACGGCCTGGACCGCGATCGGGTGCTGTCCCCGGCCGACGACCCGGAGCTGCCGCAGCCCGGCCCGGACAACCTGGCCTACGTCATCTTCACCTCCGGTTCCACCGGCCGCCCCAAGGGCGTGGCCATCCCGCACCGCGCGGTGGTGACCTTCCTGCGCTGGCAGCAGCGGCAGTTCCGGCTCACCGACGAGGACGCCGTACTGTTCAAGACCTCCACCACCTTCGACGCCTCGGTGTGGGAGATCTTCTGGCCCCTGCAGACCGGGGCCCGGCTGGTGGTCACCGCCCCGGACGGCCACCTCGACTCCGCCTACCTGGTCCGCGTCATGCGCGAATCCCGGGTCACCACGGCCTTTTTCGTGACCTCCATGCTGGGCGCGCTGGTGGCCGAGGTGCTGCGCAGCGGCGAGGACATGCCCGATTCCCTGCGCTATCTGCTCACCGGTGGCGAGACCGTCCCCGTCGGCACCGCCGCTGACTTCCGCAGCGTCAGCGGCGCGACCCTGTTCGACGTGTACGGCCCGACCGAGTCCACCGTGCTGGCCACCTCCCACGAGGTCACCGCCGCCGACGTCGACTCGATTCCGATCGGCGTGCCCGGCGACGACGTCGAACTGCTGGTCCTGGACGAGGATCTGCGTCCCGTGCCGGTCGGCGTGGTCGGCGAGCTGTACATCGCCGGACCGCAGCTCTCGCGCGGCTATGTCGCCCGCGCGGGCCTGACCGCCGAGCGGTTCGTGGCCAATCCCGAAGGCCCGTCCGGTGATCGCATGTACCGCACCGGCGACCTGGTGCGCTGGGTGTCCGGCGACGGCGGCCCCGACGAGCTGGAGTACGTGGGCCGCAGCGACTTCCAGGTGAAGATGCGCGGCCTGCGCATCGAACTCGGCGAGGTGGAGTCGGCGCTGCGCCGCGATGCCGCGGTCGCCCAGGCGGTGGTGCTCATGCACACCCGCGCCAATGGCGAGCAGGCGCTGGTCGGCTACGTCATGCCGTCCGGTGACGCCGAGATCGACACCGCCGCAGTGCTTTCCACCGTCCGCACCCACGTGCCCGAGTACATGGTGCCCTCGGTGCTGGTCTCGATGCCCGAGCTGCCGCTCAACGTGAACGGCAAGGTCGATCGAAAAGCGTTGCCCGAACCGGTCTTCGCCGACACCGCCGCCGCCTTCCGCGCCCCGGCCACGCCCGCCGAGGAGGTGGTCGCGGGCATCTTCGCCGACGTCCTCGACCTCGCGGTGGTCGGCGCGGACGACGACTTCTTCACCATCGGCGGCAACTCGCTCATCGCCACCCGCGCCATCGCCCGCATCCGGGAGGCGCTGGGCGTCACCGTGGACGTGCGCGACTTCTTCGAGCGGCCCACGGTGGCCGCGCTGGCGGCGCTCGGCGATACCGCCGGCCCGGCCCGGCCGCCGCTGATCGCCGGGCCGCGCCCGGACCACATCCCGCTCTCACCCGCCCAGCAGCGCATGTGGTTCCTCAACCACTACGCGCGCAGCGAATACGACCCGGCCGCGGACGAATTCGACCCGTCGGCCGTGGACAATGTGCCGTTCGCGCTGCGCCTGCGCGGCGAGCTGGACACCGCGGCGCTGGCGGCCGCCTTCGCCGATGGCATCGAGCGCCACGAGTCGCTGCGCACCTACTATCCGGGCACCGAGCAGGGCCCGGCCCAGGTGGTGCTGCCCGCCGCCGCGGTCGACCTGACCCCGCGCGAGGTGCCCGAGGACCAGCTGGCGGGCACCGTACTCGCCTTGGCCGCACAGGGATTCGACGTCACCGCCGAGGTGCCGCTGCGCGCTCGGCTGCTGCGTTCCGGCCCCGCCGACCACACCCTGGTGGTGGTCGCCCACCACATCGCCGCCGACGGCGCGTCCATCGGACCGCTGGTGCGGGATCTGGTCATGGCCTACCTCGCGCGGCAGTCCGGCCAGCGCCCGCAGTACGAGCCGCTCGCGGTGCAGTACGCCGACTACACGCTGTGGCAGCACGCCTGGATGGGCGACGAATCCGATCCGGAATCGGTGTCGGCCCGCCAGATCGCGTTCTGGGCAAGCGAACTCGACGATCTGCCCGCGCAGCTCGACTTGCCCGCGGACCACCCGCGCCCGGCGGCCTCCAGCTTCCGGGGCGCGTCGTTCGAGACCGAGATCGACGCCGAGCTGCGCGCCGCCGTCGACCGGGTCGCCACCGCCCACCGCGCCACCCCGTTCATGGTGCTGCACGCCGCGCTCGCCGCGGTGCTGGCCCGGCTGTCGGGCACCTCCGACATCGCCATCGGCACGCCCGTCGCCGGACGCGGCGACCAGGCCCTCGACGCCCTGGTCGGCATGTTCGTCAACACCCTGGTGCTGCGCACCCAGGTCCGGGGCGCGGACTCCTTCGGCGAGCTCATCTCCCATGTGCGCGACCGGGATCTGCGCGCCTTCGCCCACCGCGACGTCCCCTTCGAGCGCCTGGTCGAGGTGCTCAATCCGCCCCGCGCCCGCAACCGCCACCCGCTGTTCCAGGTGGCCCTGTTCATGCAGAACCTGGGTGAGCTCAGCGCCTCCCTGCCCGGCCTCAGCGCCGAGGAACTGGACTTCGATCCCGGCATCGCCAAGTTCGACCTGCAGCTGACCGTCATCTCCGACGGCGACCGCTACCGGGTCCAGTTCAACTACGCCACCGACCTTTTCGACGAACACACGGTGCGCGAGTTCGCCGCCAAGTTCGCCCGCCTGCTCACCGCCGCGACCGCCGACGCCGCGGTCCCGGTCGGCGATATCGAACTCCTCGACGCCGGTGAACGCGACTACGTCACCTCGAGCTGGAACGCCACCGGCTCCCGCGTCCCGGACCTGTTCCTGCACCAGGGTTTCGACGCCCAGGCGGCCCGCACCCCGAACGCCCGCGCCCTGGTCTTCGGCGACACCGAACTCACCTACGCCGAGTTCTCCGAGCGCGCCAACCGCATGGCCCGCCACCTGATCGCCGCCGGGGTGGGCCCGGAATCGCTGGTGGTGCTGGCCATGGCGCGCTCGGTGGAGCTGGTGGCGGCCATGTACGCGGTGCTGCGCGCGGGCGGCGCGTACGTGCCGGTGGATCCGGGCCATCCGGCCGAGCGCATCGGCCACATCCTCGCCACCGCGGGCCCGCACTCGGTGCTGACCACCCGGCGGGATGGATTCACCCTGCCCGAATCCATCGACGTCCCACTGCATCACCTCGATGAGATCGACCTGGCGGACTACAGCGGCACGAAGATCGCCGACCGGGAACGCCGCGCCGTCCTGCACCCCGACCATCCGGCCTACGGTCTTTTCACCTCCGGCTCCACCGGCAAGCCCAAGGGCGTCGCGGTCACCCACCGCGCCATCGCCAACCAGCTGGCCTGGATGCAGGCCGAATACGGCGTGCGCAGCCAGGACATCTACCTCCAGAAGACCGCCACCACCTTCGACGTCTCGCTGTGGGGCTACTTCCTGCCGCTGCGCGCGGGCGCGACCCTGGTGGTCGCCGCCCCCGACGGCCACCGCGATCCCCGCTACATCGCCGAAACCATTGCCCGGCAAGGGGTCACGCTCACCGACTTCGTGCCCTCCATGCTCGCGGTCTTCGCCGCGCACGCCGAGGCGGGCGAACTCGATTCGCTGCGTGATGTCTTCGTCATCGGCGAGGCGCTGCCGCCCGAGACCGTCGCCGCCTTCTGGGCGGTCAGCGACGCCGGGGTGCACAATCTCTACGGTCCCACCGAGGCCGCGGTCTCGATCACCTTCCGCGAGGCGCACAGCTCCGACACCCTCACCGTCCCGATCGGCGAGCCGGAGTGGAATTCCCAGGTCTTCGTGCTGGATTCGCGCCTGCACCCGGTCGCCATCGGCGTGCCCGGCGAGCTGTACCTGGCCGGTGCCCAGCTGGCGCGCGGCTACCACGGCCGAGTCGATCTGACCTCGGATCGCTTCGTGGCCAACCCCTTCGGTGGGGTGGGTCCGGGGGCCGCGAGCGGAGCGCGCATGTACCGCACCGGCGACCTGGTGAAGTGGACCGAGGACGGCGAGCTGGTCTACCTCGAACGCCTCGATTTCCAGATCAAGTTCCGCGGCCAGCGCATCGAACTGGCCGAGATCGAGAGCGCGCTGCTGCTGGCCCCCGAGGTCGCACAGGCCGCGGTCGCGCTCATCAAGGCCGACTCCGGCGACTACCTGGCCGGGTACGTCGTCGCGGCTCCCGGCGTCGAACTGGACCCGGAAGCCCTGCGCGACGGCCTGACCCGCGTGCTCCCGCCCTACATGGTCCCCACCGCCCTGATGACGCTGCCCGAACTGCCGCTCAACTCCAGCGGCAAGCTCGACCGCAAGGCCCTGCCCGTGCCGGAGCTGCGCGCCAAGCGCTTCCGCGCACCCGTCGACGCCGCCCAGCGCCTGGTGGCGGCCGTCTTCGCCGAGGTGCTCACCGCCGAGCGGGTGGGCCTGGACGACGACTTCTTCGCCCTCGGCGGCAGTTCCCTCGACGCCGCCCGGGTGACCTCCCGCATCGGCGCGGAACTCGGTGCCCGGGTGCCGGTGCGCCTGCTCTTCGAAGCCTCGACCGTCGAGGGCTTGGCCGCCGCGCTGGTCGCCGCCAATCCCGATGCGGCCCGGCCGATCCTGGCCGCGCGCCCGCGCCCGGATCGCATTCCGCTCTCGCCCGCGCAGCAGCGACTATGGTTCCTCAACCGGATCGAAGCCGAGGACGGCGAACAGAGCGTCTACAACCTGCCGATCGTGCTGCGCCTGCGCGGCGCGCTCGACATCGCGGCGCTCGAACAGGCCGCCCTGGATGTGCTGGCCCGCCACGAATCCCTGCGGACCAGCTACCCGGACTCGGAATCCGGTCCCTACCAAGACATTCTGGATGTCGCCGAGATCGGGTTGAGCCTCAACTCGGTGCCGGTCGCCGCGTCCGAACTGCTGGCAACGATCACGGCCTTCGCCGCTGCGGGGTTTGACGTGGCCCGTGAACTTCCCTCGCGCATCGGTCTTTTCGTGGTCGACGAGGACGCCGCCGAGCCCGAATACGTGCTGGCCGTGGTCGTGCACCACATCGCCGCGGACGCCCTGTCGCTGCAGCCGCTGATCCTGGATCTGATGCGCGCATACACCGCCCGCACCGTCGGCGCGGAGCCCGGCTGGGAACCCCTGGACATCCAGTACGCGGACTACAGCCTCTGGCAGCACGAACTGCTCGGCGACGCGAACGAGTCGGGCACCGTGGCACACCAGCAGCTCGCGTTCTGGCGCGAGACCCTGGCGGGCCTGCCCCCGCAGCTCGCCCTGCCCACCGACCGCCCGCGGCCCGCGGTATCCACCAATGCCGGTGCGTCCGTGCCGTTCTCGGTGGATCCGGCGGTGGCCGCCGGACTGCGTGAACTGGCCCGCGCGCACGGCGTCACCATGTTCATGGTCGTGCACGCCGCCTTCGCCGCCCTGCTGGCCCGCAGCGCGAACACCGCCGACATCGCCGTCGCCTCCCCGATCGGCGGCCGCGGCGAACGCGAGCTCGACGCCCTGATCGGCATGTTCGTCAACACCCTGGTGCTGCGCACCGAGGTCGGCGCCGACCGGCCCTTCACCGATCTGCTCGATCGCGTCCGCACCGCCGACCTGGCCGCCTTCGCCAATGCCGAGGTGCCCTTCGAACGCATCGTCGACGCCCTGGCGGTGGACCGCACCACCGGCGCGCCGCCGCTGGCCCAGGTCATGCTGTCGTTCACCGATGCCGCCCGGATGGGCGAGGCCGGCGCCTTCGAGCTGCCCGGTCTGAGCATCACCCCGGTCGAGATCGACGACCCCACCGTGAAATTCGACCTGCACCTGGTGGTCGGCGAGACCGGCGAGGGGCTCACCGGCAATCTGCGCTACGCCACCGAGATGTTCGACGCCGCCACCGCCACCGCGCTCGCCGAGCGCTTCGGGCGCGTGCTTGCCGCCGTGGCCGCCGACGCCTCGGTACCGGTCGGCGACATCGACCTGTTGGGCGCGGCCGAACGCGAACTGGTCGTGCGGGGTTGGAACGACACCGCCTTCGATGTGGCCGCCGCCCTGGACGGCGTCCCGAAGACGCTGGCCGAGCTGTTCGAGGCCCAGGTGGCCCGCACCCCCGACGCCATCGCGCTCACCTTCGAGGGGACGAGTCTGTCCTACGCCGAGTTCGCCGCCCGCGTGCGGCGGCTCGCCCGCTGGCTGATCAGTGAGGGTGTCGGCCCGGATTCCCTCGTCGCCCTGGGTATGCGCCGCTCCCTGGACCTGGTCGTCGGCATGTACGCCGTGTCCGCGGCAGGTGCCGGATACCTGCCGCTGGATCCCGACCACCCGGCCGACCGCATCGAATACATCCTCGAGACCGCCGACCCGGTGACCGTGCTGACCTCCGGCACCGACCTGCTGCTGGACACCGCGCAGGTGCGCATCGACCTGCTGGACCTGGCCGGTTACGACGACACCCCGCTGTCCGACGCGGACCGCATTGCGCCGCTGCGGGATTCCGGCACCGCCTACGTCATCTTCACCTCGGGTTCGACCGGCCGCCCCAAGGGCGTGGCGGTGGCCCATGCCGCCATCGTCAACCGGCTCGCCTGGATGCGCGCCAGCTACGACCTGACCGCCGCCGACGTGCTGCTCCAGAAGACCCCCGCCACCTTCGACGTGTCGGTGCCGGAGTTCTTCCTGCCCTTGCAGATCGGCGCGCGCCTGGTGATCGCCCGGCCCGATGGCCACAGCGACCCGGTCTACCTCGCCGAACTCATTGCCCGCGAAGGCATCACGGTCGCCCACTTCGTGCCGTCGATGATGGCCGTGTTCGTCGCCGAGGAGGCCGCCGCGCGGTGCACCGGCCTGCGCATGGTCTTCGCCTCCGGCGAGGCGCTCGCCCCCAAGTCCGCGCACAAGCTGCGCGAACTCACCGGCGCGGAACTGCACAACCTCTACGGCCCGACCGAGGCCGCCGTCGAGGTGGCCCACCACCGGGTGATCGACGCCGACATCGACACCGTGCCGATCGGGCGTCCGGTCTTCAATACCCGGCTCTACGTGCTGGATTCACGACTGCGCCCGGTCCCGGTCGGCGTCGCGGGTGAGCTGTATCTGGCCGGTGACCAGCTGGCCACCGGCTACGCGGCCCGCCCGGGCCTGACCGCGGATCGCTTCGTGGCCAACCCCTTCGGTGCTGCCGAGCGCATGTACCGCACCGGTGACCTGGTCAAGTGGAACCGCGACGGTGAGCTGGAATACCTGGGCCGCACCGACTTCCAGGTGAAGCTGCGCGGGCTGCGCATCGAGCTGGGTGAAATCGAGGCCGCGCTCAGCTCACTGGAGTCCGTCGCACAGGCGGTGGTGGTCGTGAAGGAGGAGACCCTGGTCGCCTACCTGATCCCCGCCCCGGGTGCCGCGCCTTCGGACGCCGAGCTGAAAATCGAGCTCGCACAGCGCCTCCCGGCGTACATGGTGCCCGCGATCTTCATGCTGCTGGACGCCTTCCCGGTCAATACCTCCGGCAAGCTCGACCGCTCCGCCCTGCCCGCCCCGACCACGAACACCGTCGCCTTCCGTGCACCCACCGGCCCGGAGGAACGACTCGTCGCCGAGGTGTTCACGGCCCTGCTGGGAGCCGACCGCGCCGGTGCCGACGACGACTTCTTCACCCTCGGCGGCAACTCCCTGGTCGCCACCCAGCTGGTCGCCCGCCTGGCCCAGGCCACGGGCGTACGGATTCCCCTGCGCGCCATCTTCGAGGACGCCACGGTCGCGGGTCTGGCCGCACGCATCCGCGCGGCCGACGCCGAATCCGTCGTCGAACTGCCCCCGATCACCGCGCAGCAGCGCGGCGACCGCATCCCGCTGTCCATCGCGCAGCAGCGCATCTGGTTCCTCAACCGCTTCGACATCCGCGACGGCTACACCATCCCGTTCGCCCTGCGGCTCACGGGCGTACTCAATGTCGAGGCGTTGCGGGCCGCGGTCGCCGATGTGGTGGACCGGCACGAGACCCTGCGCACCATCTACCCCGACCACGACGGCGAGGCCAGCCAGCTCATCCTCCCGGCGGGCACCCGCCTGATCGACCTGGTACCCGAGCCGGTCACCGCCGCCGAGCTGCCGGGACTAGTGGAAGCGGTGGCGCGCACCGCCTTCGATGTCACCGCCGAGGTGCCCTTCCGCATCCGGTTGCTGGAACTCACCGACGAGCCCGGCGTGCACCTGCTGGTGATGGTGATCCACCACATCGCCGCCGACGGCTGGTCCTTCGGCCCGCTCACCCGCGATATCGCCACTGCGTACGTGGCACGGTGCGCGGGGGAGAACCCGAACCTGCGTCCGCTCGACGTGCAGTACGCCGACTTCGCGCTCTGGCAGCGCGCCGCCCTCGGCAGCCCCGACACCGTGTCCATGGGCGGCACCGCCGCCGCGGAATCGGTGCTGGCACGCCAGCTTTCACACTGGACCCGCCGCCTGCACGGCCTGCCCGACGTGCTCGCCCTGCCCGCCGATCGTCCCCGCCCCGCCGTGGCCAGCGGTCGCGGCGCGGGCTTCACCGGCCGCTTCGACGCCGAACTGCACTCGGCCGTCCTGGATTTCGCGGCCTCGAAGCGCGTGACCCCTTTCATGGTGCTGCACACCGCGCTGGCCGTCACCCTGGCCCGCCTGTCGGGCACCGGCGACATCGTCATCGGCACCCCGGTCGCCGGACGTGGCGACCAGGCCATCGACGACCTGGTCGGCATGTTCGTCAACACCCTGGTGCTGCGCACCGAGGTGCGGCCGGACGCGCCGCTGGGCGAGCTGCTCGGCCAGGTCCGCGATACCGACCTGGCCGCCTTCGAGCACGCCGTGGTCCCGTTCGAAATGCTGGTCGAGGCGGTGAATCCGGTGCGCTCCCAGGCGCACGCGCCGCTGTGCCAGGTCACCCTGACCCTGCAGAACCACTCCCGGCCCAGCATCAAGCTGAACCGGCTGGCCATCGAGGCGCTCACCGTCGATGCCACGGTGGCTCAGTTCGACCTGGACTGGACGCTGGCCGAGACCACCTCGGCGGAGGGCACGCCCGACGGCATCGAGGTCTACATCACCTACGCCACCGACCTTTTCGACGCCGCCACCATCGGCGCGTTCCAGGACGCCTACGAGCGTGTGCTGCGTGCCCTGCTCGCCGATCCCCGCACCGGGGCCGGGGACGTCGAGATCATGTCGCGTGCCGAACGCGGCGAACTGCTGGTGGATCGCAACGCCACCACCCGGGCGCTGCCCGCCGAGACCATGGCCGGGCTGCTCGACGCCCGCGCGGCCTCGGATCCCGACGCGGACGCGCTGATCTTCGAGAATGAGAAGGTCGCTTACGCGGATCTGGCGCGGCGCGTGAATCGGCTCGCCCGCCGCCTGATCTCGGCGGGCGCGGGCCCGGACGCCATCGTCGGCGTCACCGCCGAGCGCTGCATCGACATGGTGGTGGCGCTGTGGGCCGTGGTGGCCGCCGGTGCGGCCTACGTCCCGGTCGATCCGGCCCACCCGGCCGACCGCATCGCCCACGTGCTGAGCACCTCCGATGTCGACCTGGTGCTCACCGTCGGCGACGCCCAACTGCCCGAACTCGACGGTGTCCGCGTGCTGGACGTCGCGAAGCTCTCGGAATCCGGTGCACTCGAGGGTCTTTCGGACGCCCCGGTCACCGATGCCGAGCGCCGCACTCCGCTGCGCCCCGACAACCTCGCCTACGTCCTCTACACCTCCGGCTCCACCGGCCTGCCCAAGGGCGTGGCCACCAGCCACCGCGCCATCATGAACCAGCTGCGCTGGCTCGAATCCCGCTACGGCGTCACCCGCGCCGACCGCATCATGCAGCGTGCCCCGCTGGCCTTCGACGTCTCGGTCTGGGAGTGCTTCCTGCCCGCCATGGTCGGTGCGCCCCTGGTGATTCCGCGCCCCGGCGGCCACCAGGACCTGGACTACCTGGCCGGGCTCATGCGCGAATTCGGCGTCACCATCGCCGAACACGTGCCGTCGGTGCTCGCGGCGCTGGTCGCCGAGGGCCACGGCGACGCCCTGCACTCGTTCCGGCACCTGCACACCGGCGGCGAGGCGCTGCCGGTCGAGCTGCTCGGCAGGCTGCGCGAGCTGGTCAGCGGCTCGGTGCACAATGCCTACGGTCCCACCGAGGCCGCGATCAGCACGATCTATCACGAATTCTCCGACGCCGATCCGGATTTCGAGGTCGCCATCGGCCGCCCCAACTGGAACACCCGCGCCTACGTCCTCGACGCCCGCATGCGCCCGGTCCCGACCGGCGTCATCGGCGAGCTCTATCTGGCGGGCGCGCAGCTGGCGCGCGGCTATCAGGGCCGGGGCGCGCTCACCGCCGACCGGTTCGTGGCCGACCCGTTCGGGGTCCCCGGCGCGCGCATGTACCGCACCGGGGACCTGGCCAAATGGAACCGCACCGGCGATCTGGTGTACGTGGGCCGCAATGACTTCCAGGTGAAGCTGCGCGGTCAGCGCATCGAGCTGGGCGAGATCGAGGCGGCGCTGCTGTCCGCGCCCGGCGTGGCGCACGCGGTGGTGCTGCTGGCCCGCGACACCGCCGGGACCGATTGCCTGATCGGCTACGTCTCCGGCACCGGACTCGAGGCCGAGACCCTGCTCGAGCACGCCCGCACCCAGCTGCCCGCCTACATGGTTCCCGCCCACCTGGCGGTGCTCGACGAGATGCCGCTCACCACGGTCGGCAAGCTGGACCGGAACGCGCTGCCCGCACTGGAATTCACCGCCGCCACCGTCGCCGACCGCGAGCCCGCGCCGGGCACCGAGACCGTGCTGGCGGGCCTCATCGGCGATCTGCTCGGCGGCGTCACCATCGGCGCGGACGACGACTTCTTCGCCCGCGGCGGCAATTCACTGCTGGCCATGCGCCTGGTGGCGCGCGCCAATGCCGCCCTGGGTGCGGAGCTGAGCGTGAGGCAGCTGTTCGAAGCGCCGACCGTCGCCGAGCTGGCCGCTCGCGTCACCGCCGCCGGGCAGGCCGTCCCGCTGCGCCGCATGCCGCGACCGGAGCTGATTCCGCTGTCCCCGGTGCAGACTCGGATGTGGCTGCTCAACCGCCTGGATCCGGAGTCGGCGGCCTACAACCTGCCCTCGGCGGTCCGCATCGCGGGCGAGATCGACACCGGCGTGCTGCTGGCGGCCTTCGCCGACGTGGTCGCCCGTCACGAGGTGCTGCGCACCATCTACCCGATGGACGCCGACGGGGTCGGCCACCAGCTGATCCTGCCCGCCGCGGAAGCTCCGCTGCCGCTGGAGATCCGGACCGGCGCGGACGCCGCGGACCCGACCTGGATCGCGAACTTCGCCGCCACCGGATTCGATGTCACCACCACGGTGCCGTTGCGCGCCGCGCTGATTCGCGAATCCGACCACAGCCACGTGCTCCTGCTGGTCATGCACCACATCGCGAGCGACGGCCAGTCCACGACCCCGCTGCTGCGCGACACCATCACCGCCTACCTGTCCCGGGCGGCCGGAAATGCGCCGCAGTGGACCGAACTGCCGGTGCAGTACGCCGATTTCGCGCTCTGGCAGCGGGCCACCCTCGAACTCACCGGGGCGCGCGAGCTGGAGTACTGGACCGAGACGCTGCGCGATCTGCCCGAGGAACTCGCGTTGCCGACCGATCGACCGCGCCCGGATGTGGCCTCGGGCCGGGGCGCGTACGTGCACACCCGCCTGGACGGCGAACTGGCCTCCGCGATTCGCCGAATCGCTGAGGCGCACAATGTGACTCCGTTCATGGTGTGGCATGCCGCGCTGTCGGTGCTGCTGGCCCGGCTGTCCCGCTCGACCGATATCGCCATCGGCACCCCGGTCGAGGGCCGCGGCAATGCCGCCCTCGACGACCTGGTCGGCATGTTCGTCAACACCCTGGTGCTGCGCACCCAGCCGGAACTCGACCGCGGCTTCGACGCCCTGCTGGCTCGCACCCGTGCGGCCGATCTGGCCGCCTTCGATCACGCCACCGTGCCGTTCGACCAGGTGGTGGACGCCCTCGGGGTGCCCCGCACCCAGGCCCGCAACCCGCTGTGCACCGTGGTCCTGACCTACATGAAACTGGGCTCGCAGACCTATGCCGCGCCCGGTCTGATGCTGGAGCCGGTCGACTTCGAGGCGCCCGTCGCCCGATTCGATCTCCAGTTCACCGTGTCCGACGAGCCGGATGCCGACGGGCACCTGGCGCTCGAACTGAACTACGCCACCGATCTTTTCGACGCGGAGACCGCGGCATCGTTCGCCGAGCGGCTGATTCGCATCGTGACCGCGGTGACCGCGGATCCGGCGACCGTCATCGGCGATATCGATCTGATGGACGCGGACGAGCGCCGCGAGGTCTCGCAGCGGTGGGTCGCCGCGGGCGACGATGTCGGCGGTGACCCCGACGCCACCCTGTCGAGCCTGCTCGACCGGGCCGTGGCCGCGCATCCGGAACGGGTCGCGGTGCGCTTCGGCGACGAGGAGCTGACCTACGCGCAGCTGGATCGGCGCGCGAATACGGTGGCGCGCAGCTTGATCGAGGCCGGGGCCGGTCCGGAGTCGCTGGTGGCGGTCATGCTGCCGCGCTCGGCGGAACTGGTGGTGGCGCTGCTGGCCGTGATCAAGACCGGTGCGGGCTACGTGCCGATCGATCCGAGCTATCCGGCCGATCGCATCGCGTACGTGTTGTCGGACGCGAAGCCGGCCGGTGTGCTCACCGACTCGACCGTCGAGGTCGTGCTGCCGGACCAGCTGAATGTCGTGCTGCTGGACGGCATTTCGGCCGAGCTCTCCGACGCCCCGATCACCGATTCGGATCGGCGCGCACCGCTGCGTCCGGATCACATCGCCTACGTCATCTACACCTCCGGCTCCACCGGCCGCCCCAAGGGCGTGGCCGTGGCGCATCGGAATGTCGTGCGGCTCATGGCCAATACCGATCACGAGTTCGGCTTCGGCCCCGACGACGTGTGGACGCTGTTCCACTCCTACGCCTTCGACTTCACGGTGTGGGAGCTGTGGGGCCCGCTGCTCAATGGCGGCAGGCTCGTCGTGGTCGACTACTACGTCTCGCGGTCCCCGGAACAGTTCCTGGAACTGCTGCGCCGGGAACGGGTCACGGTGCTCAACCAGACCCCGTCGGCGTTCTACCAACTCGCCGAGGCGGAGCGAGTCGCGGCGACCGGCGGCGCGGACCAGGCGCTCGCGCTGCGGTACGTGATCTTCGGCGGTGAGGCCCTCGAATTGCGCCGGCTGTCGAATTGGGTCGCCCGGCACGGGGACAGCGCGCCGCGGCTGGTGAACATGTACGGCATCACCGAGACCACGGTCCACGTCTCCGTCCGTTTCCTGGACGCCGACACGATCGCAGCTGCCACCGGTTCGCTGGTGGGCCGCGCCATCTCGGGTCTGCGCGTGTACGTCCTCGACGACCGCCTGAGCCCGGTGCCCGTCGGCGTGGCGGGCGAAATGTACATCGCCGGACCGCAATTGGCGCGCGGCTATCTCGGTCGCCCGGATCTGTCCGCGGCCCGCTTCGTGGCCAGCCCGTTCGGAATCGCGGGCGAGCGGCTGTACCGCTCGGGTGACGTGGCCCGCTGGAACCGCTTCGGCGAGCTCGAATACCTGGGCCGCGCCGACGACCAGGTGAAGGTCCGCGGTTTCCGTATCGAGCTCGGTGAGATCGAGTCCGCGGTGCTGGCGCAGGCCGGCGTCGCGCAGGCGGCGGTCATCGTGCGCGAGGACCAGCCGGGCGATCAGCGGATCGTGGCCTACGTGGTGCCCGAGGACGGCATCGCGCCCGCCGTGGACGCCGTCCGCGACGGAGCGGCCGAGCTGCTGCCGTCCTACATGGTCCCGTCCGCCATCGTGGTGCTGGACCGAATCCCGCTGACCGTCAACGGCAAGCTGGACCGTCGCGCCCTCCCGGCCCCGGCCGTGCAGGCGCGCGCCTTCCGCGCGCCGGAGACGCCGATCCAGGAAACCGTCGCGGGCGTCTTCGCCGAGATCCTCGGACTCGAGCGGGTCGGCCTGGACGACGACTTCTTCGACCTGGGCGGTAACTCGCTCCTCGCCACCCGCGTGGTGACCCGCATCGGCTCGGCCCTGGACACCACCGTCCCGATGCGGGCCCTGTTCGAGGCGGGGACGGTCGAGGCCCTCGCGACTCGCATCGCCACGCATGCCGACGGCGGAGCGCGCGTGAAACTGGTGGCGCATCACCGGACCCCCGGCGAGCTGCTGCCGCTCTCGGCCGCACAGCAGCGCATGTGGTTCCTCAACCGGCTGGATCCGGAGTCCACCGCCTACAACATCCCGCTCCCGATCCGCCTCACCGGACCGCTGGACGTGCCCGCCCTCCAGGCCGCCATCGCCGATGTGGTGGTCCGGCACGAGGTGCTGCGCACCGTCTACCCGGACACCGAATCGGGCCCGGCGCAGGTGGTGATCCCGGCCGCCTCGGTCGCGGAACTGCCGGTGCTGAAGGCGATTCCGGTGACCGAAGAGTCGGTCACGGCGGCGGTCGCCGAGGTGATCGGCGCGGGCTTCGACGTCACCGCCACCGTGCCGCTGCGCGCGGCGCTGTTCGAGCTGGCTCCCGAGGACTACGTCTTCGTCGTGGTCATGCACCACATCGCCGGTGACGGCAGTTCGCTGGCCCCGCTGGCCCGCGACGTCATGCTCGCCTACTCGGCGCGCAAGGCGGGTGCGGCTCCGGCCTGGCCGCCGCTGCCCGTGCAGTACGCGGACTACGCCATCTGGCAGCGCGAACTGCTCGGCGCGACCGGCGATCCGGCGGCGCTGGCCACCCGCCAGCTCGGCTTCTGGACCGAGACCCTGGCCGGGTTGCCCCCGCTGCTGGCCCTGCCCGCCGACCGGCCGCGGCCGCAGCTGCTGGATGCCACCGGGCGGCGCGTCGACTTCACCGTGGACGCCGAAACCCATACGGCCCTGGCCGAATTGGGCCGCGACAATGGCGCGACCCTGTTCATGACCGTGCACGCGGCCTTCGCCGCGCTGCTGTCGCGGTTGACGGGTGCGGCCGATATCGCGGTCGGCACCCCGATCGCCGGACGCGACGACGCGATGCTGGACGACCTGGTCGGCGTGTTCGTCAATACGCTGGTCCTGCGCACCGGCATCGACCCCGGCGAGGTCTTCACCGACCTGCTGCGCCGGGTCCGGTCCGCCGACCTCGCGGCCTTCGACAATGCCGAGCTGCCCTTCGAACAGCTGGTCGCGGCGCTCGACCCGGAGCGCTCCACCGACCGCAATCCGCTGGTCCAGGTCGGGTTCTCGTTCAACAACCAGCAGCCCGCCGCCTTCGAGCTGGACGGGCTGCGGGTCGCGGCCATCGAATTCGACACCGATGTCACCCAATTCGACCTGCACCTGGTCGTGATGGACAGCTACGACGCCGACGGCAAGCCCGCCGGCCTCACCGCCACCATGACCTACGCCACCGCGCTGTTCGACACCGCCACGGTGGACGGCTTCGTGCGACGCTTCCGGCGGGTGCTCGACGCCGTCGCGGCCGACGGATCGGTGCGGACCGGTGAGATCGAGCTGCTCGACGCGGGCGAGCGGACGCTCATCCTCGACGAATGGAACGACACCGCGGCCGTTTTCGACGTGTTGCCGGAGCCGACGCTGGTCTCGCTGTTCGAGGCCGCCGTGGCCGGACACGCCGACAGCGTCGCGCTGGTGGTGGACGGTCCGCAGGCGGAGGTGCTGACCTACGCCCAGCTCGACGCCCGCGTGAACCGGTTGGCGCGCTTGCTGATCGAGCGGGGTGTCGGGGCGCGGGACACGGTGGCGCTGGCGCTGCCGCGATCCGCCGAGCTGGTGGTGGCGATCTACGCCGTGCTGAAGACCGGGGCGGCCTACGTGCCGATCGATCCGGCGCAGCCGGGGGAGCGGATCACCCACATCCTCGATACCGCGCAACCGGCCATGGTGCTGACCGCCCAGGATTTGGACGAATTCGATCTCGACGCCTATTCGGCCGAACCGATCACCGATCGGGAACGGCATGGCGGGTTGGTCGGCGGGAACACCGCGTATGTCATCTTCACCTCCGGCTCCACCGGCCGCCCGAAGGGCGTTGCGGTGTCGCACAGGGCGATTGTCAACCGCCTGGTGTGGATGCAGTCCGAGTACCGGCTCACCACCGCGGACGCGGTGCTGCAGAAGACGCCCGCCACCTTCGACGTCTCGGTGTGGGAGTTCTTCTGGCCCTTGCAGGTCGGTGCGCGCCTGGTGGTGGCGGCTCCCGAGGGGCACCGCGATCCGGCCTATCTCGCGTCGTTTATTTTTGCCCAAAATGTGACTACGGTTCATTTCGTACCGTCCATGCTGGCGGCCTTCGTGGCCGAGCCCGCGGCGGCGCAATGCCGGAGTCTGCGGCAGGTTTTCGCTTCCGGCGAGGCCCTGCCCGCCCGCGCCGCACAGCGCCTGCGGGAGCTCACCGGAGCGCGGCTGCACAATCTCTACGGACCCACCGAAGCCGCCGTGGACGTGACCTATCACGAGGTCGCCGATACCGACACCGAGACGGTGCCGATCGGGCGTCCGGTGTTCAATACCCAGGTCTACGTGCTCGATTCGCGGCTGCGGCCGGTTCCGGCGGGCGTCGCGGGCGAGCTGTACCTGGCCGGTGATCAGCTGGCGCAGGGTTACGTGGCGCGGCCCGATCTGACCGCGGATCGCTTCGTGGCCAATCCGTTCGGGACGTCGGCGCGGATGTACCGCACGGGTGACCTGGTCAAGTGGAATCGGGACGGTGAGCTGGAATACCTGGGCCGCACCGACTTCCAGGTCAAGCTGCGCGGTCTGCGCATCGAGCTCGGCGAGGTCGAAACCGCGCTGACCGATCTGGACGGCATTGCTCAGTCGGTCGTGGTCGTGTGGCCGGGTGCGGGCGAACACCTGGTCGCCTACCTGGTGCCCGGCGATTCCACGCAGCCGGACACCGAGGCGATCCGTCGCGCGCTGGCGCAGCGCCTGCCCGCGTACATGGTGCCGTCGGCCTTCGTCGTGCTGGACGAGCTGCCGCTCAACGCCTCCGGCAAGCTGGATCGCCGCGCACTGCCCGCGCCGACCTTCGCGGCACGTGAATTCCGGGCTCCCGCAACGGAGCTGGAGACCACGATCTGCGCCGCGTACGCGGAGGTCCTCGGGCTCGAGCTGGTCGGGTTGGACGACAACTTCTTCGAACTCGGCGGCACCTCGCTGCTGGCCACCCGGCTGGTCTCGCGGCTCGGCGAACTGCTGGGCGAACCGGTTCCGCTGCTGTTGCTGTTCACCGCCTTCACGCCCGGCGAACTCGCCCGGGAGCTGAGCTCGGCCACCCGTGGCGATGCGGACGCGGCGCTGGACGTGCTGCTGCCGTTGCGGCGGGAGGGCAGCGCCGAACCGCTGTTCTGCATCCATCCGGTCGGCGGTGTCTCGTGGTCGTTCGCGGGGCTCGGCGCGTACCTGGACCAGGATCGGCCGATCTACGGTCTCCAGTCACCGGCACTGAAAGCCGATGGCGTGCTGCCGGATTCGATCGAGGACTGGGCCGAGGTGTACGTGTCGGCCATCCGGTCGGTGCAGCCGTCGGGGCCGTACCACCTGCTCGGCTGGTCGCTCGGCGGTGTGCTGGCGCACGCCGTCGCGGTGCGCCTGCAGCGGGAGGGTGAGCAGGTCGCGCTGCTGGGCATGCTGGACAGCTTCCTGGGTGAAACCGCCGGGGCGGCCGAGGATCCGGGTGCCGAAATCGCCGACCTGCTGGGTGGGCTTCTCGGTGACGGCGCGGGTCCGGAGTCCTTCGACACCGGCTTGGTCACGCGGGTGCTGGAGTCGAGCGCGCGCTCGCTGGAGCTGGCACAGGCGTACCGGGCGGACGTATTCCACGGGGACGTCGTGTATTTCACCGCCGCGCTGGAGGAACGGCCCGTCCCGGGTGTCGCGGGCTGGGCGCGCGCCGTCGACGGCCGGGTGCTCGATCACCCGGTACCGGCCCCGCACTGGCACATGACCTCGTCTGAGTCGCTCGCGCATATCGCGCGAATTCTGAATGCACTGTGGCATTGAAATTCGGGTGAGAAAGGCTGAATCCCCATGAGTAATCCCTTCGATGACGAGAACGCTCAGTTCTACGTACTGGTCAACGAGGAGGCCCAGCATTCGCTGTGGCCGGTGTTCGCCGCCATTCCGGGCGGTTGGAACGCCGTGCACGGTCCGGCCCGCCGGCAGAGCTGCCTGGAATACGTCGAGGCGCACTGGACGGATATGCGTCCGGCCTCACTGGTCCAGGCCATGGCGGTCGAGTCCGAATAGTCCTGCGGCGCACCAGCTGTTCCGCAATCCAGACCCCGGAGCCACTGTGGCCCCGACAGAAAGGGAAATAACACAATGACCACCACTCCTCCCGATACCAGCGGCGGCACCACGGTCGACATCGGCGCCATCATCACCCAGGTGCTGAAGTTCCTCGGCAGTGGTTCCACGACGAGCTACAACCCCAAGAGCCCCAAGCTCAAGAGCGATAACGCGAAGTAATTCGCACTGCACGACAGAAGAAAACTCCGAAAGGAATCCCAATGCCTCTTTACACCGGAAGTGGTTTCACCGACCTCCTCCTGGCGATCGCCCACCTGGTGACCTCTGGTTCCTCGACCTCGATCACCCAGCCCCCGGCCACCACGACGGCCTAGTGTCG
>NZ_BJWY01000051.1 GCF_007990715.1 Nocardia seriolae NBRC 15557 | reverse complement strand
GGACACTAGTTCAATGACTATCACCATCGATACCCCCATGTTCCTCGCCGCTGCCCCCGCGAGCCTGCGGGCCGAATGCATCGGCCTGAGCCCCGCCGAGTTCCACGACCGGTACTGCGAGCCCAACGGCCCGGTCAAGCTCAGCGACTGGACCCCGATCGGCCACCGCGCCGGGACGGCCACCCTCGAAATCGCCGATCACCTGCGCACCGTCACCGCGGCGGGCAGCCCGGTGGCCGCGCTCACCTCGGCCCTCTACGACGAGGGCTACCCGGTGGAGATCCTCCAGTTCCACCAGCGCCGCACCGAGGACGGCACGGCCACCTTCGTGCAGTGCGAGTTCAACGGCCGTCGCGGCTGGGGTGCGGCGCTCGCCGACGACCCGGCCGAGTCGACCATCCGCGCCATGATCGCGGGCATCAACCACCTGGGTTCGCACTTCTGAAACGTCAAGCGCCGCATCTCTTTTCGGGGGAGATGCGGCGCTCGACGGTGTGTGCGGAGCTTACTTCGATTCCTGCTCGGCGATCTGCTTGCGAACCTCGTCCATGTCGAGGGCCTTCACCTGGGTGACCAGATCCTCGAGGGCGGCCGGGGGCAGCGCGCCGGGCTGGGCGAAGACGAGCACGCCCTCGCGGAAAGCCATGATCGTGGGGATCGAGCGGATGTTCGCGGCCGCGGCCAGTCCCTGCTGATCCTCGGTGTCGACCTTGCCGTGCACCACGTCGGGGTGCGCCTCGGACGACTTCTCGAAGGTGGGGGCGAAGCTGCGGCACGGTCCGCACCACGATGCCCAGAAGTCGACGAGAACGACGTCGTTGCCGGTGACTACCTCGTCGAAGTTCTGCTCGGTCAGGGTCTGGGTGGCCATGGTTTCCTCTCGTATTCGATGTCCCCGGTACCAACACCGGGCCCTATGGATATCTTCCCTGGGCGACGGGCCATTCGAGACGCCGGTCACCATCCCACCGCCGGATACCCTCCACGGTAGCCCGGAAATCCGTGTCCCAGGCCACCGCATCGAGCGCGGCCTGGAGCTGGCCGGGCCGCAGCCGCCGGGCCAGGGTGACGTGCGGTGTCCAGCCGTCGGGGCGGACGTTCGCCGGGATACCGGGGCAGTCGGCGACCACGCGGAACAGCCTGTGCTGCAACGTGATCAGCGGCGCGGACGGTACCACGGCCCGCACCAGGATCGGCGCGTGCGAACCGAACACCAGCAGTCCGCCGAGCCGGACCTGGAAAGGCCGGAAATCCTGCTGCCCCAACGCCTTGTCGAGCCGCGGCCAGATCTCCGCGGCGACCGCGACGGTGATGTGCGGCCGGTGCTCCGGGCCGGGCGCGTGCAATCCGAGCTCGCGCAACACCGCCCACTGCCGCCGCACCTCCGCCTCGGCCGCCGTGTCCAGCACCAACTCCACCGATTGCACCATCGTGCGTCGAACTTACGCGGTCGCCCGAAGCAACGCGGTGTTCCGAACCGACGCGGTGTTTCCCAACCGCGCCCAGGTCTCGAAACATGCGCGGGGAGTGTGCCGGGGCGTCGCCACGGGCGCGTTTGCGCAAGGATGGCTGCCATGAACGACTCCGACACTCCACTACGACTGGGCCTGCTGGCGGGCGACGGCATCGGCCCGGAAATCGTGCGCGTCACCCGCGACGTGGTCGACGACGCCGTCGCGGCGACGGGGCTGTCGCCGGTGGAGTGGGTGCCGTTGCCGCTGGGCCGCGAGGCGATCGAGGAGTACGGCGATCCCGTGCCCGAGTGCACCATCGAGGGCCTGGCCGGGCTCGACGCCTGGATCATGGGCCCGCACGACAGCGCCTCCTACGCACCCGAATTCCGCACCGGCCTGCCGCCCGCGGGCAGGATCCGCAAACGCTTCGGCCTCTACGCCAATATCCGCCCGGCCCGCACCCTCGAGGGCGTGCGCTCCGTGGCCCCGGCCATGGACCTGCTGATCCTGCGCGAGAACACCGAGGGCCTCTATGCCGACCGCAATATGGCGGCCGGGTCCGGGGAGTTCCAGCCGTCGCGGGATGTGGCGCTGGCCGTGGGCGTGTTCACCCGCGCGGCCATCGAGCGCATCGCGCACCTGGGTTTCGAGATCGCCACCGAGCGCGGCAAGAAGCTCACCATCGTGCACAAGGCCAATGCGCTGCCGATGACCATGGGCCTGTTCCGGGATGTCTGCTATGAGGTCGCTGCGCAGTATCCGGAGGTCGAGACGAACGATGAGCACGTCGACGCCGCCGCCGCGCACCTGGTGCGCGCGCCCCAGGACTACGACGTGATCGTCACCGAAAACCTGTTCGGCGACATCCTTTCCGATCTGGCCGGGGAGCTGAGCGGTTCGCTCGGCATGGCGGCGTCGGTGAACTGCTCCGACACCCAGATCATGGCGCAGGCCGTGCACGGCGCGGCCCCCGCGCTGGCCGGGCGCAATCGCGCGAATCCGGTGGCGCTGTTCAATTCCGCGGCCGGCATGCTGCGCTGGATGAGCCGCACCCAGCGCTACAGCGCCCTGTAACGGGTGGGGGAGCGCATTGAACACGCGGTTGCGGATACGTTGCGGGCCGGAGTCGCCACATCCGATTTGGGTGGGTTAGCATCTACCTCCGAATTCACCGAGCAGGTGCGCGCCCGGCTGCACCGCTGGTGAGCGCGCACTTCCGGGACCGGGCGTGTTCGGCCACGCGATGGCGTGTCGCCGATTAATGTTCGGTTACCGACCGACGCGGACGGTGTCACTCGCCTACATTTCAAACGGCGAGCGACGCCCGGACGTCGCGCACCCGAACTCGTGGAGGACTGCTGTGTCTGTTCGTAACTCACTCCGCGGGCGTGCCCTGCGGGCCGCCTGCGTGCTAGCCGGCGGCGCCCTCGTGCTGACCGCCTGTAGCAACAACACCGAGTCCAGTGGTCCCGCGGTCGCCAAGATCGACGTGGCCAAGGTCGACACCATCGCCGCCAAGGTGCCCGCCGACATCAAGTCGTCCGGCAAGCTCATCGTCGGCGTGAACGTGCCCTACCAGCCCAACGAGTACCGGGATCCGAGCAGCGGCAAGATCGTCGGCTTCGACGTCGACCTGATGGACGCGGTCGCCAAGGTGATGGGCCTGAACGCGGACTACAAGGAAGCCGACTTCGAGAAGATCATCCCCTCCATCGAGGCGGGCACCTTCAACGTCGGCATGTCCTCGTTCACCGACAACAAGGAGCGCGAGGCCACTGCCGACTTCGTCACCTACTTCTCCGCGGGCAGCCAGTGGGCCCAGCAGAAGGGCAAGACGGTCGACCCGGACAATGCCTGCGGCAAGCGAGTCGCGGTGCAGCGCACCACCGTTCAGGACACCGACGAGATCCCGGCCAAGTCCAAGGCGTGTGTGGCCGCGGGCAAGGCGGAGATCCAGAAGGTCGCCTACGACGAGCAGTCCGCCGCCGCCAACGCGCTGGTGCAGGGTCAGGTCGACGCCATGTCCGCCGACTCCCCGGTGACCGCGTACGCCATCAAGCAGGCCAGCGACAAGATCGAGGCCGCGGGCAAGATCTTCGACTCCGCGCCCTACGGCTGGCCGCTCAAGAAGGGCTCCACGCTGGCGCCGGTGCTGCAGGAAGCTGTGCAGTATCTGATCGACAACGGCCAGTACAAGAAGATCGCCGAGAACTGGGGCGTCCAGGAGGGCGTGATCACCAAGTCGGTCATCAACGGGGCGACGAGCTAAGTCGTTATGTCGCAGGACGAGACCAACTCCGCAGCATTGGCTGCAGCCGCGGTCGCGAGCACCGAGCCCGAGCCGATCAAAGCGATTCCGCTGCGACGGCCGGGCCGGTGGATCGCCGCCGCCGTCATCCTCATCGCCCTGGCGCTGTTCATCTACGGCGCCAAGACCAACGAGGCCTATCACTGGAACACCTACTTCAAGTACCTGGGTGACAAGCGAATCGCCCAGGGCGCGTCGGTGACCCTGGAACTGACCGTGCTGGCCATGCTCATCGGCGTGGTGCTGGGCGTGGTGCTGGCCGTCATGCGGCTCTCGCCGAACCCGGTGCTGCGCTCGGTGGCGTGGGCCTACCTGTGGATCTTCCGCGGGACCCCGGTCTATGTGCAGCTGGTGTTCTGGGGCCTGTTCCCCTCGCTGTACAAGACCATCACGGTGGGTGTGCCGTTCGGGCCGTCGTTCACCAGCTTCGATGTGCAGCACTGGTCGGCGCCGTTCTTCTTCGCCATGATCGGCCTGGGTCTCAACGAGGCTGCCTACATGGCCGAAATCGTGCGCGCCGGAATCAATTCCGTGGGCGAGGGGCAGCGCGAGGCGTCGGTGGCGCTGGGCATGTCGTGGACCCAGACCATGACCCGCACGGTGCTGCCGCAGGCCATGCGGGTGATCATCCCGCCGACCGGCAACGAGCTCATCTCCATGCTGAAGACCACCTCGCTGGTGACGGCCATCCCGCTCACCACCGACCTGTACGGGCGGGCGCGCGACATCTACAGCGTGAACTTCCAGCCGATCCCGCTGCTGCTGGTGGCGGCCACCTGGTACCTGCTCATCACCAGCGTGCTCATGATCGGCCAGTACTACCTGGAGCGGTACTACTCGCGGGGTTCCTCGCGACAGCTGACCGCCAAGCAGTTGCGTGCGCTGGCCCAGGCGCAGGTCGCCGGCGGAACGGGATAGGTGAACGCTGATATGTCCGAGGACTCGATGTCGTTCTCCAAGAATCCCACTCCGCTCGTCGAGGACGCGCTGCCGCCGTCGGGCGTGCCCATGGTGCGCGCGGACCGCGTCTGCAAGAGCTTCGGCGCGCTGCAGGTGCTCAAGGGCATCACCCTGGAGGTGAAGCGCGGCGAGGTGCTGTGCCTGATCGGCCCGTCCGGTTCCGGCAAGTCCACCTTCCTGCGCTGCATCAACCACCTCGAGCAGGTGAACGCCGGACGGCTCTACGTGGACGGCGATCTGGTCGGCTACCGCGAGAAGAACGGCAAGCTCTACGAAATGAGCCCGCGCGACGCCGCCAAGCAACGTCGCGATATCGGCATGGTGTTCCAGCACTTCAATCTGTTCCCGCACCGCACGGCGCTGGAGAACATCATCGAAGCGCCGACCCAGGTCAAGAAGCTCAAGCGCGCCGAAGCGGTGGCCCGGGCCAAGGAACTGCTGGGCCGAGTCGGCTTGGCGGACAAGGCCGATGCCTACCCCGCCCAGCTCTCGGGCGGCCAGCAGCAGCGGGTGGCGATCGCCAGGGCGCTGGCCATGGACCCCAAGCTGATGCTCTTCGACGAGCCCACCTCGGCGCTGGACCCCGAGCTGGTCGGCGAGGTGCTCGGCACCATGCGCGAGCTCGCGGCGTCGGGCATGACCATGGTGGTGGTGACCCACGAAATGGGCTTCGCCCGTGAGGTCGCAGACCAGCTGGTCTTCATGGACGGCGGCGTGGTGGTCGAGGCGGGCAACCCCCGCGAGGTGCTGGCCAACCCCCAGCACGACCGCACCAAGGCGTTCCTTTCACGGATTCTGTAGCTGCCGCAACAGCATTCGTTCGCCCCCGTTCCGGAGCATCGGAGCGGGGGTGAATGCTGTCGGCGGGCAGGCGCACTCGCCGGAGGGTCTACTGCAGCTCGTTCTCCTCCAGGTAGATCTCGTCATCGACGACGAGCCGCACTCCGAAGCCGTGGGTGCCGCTGGGCGGCGTTCCGCCGGGCAGCCAGGCGGTTTCGGTGTCTCCGGCCTTCAGCCGGTCCCCGGAGAATTCGCGATCTCCGAGGATCGCGAACTGAGCGTGTTCGAAACCGATGCTCCCCACCTCATCGTCGGGCAGTGGCTCGCCCATCGGATCGGTGACACTGCCCGGGACCGGATGCACCGCCAGCACCTGATCGAAATTCGGCCGCCCCTGAATGTGGTGCGCCAGGAACAGGTTCCCCGGTTTGCCGAAGCACAGATAGGTCAGCCGCCGATCGGCTCGTCCATGGCCAATTCGCCGAACCAGACCACATTCCGGACGGTGGCGACCGCGTCCTTGACCATGGTCCTGCCGCCGCGTTCGAAGTGGCCGTGCACCAGGCTGCCCCGAATCGAGGTCAGCTTCGGGCCGCCGCCGGACGGATCCAGCTCCGTGATCGGGAACACCTCCGGATCGAAGGTGTGGATGCCGTGGAATCCGGCGTGCCGGTCCACCGCCAGCGCGGTGTGAGACTCATCGTCGAGATCGACTTCGAGCAGCACCTGAAAGTTGTGCGGTGACATGAACATCGGCAGATGCGAGAAGTACGTCGTCGACTGGGTGCCGAAGACGAGCATGCCGTGCGTGCCGATGGTGTTCGGGGTTTCCCCGGTGTGGCTGTCCATTGTTCGCTCCTGACTTCGGGCTCGAATGCCAGGGTGGTACGCCGGGCGTTGCGGGCACGAGTGCCGCGGTACTCGAAACCGGTGCGGGAAAGCGCCCGCCGTACCTGCTCGGTGCGGCGCGAATGCGTAGTGATCAGATGTGTCGCCCGCGCAGGAACTCGTGGACCGCATCGGTTTGCCCGAGGATGGCGTGGCCCACGCCGGGCAGGACGCGGATGGTGGCGTCGGGGATGAGTTGTTCGGCGCGGCGGGCGGTTTCGGCGGACTTGAACATGGCGTCGTCCGCGCCGACGATTACCAGGACCGGCATCTTCAGGCTGCTCAGCTGGGCGTCGGTGAAGATCGGCAGTTTGCCGGTGCGCGGGTTGAAGTGGGTGAAGGTCAGCGTCACGTCGTCGAGGATCTCGGCGTGGTCGGTCAGGTTCAGGCCGGTGACGATGGCGGCGGAGCGGCGCAGGTCGTGATTGCTGAACAGGTGGTCCAGGAGGTTCTTGAAGATCCAGCCGAAGCGCTGCTTGCCGATGCCGCCGGGGCAGTACAGGGCCAGCTCGGTGACCCGCGCGGGGCGGCGGACGGCGTAATCCAGTGCGGTCCAGCCGCCCAGCGACATGCCGACAAAGCTCGCGGCCGAAATGCCCAGGCCCGCGAGAACATCGTCGAGCCATGCCGCGATCGCGTCGGAGCCCAGCTCGGGGCGCGACTCGGCGCTGCCGCCGGGCTCGCCGGGCATGTCGACCGCGTAGACGCGGAAATCCGCTGCCCAGGAAGCGATATCGCCGCGCCAGGCGGAGGAGTTGGAGCCGGAACCGTGCAGCAGCACGAGCGGCGGCGCGTCCTGGGGGCCGGACGCCAGCACGAAGGTGTCGCCCTCGCGAGTCGCGACGTGCAGCTGCTCGGCGGGAATCGGCCACTGCCGCAGGATCTCCCGGTAGCGGGCCTGGATGGCCTGGCGACCGGCCTCGGACTTGTAGATCGCGCTCACGACGCGAGGACTCCTTCCATGTATTCGAGCAGCCGGGCGGTATCGCCCAGGCCGCCCACGAGCATGACCTTCAGGCGGGCGCGTTCGCGGTCGTAGAAGGTCTGGACGCGCAGCGGTGTGCCGTCCGCGGGCCGGGTGGCCGCCGCACCGGTCAAGAGGGTGGTGACGCGGTCGGCGGTCGGCGGTTCCACCGCGTCCACCTCGACAATGCTCGACACCTCCGAATGGCGTTGCCGGACAGCGGTTTCGCGTGGACTGTCGGGGGCGGGCAGGCCCGTGAACGCCGCCAGATCGGTCCGGTTGATGCGGTACTGCTTGCCGATCCGGGTGGCGGGCAGCTTGCCGTCGCGGACATAGCCGCGGACGGTCCGGACGTGCAGGCCGAGTCGTTCCGCGACCTCGTCGACGGAATACAGACGATCAGTCACGAAAACTACCTTAAACATCCCTATCGGTAATCTCAATAGGGACGGTTGAGTAATTATCTGGACGGGGTCTTCCATCGGGTCAGCGCGATCCGGAGCTGGCCGAGCAGGACCTTCGTGGCCGGGCTCATCGGCCGCTCGGCGTTCCAGGCCAGGACCAATCGGCCGCGCATCGGCGGGTCGATCTCGAGCGTGCGTACGCCGAGCGCGGCCGCGTCCTGCGGTGGCAGCCGGGGGATCACGGCCACGCCCAGCTCGTGGGCGGCCAGGCGGATCAGCAGCGGGGGAGCGGCGGCCTCGAACGCCACGTCGGGTACCAGACCGGCTGCGGCGCAGGCATTTTCGAGCAGGCCCCGCAGTCCCGTGCCGGGCGGCAGGCTGATCAGCGGATGGGCGCACAACTCCGCCAGGGTGATCCGTTCGCCGAAGCCCTCGGCGTCGGCGGCCACGGCCGCGACAATGGCGCTGTCGTACACGGTTTCGGTGCCGATGACCGGGTCGAGATCGCCGGAGATGCTGAGCACGCCGATGTCCAGGCCGCCGCGGCGCAGGGCGGCGTACATGGCGTCGGAGGTGTCCTCGGTCAGGGAGATGCCGATCTGCGGATGATCGCGGTGGAAGTCGGCCAGTACCTGCGCGGTGTCGATCTCGTCGAGTGCCGCGCCCGCGATCAGCCCGACCCGCACGTGCCCGCGCAGCAGACCGGTGAACTCGTCGACCGTTTGGGTGATGCGCTCGACCTGTTCGAGGGCGGCCCGGGCCAATGGCAGCACTGCCTCGCCGACCGGTGTCAGCGTGACCGAGCGGCTGGTGCGATCCAGGAGTGGTTGTCCCAGTTCGTGTTCCAGCTGTTTGATCTGGGCGCTGAGGCCGGGCTGCGCCAGATGCAGGCGGGCCGCCGCGCGGGTGAAGTTGGCTTCCTCGGCGACCGTGACGAAGTACCGCAGCTGACGCAGTTCCATAACTTCTGATTCTAGCTACAAGAAAAACTATCTGTTGGAGTTCTAGATCGGATCCGGGCAGGGTTATGGACATGACGAAGACAGCGATCACCGAACTGCCCACCGCCACCGGCCCGGTCTTCCAGCCCGGCGACACCGGCTACGAGGCCGAAATCGCCGGATTCCAAACCGCTTACACCCACCGCCCCGCCGTGGTCGTCGGCGCGGCCCACGCCGAGGACGTCCGGGCCGCCGTGGAATACGCGGCGCGCCACGGACTTCCGATCGCCGTGCAGAACACCGGCCACGGCCTGTCGGTCGCCACCGACGGCGGCGTGCTCGTCACCACCCGGCGCATGACCGATATCCGCATCGACGCCGAGCGCCGCACCGCCCGGGTGGCGGCGGGCGTCCAGGCCGGAACCCTGATCGAGGCGGCCGCCGCGCACGGCCTCGCGCCGCTGAACGGATCTTCGCTCTCGGTCGGCGTGGTCGGCTACACCCTGGGCGGCGGGATCGGCATCCTGGCTCGCGAATTCGGTTATGCCGCAGAGCATGTGCGGGCCATCGAGATGGTCACCGCCGACGGCCGGTTGCGGCGGCTGGAACCGGGCGACGAGCTGTTCGGCGCGGTGCTGGGCACCGGTGGGAACTTCGGCGTGGTCACCGCGCTGGAATTGGCGCTGCTGCCGGTCACCACGGTGTACGGCGGCCAGCTGCAATTCGACACCCCGCTGGTCGCGCCCGCGCTGGAGGCGTGGCGGCTGTGGACCCAGGACCTGCCCGAGCAGATGACCTCGGCCATCACCACGATGTCCTTCCCGGATATCCCGGCCTTCCCGCCGCACCTGCGCGGCCGGTACGTCGCGACCATCAATATCGCCTTCACCGGTTCGGCCGAGGAGGGCGAACGGCTGGTCGCCCCGCTGCGCGCGGTCGGCGCACGGATGGCCGACGACCTGCGGGAGATGCCCTACACGGAAAGCCATGCCATCTACCGGGATCCGGAACACCCGCACGCCTACGTCGCCCGCAACGCGCTGCTGTCCGAGCTGCCCGCCGACGCCACCGACGCCTTCCTCGACGCCACCGCTCCGGGGTCGGGACTACCGGTCATCGCGGGGTTCCGCCACCTGGGCGGCGCACTGGGCCGCCCGGGACCGAACGGCATTTCGATGGATCACCGTGCCGCCGAATACATCGTGCGAGTCCTGGCCATGCCCACCACCGACAACGCGGACCAGATCGACACCCGTTTCGCGGACGTCCTGAAGACCGTGCACCCCTGGACCCTCGGCCACAACCTGAACTTCCTCTACGGCGGCGGCGAGCGCGCCGACGAGAACCAGACCCGCGCGGGCTACAGCCCGACCACCTACGACCGCCTGGCCGCCCTGAAGTCGAAATACGACCCGGCCAACCTGTTCCGCAACAACCGCAATATCCGCCCGCGCTGAGACCGGCTGGCAGGGGCCTGAGCAACTCGCGAGGGTCCTTGCCGAAGCGCTATCGCAGCAGTATCGTCGTGATATCACTTCGATACTAGGAGAATGTCATGGAGTTGCGTCGAGCCTTCCGGCTGAACGGCTTCGTCATGTTGGGGGTACTGGTACTGCTGGTCGTCGCGATCGCGGCCGAGACGTACGGGTTGAACGGGCGGGGCAATGGTGACGGGGGTTCGTCGACCGTGCTCGGTGTGCTGCTGGCGGTGACGATTCTGGCCGCCGTGCTGGTGGCGTCGGGTTTCATTACCGTGAATCCCAACCAGGCCAAGGTGATTCAGTTCTTCGGCCGGTACATCGGGTCGGTCAGTGAGGCCGGGTTCCATTGGGTGACACCGTTGTCCAGCCGGCGCGGGATCTCGTTGCGGGTGCGCAACTTCGAGACTCAGAAGCTCAAGGTCAATGATTCCGACGGCAATCCGGTCGAGATCGCTTCGGTCGTGGTCTATCAGGTGGTCGACAGCTACAAGGCCGCCTTCGCCGTCGACGACTACGAGGACTTCGTGACCACCCAGTCCGAGACCGCGGTCCGGCACCTGGCCACCACTCACCCGTATCAGACCGATGATTCGGGCACCGCGAGCCTGCGCGACGGCACCGAGGTCGCCGGTGAGCTCACCGCCGAACTGCGCGAACGCACCCAGCTGGCCGGGATCGAGATCATCGAGGCCCGCATCACCCACCTGGCCTACGCGCCGGAGATCGCCCAGGCCATGCTGGTCCGCCAGCAGGCCGCCCAGGTGGTCGCCGCCCGCAGCCGCATTGTCGAAGGCGCGGTCGGTATGGTCGGCATGGCCCTGGACCGCCTCTCGGAACAGGGTGTGGTCGAACTCGACGAGGAGCGCAAAGCGGCAATGGTCTCCAACCTTCTGGTGGTCCTCTGCGGTGACCGCTCCGCCGCCCCCGTCGTCAACGCCGGCTCCCTCTACGCCTGATGTCCAAGCGCGAGCCGAAAAAGGTGCTGCTCCGGCTCGACCCGACGGTCCACGACGCCATCGCCAAATGGGCCGCCGACGACCTCCGCAGCATCAACGCCCAAATCGAATACGCGCTCAGGATGGCCCTCAAAAACGTCGGCCGCGAACCGAAATGATCATCCCGACCCGCTGCCTCGGCCGAAACCGGCCGGGGCAGCGGCCATTCGCCGGCGCAGAGCTCACGACACCAGTTCGGCGCTGTCGATCAAATAGCTGCCACCGGTCGGGACCAGGCGTGCCCGCCGCAGCTCGGTCGCGGTGCGGCCGTCACGGTAGCGCAGGTTCAGGCGGTACGTCACGGTCTGCTGCGCCGCATCCGCAGAGACGTCCCACGCCGTAGCCGATTCGACTGTGCCCCAGAAGTTTCGGTAGGCGTCGTAGCCACCGATGAAGGTCTGGTACCGCGTGGTCAGGCGGGCCCAGGCGGTCGACGTGTCGGCGGGCAGCAGCGCGTAGTGCGCGCGGACGAAGTCCGCCAGGGCAGTGGCCTGCGTGGGGGTCGAGGTCACGGGGCCGGGTGCGGCGGTGGACAGGAACGGGACTGTCGACGGTGCGGCGGTGGCCGGGCCCGGGAGCGCCAGCGGCGAGGTTGCGGTCGCATAGGTCGCGGGCGATGGCGAGCTCGCCGAATTGTTTCCGCCCGTGCGTAATTGACCGGTCACCAGGGTTACCGCGACGATCGCCGCCACCGCCATCGAGGCCGCCCACACCAATGCGCGCAGTGACCGTTTCGCCGGATCGGCGGGACGGTGCGCGCGTTCGGTGACCGTCGCGCCCGACGGCGGATTCGACCGTACGGCGGCCTCTTTCACCCGCGCCGGTAGCTGCGCGGTGGGCGGTTCGGCTCCGGCCAGCGCCGCCTGCGCGGCGGCGGCCAAGGCCCCGGCCGACGGGTAGCGGTGATTCGGATCCTTCGCCATGCCGTGGCCGATGACCGCGTCGAACGCACCCGGCACCCGTCCTTCGACCGAGGGCCGCGGTGGCGGCGCGGACAGATGCGCAGCGATCTGCCGCTCGACACTGGTGCCCGGGAACGGTTTCGAACCGGTCAGGCATTCGTAGAGCACACAGGCCAGCGAGTACACGTCGGCGCGCGCGTCGTAGTCCCCATCCTCCAGGCGTTCCGGGGCCATGTAGGCGAAGGTGCCGATCGCCGCGCCGTCGGTGGTGAGCCCGGTGTCGTCGCCGCCGCGCGCGATGCCGAAGTCGATCAGATACGCGAAATCGTCCGCGGTGATGAGGATGTTCGACGGCTTCACATCGCGATGCACCAGCCCGGCGCGATGCGCCGCGTCCAGCGCCGCCGCGATCTGGCCGATGACCGCCACTGCCGAGGCCGGAGCCAGCGGCCCGTCCAGGCCGAGCCGGGTACCCAGATCCACGCCCTCGACCAGACGCATATCCAGGAACAGCCGCCCGTCGATCTCCCCGAAATCGTGGATCGGAATGACATGCGGCTCGGTCAGCCGCGCGGTGGCCAGCGCCGCGCGGCGGAACCGCTCCCGGTACACCGGATCGTGCGCGAGCACCGGCGGCAGCACCTTGAGCGCCACGATCCGGTTCGTCCCGGTGTCGAAGGCACGGAACACCTGCCCCATGCCGCCCGCGCCGAGCACATCGAGCAGCCGATATCGGCCGAACGAGCTCTCCTGCACGCCACACCCCCTGATTCACCCCGAGGGTAACGGCGATGGGATCAGGCGCGCTTCTCGGTGACGAATATGGCTGTGCCGGGGAAGATCTCGCCGCGCAGGGGGCTCCACTGACCCCACTCGCGGTCGAGCCATTCGGGCCAGTCGGGTTCGATGATGTCGACGAGGGTGAGGCCGGCGGCGACGATTTCGCGGACGCGGTCGCCGATGGTGCGGTGGTGCTCGACGTAGGTGGGCTCGCCCTCGGAGTCCATTTCGACGTAGGGGGTGCGGTCGAAGTAGGGGATGGTGGCGCGCAGGCCGTCGGGGCCCGGGTCGTCGGGGAAGATCCAGCGCATGGGGTGGTTGACGGAGAAGACCCAGCGGCCGCCCGGCTTGAGGACGCGGTGGACCTCGCGCATGACCTGACCGGAGTCGGCGACGAAGGGGACCGCGCCGAAGGCGGAGCAGGCCAGGTCGAAGGACTCGTCGGCGAAGGGCAACTCTTCGGCACCCGCCTGAATGAGCGGGACGCGCGGGCCGCCCGCGGCCATGGCGGCGAGCCCTCGATCCAGCATGGAACGGGAGATATCGAGGCCGACCGGGTGCGCGCCGTGCGAGGCGAGCCAGCGCGAGCAAGGGGCCGAACCGCAGCCGATCTCCAGGATCCGCTTTCCTTCTATATCCCCGAGCAGATGCCAGTCACCTTCGTGCAATCCCTCCGGGCACCACACGAACTCGCCGGCGGGGGAGTCCACGCCGAGGAAGTCGGCGTGGGTGTCGTGATAGGCGGCCGCGTCGGCGTCCCACCACTTGCGGCTGGCGCGCTGACTGGTCTCGGAGTCAATCTTGGCGCGGGTCACTCCGACCGTTCCGAGAAGGGCATTGGCCTCGGCGTGCCGGGCGTCGTCGGGGGTGGCAGAGTGATCTTCGGACATGGGCTCACCCTATCGAGGGTTGCGATGGGACCCATGTTTGCTTGGTACAACACGCGTCGCGTACGCTGTTTTCCGCGAGTGTCTTCTGTACCCGGTTTCTCGAGACCGAGTAGAGCAGACAATCGTGCTGTGAGTCCGCATGCTTCTCAGGGCAGCGTTGCGCAGCGTCGCAGCGATGTGCTGTGCATGTCTGCAAACGTTAGTTCCAACAGCTGTGTGTTCGCAGCAATACCGAAAGTCCACATGTCCACTACCGACCACAATCCGTCCGGAGCCTCCCAACACATGCCCACCACTGTCACCTCGCCGCAGGTTGCCGTCAACGACATCGGCACTGCCGAGGACTTCCTCGCCGCCATCGACAAGACCATCAAGTACTTCAACGACGGTGACATCGTCGAAGGAACCATCGTCAAGGTCGATCGCGATGAGGTCCTTCTCGACATCGGTTACAAGACCGAAGGCGTGATCCCGTCTCGCGAACTGTCCATCAAGCACGATGTCGACCCGGCCGAGGTCGTTTCCGTGGGCGATGAGGTCGAGGCCCTCGTTCTCACCAAGGAGGACAAGGAAGGCCGCCTGATCCTGTCGAAGAAGCGCGCTCAGTACGAGCGGGCTTGGGGCACGATCGAGGAGCTCAAGGAGAAGGACGAGGCCGTCAAGGGCACCGTCATCGAGGTCGTCAAGGGCGGCCTGATCCTGGACATCGGTCTGCGCGGCTTCCTCCCGGCTTCGCTGGTCGAGATGCGCCGTGTCCGCGACCTCCAGCCGTACGTCGGCAAGGAGATCGAGGCCAAGATCATCGAGCTCGACAAGAACCGCAACAACGTGGTCCTGTCGCGTCGCGCCTGGCTCGAGCAGACCCAGTCCGAGGTCCGCAGCGAGTTCCTGCACCAGCTCCAGAAGGGCCAGGTCCGCAAGGGCGTCGTGTCCTCCATCGTCAACTTCGGTGCCTTCGTGGACCTGGGTGGCGTCGACGGTCTGGTGCACGTCTCCGAGCTGTCCTGGAAGCACATCGACCACCCGTCCGAGGTTGTCGAGGTCGGCAACGAGGTCACCGTCGAGGTTCTCGACGTCGATCTCGACCGCGAGCGTGTCTCCCTGTCGCTCAAGGCGACCCAGGAAGACCCGTGGCGTCAGTTCGCCCGCACCCACGCGATCGGTCAGATCGGGCCGGGCAAGGTCACCAAGCTGGTTCCGTTCGGTGCGTTCGTGCGCGTCGAAGAGGGCATCGAGGGCCTGGTTCACATCTCCGAGCTGGCCGAGCGCCACGTCGAGGTCCCGGACCAGGTTGTCGCCGTCGGCGACGACGCCATGGTCAAGGTCATCGACATCGACCTCGAGCGTCGCCGGATCTCGCTGTCGCTGAAGCAGGCCAACGAGGACTACACCGCCGAGTTCGACCCGTCGAAGTACGGCATGGCCGACAGCTACGACGACCAGGGCAACTACATCTTCCCCGAGGGCTTCGACTCCGAGACCAACGAATGGCTCGAGGGCTTCGAGAAGCAGCGTGAAGAGTGGGAGACCCGGTACGCCGAGGCCGAGCGTCGCCACAAGATGCACACCGCTCAGATGGAGAAGATGGCGGCCGACGCCGCCGCTGAGGCCGCCAACGGCGGGCCGCAGAACTACTCCTCGGAGTCCGGTTCGCAGGCTGCCGCTTCGTCCTCCTCCGAGTCGGCCGGTGGCTCGCTCGCGAGCGACGCGCAGTTGGCTGCCCTGCGTGAGAAGCTGTCGGGCAACGCCTGATTCGCTTCCCGTGCGGGAATAGGCAAGTAGGAAGCCCCCGGGTCCACCAAGGACCCGGGGGCTTTCGCTATTCTCGGAATTGAGATGTCCGAGTCAACCATTGAGTCCACGCCCTCGCTGTGGGAGCGCCGCAAGATCGAGGCCATGAGCCGGATCCAGCGGGTCGCGCTGGATTTGTTCACCGCGCACGGATATCGCGAGATCACCGTCGAGCGGGTGGCCGCGGCGGCCGGGGTGTCGCCGAGTTCGATCTATCGGTACTTCGGGACCAAGGAGATGCTGGTCCTCTACGACGAGACCGACCCGAAGACCCTGGAGATCCTGCGCGCGGTGGGCGGCGGGCAGCCGCGCGAACTTCGCGAATTACTGGTCATCGCACGGCCTTTGGTCGCGCCGGTGCTCGACGAGATCGTGACCGAGGACGTCGAGCAGCGCACCCGGGTGCGGATGGAATTCGTGGCGACCATTCCCGAGGTGAAGCTGCGCCAGGCCGAGCGGATGCGCGAACTCGAGGACGAGTTCCGGATCGCGCTCGCGGAGGTCACCGGGCGCGACGCCAACGATCTCCAGGTGCGGACCGCGTCGGCCATCATCATCTGGGTGTGCATGGCGGCCCTGGACCATTGGGCCGGAACGGGTTTCGAGGGCCGGTTGAAGGATGTCTACGCCGAGGTGGTGGCGTCGATCCTGGTGTCGCTGGAGTCGATCTTCGGCTGACGACCGAACCGGCGTACCAGACCGGGCAGGCTGGGCAGCCACCAGTTCCAGCGGCCGAACAGCCGCATGAACGCCGGGACCAGGATCAGGCGCACGATCACCGCATCGATGGCCACCGCGACGGCCAGGGCGAAGCCGACCTCCTTCAACTCCGTGACATCCGCGCTCAGGAAGCTCGCGAACACCGCGACCATGATGGCGGCCGCGGCGGTGATGGGCCGGGCGGTGCGTTGCAGGCCCTCGGCCACCGCGGTGGCATTGTCGTGGGTGCGCTCCCATGCCTCCTTCATGCGGCGAATCAGGAAAACCTCATAGTCCATGGACAATCCGAACAGCACGGCGAACACCAGCATGGGCAGGAAGACCTGGAGGAACCCGGCGCTGTGAAAGCCCAGTGCCGACTGGCCGACGCCGTGCTGGAAGACGATGACCGTAATGCCCAGGGCCGCGCCGGTGGCCAGCAGATTGAGCGCGATCGCCTTGAGCGCCAGCACGATCGAGCGGAAGGTCACCACCAGGAAGGCCAGCGACGCGGTCAGCACGAGTGCGATGACCCAGGGGAAGCCCCGGGAGATCAGGCCCGACACGTCGCCGAACATGGCGGGCGTGCCGCCGACCAGCACCCGCGCCGAGTCGGCAGCCGTTGCGCGGGAACGGATATCGGCGGTGAGCTCGCTGACCGTGGTGGAGTCGAAGGCGTCCTTGGGTACCACGGTGGCCAGATAGCGGCCGTCGGTCTGCTGCGGGAGCACGGTGGCCACGCGGGGGTCGCGGGCCAGGTCGGTGACCAGCCGCAGCACCTGGGTGCGGCCGTCGGCGGAGAGCGCGGTGTCGCCGGGGCCGGAGGCGACGACCTGGATGGGGGACAGCAGACCGGGGCCGAATTCCTTCTGCACCAGGCGCGTCGCCTGCCCCGTCGGCCGATCTCCCAGCGAGTTCAGACCCATGTCGATGCCGTAGCGAATACCGGTGATCGGGAGCGACAACAGTGCCAGCAGTGCCACTCCGAGCACGCCGAACACCAGGGGCCTGCCCATCACCAGGTGCGCCCAGCGCGCCCAGGCGCTCGACGCCGCGGTCGAACGGGTCTCGGCCGGTCGCAGCCGCGCCGGGAGGGCACCCCGGTTGACGGCCGGGCCGAGCACCGACAGCAGGGCGGGCAGCAGTGTGAAGGCGGCGATCAGCGTGCCGATCACGGCGGTGACGACGCCCAGCGCCACGCCGTCGAGCATGGGCAGCCCGACCACCGTCAGCGAGCTCAGCGAGATCATGACGATCAGTCCCGAGGCCAGGATGGTGCGGCCGGTGGTGTCGAAGGCCGCCCCGACGGCCTCCCGAATCTCCCTGCGGGTCTTGCGATCCCGGATGCCGCGCTTGGTCAGCTCCTCGTTGAAACGGCTCACCAGGAACATGGCGTAGTCGATGGCGGTACCGGTGCCGATCATGGTCGCCACCGACAGCACGAAGGAGTCGAAGCTCAGGAAGCTCGCGAGCCCGAACAGCACGCCCACCGCCAGCGCGATCCCGGCGGCGGTGACCGAGATCGGCAGGGTGGCCGCGACGATCGCGCCCAGCGCCAGCACCAGCACGACCGCCGCGATCGGCAGGCCGATGGCCTCGCCGCGCGTGATGTCGGCGGTCTCCATCCGGATCAGCTCGCCCTCGACCGGCGAGTACCCGGTCAGGTTCGCCCGGACGTCGGCGTCGGAGGCGGCGGTCAGGGCGGTCTGCAGCCGGGCGGCCACATCGATCCGCTCGGACATGCCGCCGTTCAAGCCCGCGATGCCCAGTGCGGTGTGGCGGTCGGCGGAGATCTGCTGTCTCGGATCGCCCTCGAACGGCCCGACCGCCCCCGCGACGCCCGAGACCTCGCGGGCCGCGCCCACCGCTCGGTCGATGGCCGCCCGGAAGCGCGGATCGTCCACGGTGTAGCGGTCCGAATGCAGGACGATGAGGTCCTGCTCCGCGCCGAGCTGTGAGAAGTGCCGTGCGACAAGGCTTTCGGTGGCCGCCGAGTCGGATCCCGGGACGCTGTAGTCCGGTGCGCCCAGCCGCGCGTGCAGGGCCGGATACGCCGCGCCGCACACCGCGATCAGCACCAGCCAGACGCCGATCACGAGCTTCGGATATCGGGCCATGAGCTCGCCCCAGCGGCCGAGGCGGCCGGGCCGGGGCGCGGAGTCCGGGGATCGGGGCGGATCGGCGAGCGCCGGACTGGTCATGGTGCCTCCCGCGGTTGATACCTGATAGTCACTATCAGATATGGCCGCAAGCTTAGGCCGCCCCGGCAATGGGGTGCAAGTCACTGTCAGGAATCCACGACTGGACCCACTACGGTTACGAGTGGTTCGCTAGGCCGTCATCATTCGAAGGTTGGATGCGAACTGGACGTGCGACCGGATAGGTTCTGCGCGGATCATTCACTTCACTCCTAGCGGGAAGGCACTACCGGAGCATGGGCGTGTTCGCCGGCATCAACAGACGTGATTTTCTGGCGAAAGCCATGGCTGCGGGTGGTGCGGCTTCCCTTGCCTCACTGGCCGGCCCGATCATCGAGCGGGCCTACGCCGCGGATCCGGCGGGCATGGGCGGGCTCGGCGACATCGAGCACATCGTGCTGCTCATGCAGGAGAACCGGTCCTTCGACCACTACTTCGGCACCATGTCCGGCGTGCGCGGCTTCGGCGACCCGTCCCCGGCCTGGAACCAGTACGGCTACGCGCCCGGCGTCGGCCCGACCCCGGACGGCTTCATCAACCCGTTCCGCCTCGACACCACCCGCGGCGCGAGCCTCGACGGTGAGTGCATCAACGACCCCGACCACGGCTGGGTCGGCATGCACAAGGCGTGGAACGGCGGCAAGAACGACGCCTGGATGCCCATGTCCATCGAGGCCGTCGGCGCCGGAAACGGGCCCGCCGCAATGGGTTACTACACCAAGGACGACATCCCGGTGCACTGGGATCTCGCCGATGCCTTCACCGTGTGCGACAACTACCACTGCTCGGTGCTCGGCCCGACCGACCCCAACCGCCTGTACTGGATGTCGGGCACCATCGACCCGGACGGTCTCAACGGCGGCCCGCTGCTCGAGACCCCGACGCTGATCCCGCAGAACGCCTACAGCTGGCGGACCATGCCGGAGAACCTCTCCGACGCGGGCGTGAGCTGGAAGATCTACAACAACCGCGATATCGGCCCGCTGTCCTCGGTGATCCTCGACGGCATGCTGGGCTGCTTCAAGCAGGCCGCCGACCCGAATTCCGAACTGGCACGGCGCGGTAAGGCCCCGGCCTACCCGTCGGACTTCGCCGCCGATGTGGCCGCCAACCAGCTACCCGCGGTGTCCTGGGTGATCCCGTCGCTGCTCAACTGCGAGCACCCGGCGCTGCCGCCCGCCTTCGGCGCGGTCGGCATCATGCAGGTGCTCGACATCCTCACCTCGAATCCGGCGGTGTGGGAGAAGACCGCGCTGATCATCAGCTACGACGAGAACGGCGGCTTCTTCGACCACGTCACCCCGCCGACCCCGCCCGCGGGCACCCCGGGTGAGTTCATCACCGCGCCGCTGGCCTCGAAGTTCGAGGGCATCACCGGTCCGATCGGGCTCGGCTATCGCGTTCCGTGCCTGGTGATCTCGCCCTACAGCCGGGGCGGCCTGGTGGCGTCGGAGACCTTCGACCACACCTCGCAGCTGCGGCTGATCGAGAAGCGCTTCGGCGTGGACGTGCCCAACCTGACCGCGTGGCGGCGGGGCGTGACCGGGGACATGACCTCGGCCTTCGACTTCGCCTCGGGTCCGGACGCCTCGAAGCCCGTGTTCGCCCCGGCGGATCGGAAGGTCAATGAGGCGCTCGCGCAATGCGGTCCGAATATCGGGCTCGGTACGGCGGGTGCGGGAGCGCCCTACCCGGTGCCGCCCAACGCCATGCCCGTGCAGGATCCCGGCACGCGGCGTCGGCCCAGCGGTATCCGGTGACCCTGCGTAATCGCCCGAACTGCTTCGGGTAACACGCACACGAAACCAGTGGCTCGGTCCGAAAGGGCTGAGCCACTGTGCGTTTCGGGGGTGGAATCAGCCGACGGTGGCAGGCACCCAGCGGCGCATCACGGCCGTCTCGGGTGATCGTTTTCGCAGGGCCGCCATGCTGTGCCGGGCCGGACTGAGCAGCGCGGTGAGCCAGGGTCGCCGGTATTCGGCGAGAGCGGCTGCGACGGCGGGGATCTCGAGGCAATGCACGGTGCCCGCCAGGCCCAGACGGTGGCGACCCGTCTGGAGTTTGTTGGTGCCCACTGATGTTCCTTCTCTTGCGTGTTACCGGCCCACTATCGCCTGCGGCGAACCTTAGCCGAACAAAAGTGCGGGTTACCGAATTTTGCGCGACGTGTGCCCCGGCGTGTCGGAATGTTGCCGACAAACGGTCTGGATCGACCGAAAAAGTTGCGAAATGATCTCGCCGATATCACGGAATGGCCAAGCGGTGTGCTTGCAGGTGAAACCGCAGCTCCGAGTGGGTAACCCTGAACGCCCCCGCGACCGGCCGCAATGCGAGACTGGTCGAATGTTGCGAATCGGTCTCACCGGAGGCATGGGCGCGGGCAAATCCACCGTGGCCCGCATTCTCACCGAGCTCGGCGCCGTCGTGGTGGACAGCGATGTCATCGCCCGCGAGGTGGTCGCACCCGGCACCGAGGGCCTGGCCGCCCTGGTCGCGGCGTTCGGCGATGACATCCTCGACGCCGACGGCAGCCTGGACCGACCGGCCCTGGCCGCCAAGGCCTTCGCCACCGACGAGGCCCGCGCCACCCTCAACGGCATCACCCACCCGCTGGTCGGCAAGCGCACCGCCGAACTCATCGCCGCCGCACCCGCCGACGGCCTTGTGGTGCAGGACATTCCGCTGCTGGTCGAGAACGGGCTGGGGCCGTTCATGAACCTGGTGGTCATCGTCGACGTCGCCGAGGAGACCCGCGTCGAGCGCCTGGTGCGGTTCCGCGGTATCGACGAGGCCGACGCGCGCGCCCGCATCGCCGCCCAGGCCACCGACGCGCAACGACATGCCGCGGCCGACGTGCTGCTCGACAACAATGGCGCGAACGGCGAGATCGACGCGGCGGTGCACCGCCTCTGGGACGAGCGGCTGATTCCGTTCGAGCGCAATCTCCGCACCGGCACCCCCGCGCGGGCGGAAGGGTCGCCGCGGCTGGTGGATTCGAATCCGGAGTGGCCGGTCCAGGCGCAGCGGCTGATCGCGCGGCTGGCAATGGTGTGCGGCGGCGACGCGCTGGGCATCGAGCACATCGGCTCGACCTCGGTGCCCGGACTGCCCGCCAAGGACGTCATCGACCTGCAGATCTCCGTGGCGAGCCTGGAGGTCGCCGACGCGCTGCGGGACCGGTTGACGGGCGCGGGTTTCCCGCGCGTCGAGCACATCACCGGCGACAATCCCAAGCCGACCGCCGCCGATCCGATGGGCCTCGATACCGCGCTGTGGGCCAAGCGGCTGCACGGCAACGCCGATCCCGGCCGGTTGGCGAATATCCATGTGCGCGTGGCCGGTTCGCCCGGTCAGCGGTTCGCGCTGGACTTCCGTGACCGGCTGCGGTCCGATGCGTCGGCGCGCGCGGAGTACGTCGAGGTCAAGCGCGCGGCGGAGGCGAAGGCGGCGGGCCTGACCGGCGCCGCTGCCATGGAGGCCTATCTCGCCGTGAAGGAACCGTGGTTCGACGCGGTCTTCGCGCGCCTCACATCCAGGTCAGCGTGATCCCCTTCGAGGCCAGCCAGTCCTCGAAATTGTGGCCGTGCGCGGCGATTCCGTCGATGGTCGCGGTGGCCGATTCGATGGCCTGCTGGGCCTCGGTCAGGGTGAGGTAACCCGCGGCGTGGGCGGCGAGCAGTTCGTCCACGTCGAGTAGCTCGACCTCGCGGCCCTGGCGCACCACCAGGTCCAGGTAGTGGTCCACGGACTTCCACTGCTTCGGGGCGACCTGCTCGAATTCGCCGATGTCGACGTAGTAGTCCTGGTCGCGCCAGGTGCGCGGGGGTGAAGTGGAAGACCGTGGCGCGCAGCGACACCGTTGGCAGCAGCCAGGATTCGATGTAGTGGAACTCGGGATGGTCGGAGGTTCGGGCCATGTACAGGCCCCAGGGCTCGACCTGGTAGCGCTCCACCTGCCGCACGAAACCCTTGGGGTCGATATTGGTGAGCTCGTCGATATTGAAGTACTCAACCTTGGGTCGGTGCAGGTCTACCGCGGGTGCCCGAGTCATGCCATTCAGCATCGCGTGTCCGGCGGCGGTCGTCCAGGGGAGCGGATGTCGCGTCGCCCATAGATTGCTGGAATCGGGTGCCGAGCGGGGCGAATTTACCGAAAACAACATCTGAAGCGCTCGTGTTTCGCTAATGTGCGGGTGCGCTGCTTCTTCGCGCGACCACCCGCCGCGCCTGGGCGGGTACCTCAACCCAAGGAAATTACCTGCATGAACGAACAAACAGCCCGCGCCCGCCGGGCCGGCCTGGGAGTCACGACCTTCGGCGCGGTGGCCGGAGTGATCGTCCTGGCTGCGCCGCAGGCCGGGGCGTGGCCGTCCGATCTGCAAGTGTCGGGCGGATCCACCCACAATGTCGGCTGCTCCTACACCCTGACCGCGACCCTGGATGTGGACCGGCTGCTGTCGGTGGCCTTCCGGGACAACGGCACCGAACTGACCGGCAGTCCGGTCAGCCCGGGCCTGTTGAACGGCAAGGCCACCATCAACTGGACGCCCAGCACCGCCGGGTCGCACACGCTGACCGCCACCCAGGACCTGATCTCGAAGTCGATTACCGTCCAGGTGGATCCGGCCAGCAGCTTCGGTAGCTTCGGCTGCGGCCTGAACGGACTGCTGCCGAGCCTGTCCGGCTAGTCGGAGGACGGACAGCAAGCTTCGGCCCCGCCCGGTCCGCCTTTCGGACCGGGCGGTTGTCTTTATGGCGGTGTCGTCGCTAGAGCCAGCTGAGCGTGATGCCCTGGCTCGCCAGCCAGCGATCGACATCGTGACCGCAACCGGCGATGCCGTCCACCACCGCCGCGGCCCGCGCGATGGCTCCGTGGGTGCGCTCGGTGTCGAAATGCCCTGCGGCGTGGGCGGTCAGCAACTCGTCGATGCCGACCAGCTCGGGGACCTGGCCCGGGCGCGCCACCACGTGCAGATAGTGGCTCTCGGCCCGCCACTTCTTGGCCTCGCACGGGCCGTAGTCGCCGATGTCGAGGTAGTAGGTCTGGCCGCGGTCGTGGCCGGGGCGCAGGTGGTAGACCGTGGCGCGCAGCCCGAGCTCGGGCAGCATCCAGGTCTCGATGTAGTGGTAGCGCGGATTGTCCACGGTCCGTTCCACATACAGACCGAACGGTTCTGCATGGATCCGCTCCACGGGGTGTAAGAACCCGCGATAATCGGTCCACGAGAGATCCGCGATATTGAAGTATTCGAGCCTGGGGCGATGCGGTGGCACCGCAGGAGTGTCGCCGATCGTGTGGTGTGCGCGTGCGCCATTGATGGAATTCCGCTGTGGCGTATGCAGACCGGTCATCGCCCTGCCTCTTCTCGAATCGTGCGACCAGCGAGCCCAGAGTACACCCGGGGAACGTGATTCAAACCCCCGTGAACGGACTGAGATCTACGCGACATCGCGGAGCCGGGTCGGCGTGAAATCCATTGGGCTGGGCGGCAATTCGGACATTGGAAGTCCTTTACCGAATTGAGTGCGAGACTAGAGACTTCGGGCCGGGACATTGCGGCGCGAACGTGGGTTCGCGGTCGGAGCCATCGCTCCGCGAATTCCGGGCACCGGCCGCGCCGAACTTGTCGGTGGGGCGTCCTAGGCTGGGGGCATGGCTTTCGCAACCGAGATCCCGGACGACCTGCCGCTGGCTCATTCCGAGCACCGGCCCATCGGTGAGATCGAGCGCGTCCAGGGGCAATTTCAGGTGGTCAGCGAGCATGTCCCCGCCGGTGACCAGCCTGCCGCCATCGAGGAGCTGGAACGGCGGATCCGGGCGGGGGAGAAGGACGTGGTGCTGCTCGGAGCCACCGGTACCGGTAAATCCGCCACCACGGCCTGGCTGATCGAGAAGTTGCAGCGGCCCACGCTGGTCATGGCGCCCAACAAGACGCTGGCGGCGCAGCTGGCCAACGAGTTGCGCGAGATGCTGCCGAACAACGCGGTCGAGTACTTCGTCTCGTACTACGACTACTACCAGCCCGAGGCGTACATCGCGCAGACCGATACCTACATCGAGAAGGACAGCTCGATCAACGACGATGTCGAGCGGCTGCGGCATTCGGCCACCTCCAGCCTGCTCTCGCGGCGGGACGTGGTGGTGGTCGCCTCGGTGTCGTGCATCTACGGCCTCGGTACCCCGCAGTCCTACCTCGATCGGTCGGTGCAGCTCGAGGTCGGCGAGGAGATCGACCGGGATCGGCTGCTGCGATTGCTGGTCGACGTGCAATACACCCGTAATGACATGTCGTTCACCCGCGGCTCGTTCCGGGTGCGCGGCGATACCGTCGAAATCATTCCCTCCTATGAGGAATTGGCGGTGCGCATCGAATTCTTCGGGGACGAGGTCGAGGCGCTCTACTATCTGCACCCGCTGACCGGTGATGTGGTGCGGCAGGTGGATATGGTCCGGATTTTCCCGGCCACCCACTACGTGGCGGGTCCGGATCGGATGGAGCGCGCGGTCGGCGATATCGAGGTGGAACTCGAGGCGCGGCTGGCGGAATTGGAGAAGCAGGGCAAATTGCTGGAGGCGCAACGGCTTCGGATGCGCACCCAATACGACCTGGAGATGATCAAACAGGTCGGCTTCTGCTCGGGCATCGAGAATTATTCGCGGCATATCGACGGGCGGCCCGCCGGGTCCGCGCCCGCGACGCTGCTGGATTACTTCCCCGAGGATTTCCTGCTCGTCATCGACGAATCGCATGTGACCGTGCCGCAGATCGGCGGCATGTACGAGGGCGATATGTCGCGCAAGCGGAACCTGGTGGAGTACGGCTTCCGGCTGCCGTCGGCGGTGGACAATCGGCCGCTCACCTGGGAGGAGTTCGCCGAGCGGATCGGGCAGGCGGTGTACCTGTCGGCCACGCCGGGCCCCTACGAATTGGGCCAGACCGGAGGCGAATTCGTCGAGCAGGTCATCCGCCCGACCGGCCTGGTGGATCCACACGTGGTGGTGAAGCCGACCAAGGGACAGATCGACGATCTGGTGCACGAGATCAAGCTGCGCACCGAGCGCGACGAGCGCGTGCTGGTCACCACCCTGACCAAGAAGATGGCCGAGGATCTCACCGACTATCTGCTGGGTCTCGGTGTGCGCGTGCGGTATCTGCATTCGGAGATCGACACCCTGCGCCGGGTGGAGTTGCTGCGTCAGCTGCGGCTGGGCGAGTACGACGTACTGGTCGGCATCAACCTGTTGCGCGAGGGTCTGGACCTGCCCGAGGTGTCGCTGGTCGCGATCCTGGATGCCGACAAGGAAGGCTTCCTGCGCTCCTCGACCAGCCTCATCCAGACCATCGGCCGTGCGGCGCGCAATGTCTCGGGCGAGGTCCACATGTACGCGGACAAGATCACCGACTCCATGCGCCACGCCATCGACGAGACCGAGCGCCGCCGCGCCAAGCAGGTCGCCTACAACGAGGAACGCGGTATCGACCCGCAACCGTTGCGCAAGAAGATCAATGACATCCTCGACCAGGTCTACCGCGAGGCCGAGGAGACCGAGGTCGAGGTCGGCGGCTCCGGCCGCAATGCCAGCCGCGGCCGCCGCGCCCAGGGCGAACCCGGCCGCGCGGTGAGCGCGGGCGTCTACGAGGGCCGCGACGTCAAGAACATGCCCCGCGCCGAACTGGCCGACCTCATCAAGGACATGACCGCCCAGATGATGAACGCCGCCCGCGAACTCCAATTCGAGCTGGCCGGCCGCCTCCGCGACGAGATCGCCGACCTGAAGAAGGAACTACGCGGCATGGACGCCGCCGGATTGGTGTGACGACACCCATTCGCGTTCGATTGTCACCGCGACAGCTGGTTTCGTTGCGATGAGGGTAACTCGTGGGGTACGTCCAAAATCGGTTCGGCACCTGGCCGTCGGCATGGGTTGCCCGGTGCCGGCGGCTCTCGGCCGTCCGCTAAAGGCTCGGGGAGGCGGAATTGACCATCCATTCATTGACTCGGCGTTCGGCCTCTTCTCGGGAGACGTCTTCGACTCGGGTCATGACGATCCAGCGGTGGCCGAAGGGGTCCATGACGCGGCCGTAGCGGTCGCCGGTGACGAAGGTGGCGGGTTCGGCTACGAAGCGGGCGTTGTGTTCGGTGGCGAGTTCGGTGACGGCGTCGACGTCGGGGCAGTAGTGGACGACGCTGGTGTGGACCCAGTCGTCGGCGGGGGCGCGCAGGCCCTCGTCGGGCATGGGCATGCCGACCTGGATGGTGGAGTCGCCGATCAGCAGTTCGGCGTGGGCGGCCTGGCCGTCGGGAAGATCGTTGCGGCTCAGCACCTTCGCGCCGAAGACGGCGGTGTAGAAGTCGATGGCCGCATTGGCTTCGGGGACCGCCAGGAAGCAGGTGATGGAGTGGTAGCCCTCGGGGATGGGATGCACTGTTTCGCTCATGGCGATAACTCTCGTCGGCGCGGCTCGAATGGTCTTGTAAGAAAGCGACAGGTGCGATGACCAGCGACAACGATGCGGAAGGCCGGTTCGCGCCGCGGCCGGTGCCGCCGCCGGAGACCGCGAAGGGCATCCTGCTGCCGCGCCAGCAGAACGCGGCCAACAATCACTCCCGGCTGCCCGCCGGACCCCGGGTGTCCCGCTATGTCGAGTGGTACTGGTGGGCGCGCTGGGATCGGCGCGGCCAGCCGCCCTTCCACGCCGAGGTGCTGCCGTATCCGTGCGTGAACCTGACCTTCGAACGCACCCACGAACGCACCGGCGCCTTCGTCACCGGTGTCTGGACCACCAAGTACGTCCGCGAATTGGCCGGGGAGGGCGAGACTTTCGGCGTCAAGTTCCGCGCGGGCGGCTTCGGCGCGTTCACGGGGCTGGACGTCGGAGCGCTGAGCGACACCTCGGTCCCGGCCACCGATATCTTCCCGGCCGCCGACGCCCTGGCCGAAGCCGTTCTCGCCGTGACCGATTCCGAGCGCCGCCGCGAACTGATCGAGGACTTCCTGGTCGCGGTCCAACATCGCGAGGGCGACGACACCGCCTATCACCTGGTGCTGGCGATCATCGAGGCCATGGAGCAGGATCCGGAGCTGACTCGGGTCGACCAGGTCACACAGCGTTTCGACATTCCGATCCGCACCCTGCAGCGCCTGTTCCGCCGCTATGTCGGCGGCAGCCCGAAGTGGGTGCTGCGCCGCTACCGACTACAGGACGGCGCGCATCTGCTGGCCCAGGGCCGCACCTCGGATCTGGCCGCCCTGGCCGTCGAACTCGGCTACTTCGACCAGGCGCACTTCTCCAACGAGTTCGCCAAGGAGGTCGGCATGCCGCCGCTGGAATACGCCCGCACCTCGCTGCCCTCCTGAAGCCTGCCGGACCGCTTTTCGGCCGCTGATCCGTGTGCGGCGCGTTAGTATTGCGCGTCATTGATCGGCCGGAGGAAGAGGGTCGCATGCGTTTGGTGGATACCGCCCTCCTCAGCGCGATTCTCGGCTGGTTGTGGGCCGAATATCGCGAGCTGTGAAGCAAGGCGAAGTCACTGTTTCAAGGGCCGTTCGTTGTGTCTTGTCACAACGAACGGCCCGAACCGTCTGTTCGTGATATCGGGCTTGTGACGAATCTCCCAGCGCCGCAACGCCGTTAACGATTTGTGGCGTTCATCGCCGCGCCCCGGAAATTCCCTGGTAGTCAAGGCTGTGCCGGGGTTCGAACCGGAATGCGCCGGGCGCCGGGCGCGCCACGTGAGTGTGATGTGTTGCGATATCGAATATTTCCGCCGGATATGCCGCTATTGTCAGGCGAAGTTGCCGCGGCGGTAACCCCACCGTTGTGGACGTCGCGGCCCCGACCCTTGTACTTGGAGGAGAAATGACCGCCTACCGGACGATCGTCGTCGGTACCGATGGCTCGGACTCGTCGTACGTCGCCGTCGAGCGGGCCGCGGCTCTGGCCGGCGACGAGGGCGCCACGCTGTACATCGCCTGCGCGTATTTCCCGACCGACGACCGCGACGTGGCCGCGGCCGCCGACGTGCTGAAGGACGAGGCCTACCAGGTGCGCGGCTCCGCGCCCACCAGCGAGATCCTGCGCGTGGCGCGGGACAAGGCCGTCGCCGTCGGTGCGGTGAACGTGGTGGAGAAGGCCGTCGTCGGCGAGCCCGTCGAGTCGCTGCTGGACCTGCTCAAGGAGGTCGACGCCGACCTGCTCGTGGTGGGCAATCGCGGCCTCAACACCCTGGCCGGTCGCCTGCTCGGCTCGGTCCCGTCGGATGTGGCCCGCAAGTCGCGCTCGGACGTCCTGATCGTGCACACCGTGCGCTGAGTGGGGCTTCGCCCCACACCCGGAGGAAACGGGGGCTTCGCCCCCGGAATCCCCGTGCCAACGAAGCGGCCGGGCCCGATCGGGCCCGGCCGCTTCGTTGTTCGCCGGTCCGGTCAGCTCAACCGGTGCAGGACCCGGGGGAGTTCCTCGGAGTGCACGACGGCCAGTCGCTGGGTGGCGCGGGTCAGCGCCACGTACAGGTCGTTGAGGCCGCGCGGTGATTCGCTCAGAATCGCATGCGGCTCGGCCAGGACGACCGCGTCGAACTCCAGGCCCTTCACGTCGTGGACGGTGAGCACGCGCGCCGAATCATCGCTCAGGTGAGACAGGTTCGGCGCGAGGTCGTGCGGCACGATGACCGCGGTGGTGCCGGGCTGCTCGGCCTCGGCCGCGAGCAGCCGCTTGATCTCGTCGGCCAGCTCGGTGCCCGCCACCCGGGTCGCGGTCGGCGCGAAGCCGGAGTCGCGGACCGAGCGCGGCGCGGGCGCGCCCGGGTCGATGGCGGCCAGCACGTCGGCGGCCACCGCCATGATCTCCGAGGGCGTGCGGTAGTTGACCGTCAGCTCGGTGAGCTTCCACCGTTTGGCCACATACGGTTCCAGCACCTGCTGCCACGACGACGCCCCGGCCGGATCGCCGGTCTGCGCGACATCGCCGACCGCGGTGATCCAGCGGTTCGGGATGCGGCGCATCACCATTCGCCACGCCATCTGCGAAAGCTCCTGCGCCTCATCCACGATGACGTGCCCGTAGGTCCAGGTGCGGTCGCCGGCGGCGCGTTCGGCGGTGGTCTGCCGGGTGCGCACCTGCTGGCGCTCGGCCAGCTGGGAGGCGTCGATGAGGTCGTAGGCCATGAGCAGTTCCGGATCCAGGTCGTCCTCGAGGTCCTGGGGCGCGGATCCGGTGAGGATGTCCAGGGCGTCCTGGGCCTCGGCCAGCTGGGCGCGCCAGCGGCGGCGGGAGCGCTCGCGCTCCTCGCTGTCGTCGATGCCGAGCAGTTCGGCGAGCTCATCGAGCAGGGGCGCGTCGGCGTCGGAGAATTCGCCGCTGTCGGAGCGGCGCAGTTCGGCGCGATCGGCCTCGCTCATCGTTCCCGCGGCATCGGCCAGGCGCTTGGGGTCGGCCCAGAGACCGCCCAGCACCTCCTGCGGGGTGAGCAGTGGCCACAGTCCGGCGATGGCGCGCTGGATCTCCGGATCGGCGCGCATCTCGTCGCGGATCTCGGTGAGATCGGTCTGGCTCAACAGGTTTCGCCCGCCCAGCGGGTTGGCGCCGATGGCGGCGGCCAGCTGATCGGTGAGTGCGTCCACCACCGAGGCGGCGAAGATGGGCCGGGCCAGATTGTGCGCGCGGCGCGAGGAGCGGGCCCGGCCGCGGGCCTTGGTGGCGATCCTGCGGTCCAGCTCCAGCTGATGCCCGTCGAAGTAGAGCCGGATCGGCTCGCGCGGCACCTCCTGCCAGTCCCGCACCGCCTTCTTGAGCACCTCGAGCATGTCGAGGGAGCCCTTGAGCTCCCCGGCGCGCAGCGAATCCTCCAGTGTCGCTTGCACTCCCGGATACAGGTTGCCGACGGTGGACAGCAGCACGCCGGTCTCACCGAGCGAGGGCAGCACCTGGCCGATGTAGTCGAGGAAGGTGGAGTTGGGGCCGATGATGAGCACCCCGGCCTTGTCGAGCTGCTGGCGGTAGGTGTACAGCAGGTAGGCCGCGCGGTGCAGCGCCACCGCGGTCTTGCCGGTGCCGGGCCCGCCCTGTACCACCAGCACGCTCTTGTGCTCGGAGCGGATGATCGAGTCCTGCTCGTGCTGAATGGTTTCCACGATGTCGTTCATGTGCCCGGTGCGGGCGGCATTGAGCGCGGCCAGCAGCGCGCTCTCGCTGCCCACGCCGCCGTCGCCGCCGATCACCCCGGCGCGCCGGGCGGCGTCCAGGTTCAGGTACTCGTCATTGATCGCGGTGATCTTGCGGTTGCGCGAGCGGATGTGGCGGCGGCGGGTGACGCCGTCGGGCGCGGCGGTGGTGGCCAGGTAGAACGGGCGGGCCAGGGGAGCGCGCCAATCCAGCAGCAGTGTCTCGTAATCGGCGCTCTCGTCGAGGATGCCGATACGGCCGATGTAGCGCAGTTCGCCATCGGCGTCCCGGGTTTCGCCGTCGCCGTTCGCGGATTCGGTGAGGTCGATGCGGCCGAAGCATAGGCCGTGTTCGGCGGCGTCGTATTTGGACAGGTCCTCGGAGTAGAGCTGCGTGAACGATTCGCGCTCGCTGCGCGCCTGCGGCGTGCCGCCGGTCTCCAGAAGAACGGTCCGCAGCCGCCGCTGGGCGTAGGCGCGCATGCCGTCGAGCTGTTCGTAAAGCTTCGTCAGGTACTGCTGCTCGCGTTCCAGGTCCGGGGATACCGCGCTGGCGGAATCGGACACGGAACGCTCCTCGGTGAGGTCGGGCAAAACGGAACTCCTTGTTCACCACATCCGCCGTGTCGGCACGGCGCGCGAAGCATCGAGAACAGAGTTGTCGAGTCTACTGGGACTTTCCACTCGACGCCGTATCCCCAGGTAACCGGGCCCAACTCTCGGTACTCGCAGGGGCTTCGCCCCGGAACCCCCGACTACGAGGCGTGCGTGCTGTCACTGCGGCGGCTCAACGTCCCGCCCTGGTGATTCGGGGGTTTGGCGCGGTACATCGCGACATCGGCATCGTGCAGTACCGCCTCGGGGGTGCGGGTGTCACCCACGTGCAGGTGCGCGACGCCGATGGAGGCGTCGACGTGGATGCGGTGGCCGCGCGCGATGATGGGCTCGGCCATGGTCTGGCGCAGCCGGGTGATGAGCGTGTCGAGGTCGTCGCCGCGGGCGTGGCCGGAGAGCAGCACCAGGAATTCGTCGCCGCCGATGCGTCCCACCACGTCGTCGGCGCGCAGCCCGCGCTGCAGGCGCTGCGCCACGATCTGCAGCACGGTGTCGCCGATGGCGTGGCCCAGGGTGTCGTTGATGGCCTTGAAGCCGTCCAGGTCGATGAAGAGCACGCTCGACACCGGCAGCGTCTCGGTGGTGCCCAGCGCTGCGGCCAGCCGGGACAGCACCAGCGCCCGATTCGCCAGCCCGGTGAGCGGGTCGTGGGTGGCCTGATACTCCAATTGCCTTCGGCTGGCCCGGAATTCGGTGATGTCATTGAACGAGGACACCGCCGCCGATTCCGGATCGTCCGGGTTGAGCAGGCGACTGTTGACCGAGAGCCAGCGCCGCTGCCCGTCGGGCCGGTCCAGTCCGAACACGAAGCGTGTCACCGTCTCCCCGGTGGCGAGGGTGCGGATGATCGGGTACCAGGACGAGGGCATGGGCTGGGCGTTGGCGTCGAGCAGGCTCAGCGGGATGTCGTAGATGTGGGTGCCGACCAGGTCCTCGGCGTCGTAGCCGAAGATGCGGCGCGCGGCCGGGTTCGCGGATTCGATGCGCCCGTCCCGGTCGATCACCACCACGCCCTCCTCGAGCTGCGACACCACGGTGGTGAAGAACTGCTCGGCGCGGTGCTGGGCGGCCTCGGCCTTGCGCTGCGGGGTCAGGTCGCGCACCACGACCTGATAGGCCAGGTGGTCGTGCCAGGCGGTGAGCACCGAGACGGTCTCGACCTCGACGGTGCCGCCGTCGCGGCGGCGCAGGATCATCTCGGTGGGGTCGGAGGCGGTGCCGGCGATGGTGAGCCGGCGGATGCGGTCGAGCATGGGGGCGACGGAGGCGGGCTCCACGAAGTCGGTCACCGGCTGCCCGATGACGTCCTCGGGGTCATCGGCGGCCAGGATGCGCAGCATCGCGGGATTGGCGTAGACGACGGTGCCGCGTTCGTGCACCACGATCCCGTCGGGGCTGTGGTCCACCAGAGACCGGTATCGCTGGGCCAACTGTTCGGCATCGGCCAGGTCATTCGCCCGATCGTTACCCACCACCTCATGCACCCCCTGATCGTCGTTGCGATACGTCGCCGGAGCACGGCACCATTCTGTTATCCGAAAAGTTGCTGATGCCCGTTGCCGACCGTATTGAATGAATCACAGTCCCGCACAGCATCGGCCCGCGATTGGTGATCATTACGGGCAACGGACCGATAGGAGCGATGCAAATGCCTGGCACCAACCCTGAACCCGAGACCTCGGGTCAGCACCAAGATCATATGACGATCGCCGGTATCGGTGCCGTGACCGGGTATGGCTGGGGCCGCGAAACCCTCTGGGAAGGTTTGCTGAGCGGCAAGCCCGCCGCCCGGCTCTTTCCAGGGTACGGGCCGGAACGCGATCGCAACGGGTGGGTTGCCCGCGTGCCGGAGGGTGGTGATCCGGATTTACCCGACAGCCGGTACATCCGGGCGATCATGAGCGCGGCGCGCGAGGCGGTGGCCGACGCGCAGGAACGCGGGTGGCGGCCGGGGCGCACGGTCGGCCTGCTGCACGCCATCGTGCTCGGCAATGTCTATGAGTGGCGGGACTTTTACACCGTGCACGGCGGACAGCGGCGCAGCCGCGACTATCTGCGATTACTCCCCTCGACACCGGTCGCGATGCTGATGCACGAGTTCGGTTTTCACGGCCCGGCCCAGAGCGTCACCGCCGCCTGCTCGTCGGCGAATGTGGCGATGATCACCGCGCAGCTGTGGCTGGCGCACGGCATCGCCGACGACGTGCTGGTGGTGGCGACCGATCTGTCCGCCATTCCGGAGATGGTGCAGCCCTTCGTGGGACTGGGCGCGGCGGTCGACGACGCCGATCCGCTCGATGCCTGCCGTCCCTTCCAGGAGGGTAGCCGCGGCTTCGTCTTCGGTGAGGCGTCGGTGGCGTTCGTGGTGACCCGGGAGGCGGACCGGCCCTACGCGGCGGTGCTGGGCGGGGGCATGTCCAACGACGGCTATCACGTCGTCTCGGTGGATTCCTCGCACGAGCAGATCTTCGACTGCGTGCGCCGCGCGCTGGCCAGCGCCGATGTCCGCCCCGACGAGGTGGCCGTGCTCAACACCCACGGGTCCGGCACCGCGCAGTGCGACGTGGCCGAAACAGAGCTGCTGGCAAAGCTTTTCGACGACGGCCCGCAGGTGGTGGCGATCAAGCCGTTGGCCGGGCACTGCCAGGCCGCCTCGGCCGGGGTCGAATTGGCCGCCGCCGCACTGGGTTACGACCGCGGGGTGCTGGTCTCGTCGCCGATCGTCGCCCCCGCGCACCCGCGCCTGGTCGACGGCGTGCAGCCGGGCGTGGACGGCATCACGGTGAAGACGGCACTCGGCATGGGCGGCCACAACTCGGCGGTGGTGCTCGGCCCGGTCGGCTGAACGCGGCTTCAGTGCAGCGGCACCGACCAGTGCAGTTTGGTGCCGCTGCCGGCCGAGCCGCCGTCGGCCCCGCGGCGGGGGTACACCGCCAGGCTGCCGCCGGACTGTTCGGCGCGGCGGGCCAGATTGGTGAGGCCGCTGGGGGTGATGCTCTCCGGGATGCCGCAGCCGTTGTCGGCGACGACGATGGTGAGATCGTCGGCCACCCCGATGTCGATGGTGATGGTGTCCGCGCCCGAATGCCGGACCGCGTTCGAGACCGCCTCGCGCACAACGGCTTCCGCATGGTCGGCCAGGGCCGGTTCGACCACCGAGAGCGGCCCGGTGACGTGCAGGAGCGCCCGGATCTCGGTGGCGGTGGTCTGCTGTTTGACCGCGCGCTCGAGGCGCTGCCGCAGCCGGGTGCTGTGCCCGTCGCCGCCGTGCAGGTCGAAGATGGAGGTCCGGATCTCCTGCACCACGTCCTGCAGATCGTTGATGGCGTCGGAGAGCCGCTGCTGCACCTCGGGCACCCGGGCGCGCGGCACCGTGCCCTGCAGCGACAGGCCGATGGCGAACAGCCGCTGGATGACGTGATCGTGCAGGTCGCGGGCGATGCGGTCGCGGTCGGTGAGGATGTCCAGCTCGCGCATGCGCCGCTGGGCCACCGCCAATTGCATGGCCAGCGCGGCCTGATCGGTGAAGGCGGCGATCAGCTCCACCAATTCGTCGGTGTAGGGCGCGGATTCGGCCGCGCGCAGCATGATCAGCACGCCCAGGGTGGAATCGGGCGTGTGCAGCGGCAACACCAGCGCGGGCCCGACATCGGCGAGGGAGGTGCCCAGATCGACGTGGCGGGCGTCGTCGAAACGCAGCGGCGCGCGGGTGGTGAGCGCCTGCCCGACGGCGGTCCCCGCGGCGCGCACCGCGTGCCCGGCGGGCGGCTCGTCCGGGCCGGACCATTGCGCCACCACGAGTTCGGTGATGTGTTCGGGCAGATCGTCGGGGTCGACCACGGCCAGCAGCGCGCGCTGCGAGGCGGTCAGCTCCCGCGCGTGCTCGACCACGTGGGCCAGCACCTTGTTCGGCTCGGTGTCGGCCAGGAATTCGGTGGCGATATCGCGGGTGGCCTCGATCCACGCCTGGCGGGTGCGGGCCTGCTCGTAGAGCCGCGCGTTGTCGACGGCGATGCCGGCCGCGGCGGCCAGCGCCTGCAACAGCACCTCATCGTCCTCGGTGAAGGGATGGCCGCCGGATTTCTCACACAGGTACAGGCTTCCGAACACCTCGCCGCGAATTCGCACCGGCATGGCCAGCAGGGTGCGCATGATCGGGTGGTGCGGCGGGAAGCCGGCGGCGGCCGGATGGCGCGCCAGCTCGTCCAGTCGCACCGGTTCGGGCTTGTCCAGCAGCAGACCGAGGACGCCGTGGCCCTCGGGCAGATCGCCGATCGACGCCCGGGTCTGCTCGTCGATGCCGTGAAAGATGAACTGGCTGATCTGCTTTTCGTGCCCGCGCACCGCGAGCGCCCCGTAGCGGGCGTCGACCAGGATGGTGGCGGCGCGCACGATGGTGCTCAGCGTCTGGTCCAGATCGAGGCCGGAGGTGACCGCGAGCATGGCTTCGACCAGCCCGTCGATGCGATCGCGGGCGTCGATGATCTGTTCGACCCGGTCCTTGACCTCGGTGAGCAATTCGCGTAATCGCAGCTGCGACAGCGTTTCACGCACCGAGTAGGGGCCGGTGCGCGGAATGTCGTGCATGGTTGTCCTGCGGTCCGGCGGAGACGACACGGCACCGAAATTCTATTCGGCTCGAGGTTGCCGGAAGGCTGTTATGCCGAACGGGACTGACCCGTACGCAATTTCGAGGCCAGCACCGCGGCCTGGGTGCGGCGTTCCATGCCGAGTTTGGCCAGCAGCCGGGAGACATAGTTCTTGACGGTCTTCTCCGCCAGGAACATCCGCTCGGCGATCTGGCGGTTGGTCAGGCCGTCGCCGAGCAGATCCAGCAGCTTGCGTTCCTGTTCGGTCAAACCGGTCAGCGGGCCGTCGAATTCGGTGCTGTGCCGCAGCCGCGCCATCAGGGCGGCGGCCGCGCGATTGTCCAGCAGCGAGCGGCCCGCGCCCACCTCCTTGATGGCCTTGGCCAGTTCCATGCCCTTGATGTCCTTGACCACGTAGCCGCTCGCGCCGGCCAGGATGGCGTCCATCATGGCCTGCTCGTCGGTGTAGGAGGTGAGGATCAGGCAGCGCAGCTCGTCGCTGTCGGCCAGCAGGTCCCGGCACAGTTCGATGCCGTTGCCGTCGGGCAGGCGCACATCGAGCACCGCCACGTCGGGGCGCAGGGCCGGAATCCGGGCCAGCGCCTGGGCCGCGTCACCGGCCTCGCCGACCACCGTGAGTTCGGGATCCTCCTCCAGCAGGTCGGTCAGACCGCGGCGGACGATTTCGTGATCGTCGACCAGAAAGACTTTGATCACGACGGCCTCCAAGCTCATCGGTGTCGCCGGCGCGCGGAGTTTGCCCGGCGCGGTAAGAGGCCCAACGTAACTCGCGGCAGGGCCCGGGGATACCGCCGAAGGTCCCTAATTTCGGGCGGCTGCGGACCGGTGATGATTTTTTTGTCGGAGAATTTTCCCTGAAAGTGGTCTGTTTTGGGACTTTCGGCACTGTCAAGGGTTGCGGTGCTGTGTTGCCATGGAGTCGGGTTGCCGGGTCGGAACAGGGAGAGAGGGGTCGGCTGATGGGCGCGTTCGATGTGTGGTCGAGTGGGATAGATCCTGATTTCGTGGTGATCACACACGGGCCCGTCCCGTCGGGTGAGGTGACGCGGGTGGTGCGCGGGCTGGGCAGAATTCTGCGCCGTCACGGCGTGGAGGGGCCGGTGCGGGTCCGCCTGCACTGGCCCGAGCACGAGGCCGAGACCACGCTGGTGCAGGCGAGTGTCCGAGCGCTGGGGAAGGCGTTCCGGGTGCAGGTCGCCGGGCCGGGCCGGTTCGCCGCCACCTTCGCACTGGAGCGATTGGACCTGCGGCTGGGTTGCCCGCCGGACGAATTGTCGCGCCCCTGGCCGGATCCCGCGCGGCCCTCGCTCTCCGCGGTCACCGGTCCGCGACCGATCGTGCGGCGCAAGGACTGTCGACTACAGGTGGCCACACCCGCGGCGGCGGCGCGGGTGCTGGACGCCATGGATTACGACGCCCATCTGTTCATCGATTCCGAGAGCGGGTCCGAGGCGGTGGTGTGCTGGACCGGGCCGCTGGGGGTGCGGACCGTGCGGCGGGTGCGCGACACCGTGCCCGCGCTGCTCGAGGACGAAGCGGTTTCGCGGTTGTGCACGGGCGGGCTGCCGTATCTGTTCTTCACCGATTCCGACACCCGGCGCGGGCGGCTGCTGTACCGGCGCTTCGACGGGAATCTGTCGCTGGTGACCGCGAACGGGTCCGAGGACCGGATGCGGGAACGGGATCGGGGGTTGCAGCCGCGGGCGATCGCGGGCTGCGTGCGGCGGGCACTGCCCAGCGTGGCGGGCGCGGGCACCGCGCAATAAACACAGTGTGAGCAGCGTTTCAGCGGGCGTAACCAAACTTGTCGGTGGGTGCCCCTAGCATGGCGTCGGGGGTAAGTCTGGATTGCTGAAACGTTGGAAGGATGGCCAGTGGCGGATCGCCTCGGGTTGCCAACCAGCGATATGACTATCGATGGAAGGGATGGCCGGTGGCGGATCGCCTGACGGTGCGCGGAGCGCGGGAGCACAACCTCAAAGGGGTCGATCTCGACCTACCTCGCGACAGTCTCATCGTTTTCACTGGTCTGTCCGGTTCCGGCAAGTCCTCGCTGGCCTTCGACACCATCTTCGCCGAAGGGCAGCGGCGGTACGTGGAATCGCTGTCGGCGTACGCGCGGCAGTTCCTCGGTCAGATGGACAAGCCGGATGTGGATTTCATCGAGGGCCTCTCGCCCGCGGTGTCCATCGATCAGAAGTCGACCAACCGCAATCCGCGTTCCACGGTCGGCACCATCACCGAGGTCTACGACTACCTGCGTCTGCTGTTCGCGCGCGCGGGCACCCCGCACTGCCCGGTGTGCGGTCACCTGATCGCCAAGCAGACCCCGCAGCAGATCGTGGATCAGGTGCTGGCCATGGCCGAGGGCACCAAGTTCCAGGTGCTCGCGCCCGTGGTGCGCACCCGCAAGGGCGAATTCGTGGACCTGTTCGAGTCGCTGAACTCGCAGGGCTATTCGCGCGTCCGGGTCGACGGCGTGGTGCATCCGCTGACCGATCCGCCCAAGCTCAAGAAGCAGGAGAAGCACGATGTCGAGGTGGTCGTGGACCGCCTCGCCGTGAAGCCGAGTTCCAAACAGCGCCTGACGGATTCGATCGAGACCGCGCTGCGGCTGGCCGACGGCATCGTGGTGCTGGACTTCGTGGATCGCGACGAGCACGCCCACGATCGGGAGCGGCGCTTCTCCGAGCGGCTGGCCTGCCCCAACGGGCACCCCCTCGATATCGAGGATCTGGAACCGCGGTCGTTCTCCTTCAACTCGCCCTACGGCGCCTGCCCGGATTGCACCGGTCTGGGCATTCGCAAGGAGGTCGATCCCGATCTCGTTGTGCCCGACCCGGATCTGAGCCTGAACGAGGGCGCCATCGCGCCGTGGTCGCGCGGGCAGACCGCCGAATACTTCACCCGGCTGCTTTCGGGTCTGGCCGAGGCCATCGGCTTCTCCATGGACACGCCGTGGAGTCAGCTGCCGCTCAAGGCCCGCAAGGCCGTGCTGGAGGGCAGCTCCGAACAGGTGCACGTCTCCTACACCAACCGCTACGGCCGCAAGCGTTCGTACTACGCCGATTTCGAGGGCGTGATGCCGTTCCTGCAGCGGCGCATGGACGCCACCGAGTCGGAGGCGATGAAGGAACACTACGACGGGTACATGCGCGACATCCCGTGCCCGGTGTGCAACGGCGCGCGCCTGCGGCCGGAGATTCTGGCGGTCACGCTGTCGGCGGGCAAGGACCGCATGTCCATCGCGGACCTGTCGGATCTGGCGATCGGGGACGCGGCCCAGTTCCTCGATACGCTGACCCTCGACGAACGCCAGGCCGCGATCGCGGCGCAGGTGGTCAAGGAGATTCAGGCGCGGCTGGGCTTCCTGCTCGATGTCGGCCTGCAGTATCTGACGCTCTCGCGCGCGGCGGCCACGCTGTCCGGCGGTGAGGCGCAGCGCATCCGCCTGGCCACGCAGATCGGTTCCGGCCTGGTGGGCGTGCTGTACGTGCTCGACGAGCCGTCCATCGGCCTGCACCAGCGCGACAACCGGCGGCTGATCGAAACCCTCACGCGCCTCAAGAGTCTCGGCAATACGCTGATCGTGGTCGAGCACGACGAGGACACCATCCACGCCTCGGACTGGGTGGTCGATATCGGCCCGCTGGCCGGTGAGCACGGCGGTCAAGTGGTGTACTCGGGTCCCTACGAGGGGCTGCTGAAGGACAAGGGATCGCTCACGGGCGCTTACCTTTCCGGGCGCGAGCGGATCGAGGTGCCGCTGGTGCGGCGGCCCATCGACAAGCGCAAGCAGCTCACGGTGGTGGGCGCGGTCGAGCACAACCTGAAGAACATCGACGTGAGTTTCCCGCTGGGCGTGCTCACCTCGATCACCGGTGTCTCGGGTTCGGGCAAGTCGACCCTGGTCAACGACATTCTGGCGACCGTGCTCCAGAACAAGCTGAACGGCGCGCGCCAGGTGCCGGGCCGCCACACCCGGGTGAACGGTCTCGCTCACCTGGACAAGCTGGTCCAGGTCGACCAGTCGCCCATCGGCCGCACGCCGCGCTCGAATCCCGCCACGTACACGGGTGTTTTCGACAAGATTCGCACCCTGTTCGCGGCCACCACCGAGGCCAAGGTGCGCGGCTACCAGCCCGGCCGGTTCTCCTTCAATGTCAAGGGCGGCCGCTGCGAGGCGTGCTCGGGCGACGGCACCCTGAAGATCGAAATGAACTTCCTGCCGGACGTTTACGTCCCCTGCGAGGTCTGCCACGGCGCCCGCTACAACCGCGAGACCCTGGAAGTCCACTACAAGGGCAAGACCATCGCCGAGGTCCTGGACATGCCGATCGAGGAGGCGGCGGAGTTCTTCGAGCCGGTGACCTCCATCCACCGCTATCTCAAGACCCTGGTGGAAGTCGGCCTCGGCTATGTGCGCCTGGGCCAGTCGGCCCCGACGCTGTCGGGTGGTGAGGCGCAGCGCGTCAAGCTGTCCGCCGAGCTCCAGAAGCGCTCCACCGGCCGCACCGTCTACATCCTCGACGAGCCCACCACGGGCCTGCACTTCGAAGACATCCGCAAGCTGCTCACGGTCATCAACGGCCTGGTGGACAAGGGCAATACGGTCATCGTCATCGAGCACAACCTGGACGTCATCAAGACCTCCGACTGGGTCATCGACATGGGCCCCGAGGGCGGCTCCGGCGGCGGCACCGTCATCGCCCAGGGCACCCCCGAAGACGTTGCGGCCGTGGCGGAAAGCTACACCGGCCAATTCCTGAAGGACGTCCTGGCCGCCGAGCCCGCTGCCCTCGCCGCACCTGCACCGGCGAAGAAGGCGGCCAAGAAGGCCCCGGCGAAGAAGGCCGCCCCGAAGACCGAAGCCCAGACCACCGCCGCCAAGAAGGCGGCGGCCGCCCGCCGCAAGGCAGCCGCCCTGCGCTGACGGGCAGCGGTTCCCGCTCGCAGACGAAGGCCCCGTACCGGAAGTGGTATGGGGCCTTCGTATTTCGCTGCTACTCGGCGGCGGCCAGCGGCTGGCTCAGCTCCTTGACCTCGGCGATATGTCCGAAATCGAGTTTGATGATCTGGTCAGCGCAGTCGAAGTAGCGGTCGTCGTGGGTGATGACGATGACCGTCTTGCCGCGTTCCTTGAGCTTCACGATGATCTCGCGGTAGAAGACATCACGGAACTGGGGCTCCTGATCCGCCGCCCACTCGTCGAACATGTAGATCGGGCGATCCTCGAGCAGTGCGGTGAGCAGCGCCATCCGCTTGCGCTGGCCCTGGGACAGCGCGATCATCGACAGGCGGCCGTTCTCCACGGTGACCTTGTGGTCGATCCGCAGTTCCTTCAGGTACTTCCGGACCTCGTCGTCGATGCCGGGCTCGAAGCCCAGGTAGTCCTCGAACAGGTGGAAGTCGGTGAAGACCGCCGAGGTGTTCTGCCGGAACCACTCGATGTTCTCGTGATCGATGGTCTCGCCATTGAGCGACAGGTGGCCGCGCTGCGGGACGTAGAGGCCCGTGATCAGTTTGGCCAGCGTGGATTTGCCGCTGCCGTTGCCGCCGACGATGAACGAGATCTGGCTGGGGGGGAAGGTCAGGTCCAGCGGGCCCAGCGAGAAGCCGGAACCGTCGGCCTCGGGCGGGGCCACGGGCGCGCCCATCGGGACCGGATGGCCGCCGTGCTCGATGAACCTGTGGCCGTTGACATCCGGCCGATCGCCGCCGGGCCGCGGCCCGGGCGGGGGACCATCGGGTCGTCCACCCGGACGCGGCGGATGCGCTCCGGGACGACCGCCCATCGGCGCGCCGGGCGCGCCGGGACGTCCCGACCCACCCGGGTGCGGCCGCGCACCGCCACCCGGGTGAGCTCCGGTTCCTGGCGGCGGCCCACCCGGCACGGGCGGAAAGGCCGGAGGAGCCTCGGTCAGATAGCGATAGCCGACGTCATTGAGTTCCAGCCGCGCTGCGGTGGCGGCCGGCCGCTCGGTGTAGGGCAACGTCGACTCGTCGTGCGCGGTCCGGATGGACAGGTTCAGCGAGCGGATCTTGGCCAGCGCCACGTCACCGCGCAGCAGATCCGGAATCCGGTGCATGAAGTTCTGCATGGGCATCGAAAGGAACGTGGTGACAAGGACATAGCCGACCATGACGTTCTGCGGCAGCTCCAGCGCCCGCGCCAGGCCGAACAGGATCAGGGCCATGGTGCCCAGCTGCAACAGCTGGCCGAAGCCCTGGGCGAAGGTGAACTTGGAACCGGCCTCGACATTCTGCACCCGCAGCTTCTCGGCCGAGCCGAGCAGATGCTGATCCATGAAGTCGCGCCGCCGCCCGCGGTGCAGCTTGAGCTCCTTGATGCCCAGCGACACCTCCTGGAACGAGCGCAGCAGCCCGTCCTCGTTCTCGCGGGCGTCCCGGTACAGGTGCCGCACCTTCTTGAGAACCGTTTCGACACAGGCGATTCCGAGCAGCGTGCCCGCGACCGTGGTGGCGAAGATGGGACCGGACACGATCGCCAGGAACACGAAGCAGCCGATGATGGTCGCCAGGTCGATGCAGATGCTCGGAATCGCCGTGACCGCCTGCGACAGTGACCGCACATCCTCGGTCAGGGTCGCGATCAGCCGGTGCTGCCCGAGCCGCTCGAGATGCTCGAGCGGCGCGGACACGATATTCGCGCTCAGGTCCGCCCGCAGGCGGTAGATGGCCTCCTGCGCGAGCCGGATCAGCAGCACCTGCGAGATCACCCCGCTGATCAGGATGACCAGCGCGGTCGCCACGAAGGCCTGCACGGTGACGGCCGGGTGCGGTTCCGGTGACACCACTCCCCGAATCAATGTCACCAGGTAGGTATTGGCCGCACCGCAGACCAGACCGGAGACGATGACGCCCGCGATCCGCATCCACGAGATGGAGATGAGGAATCTGATGAGTTGCATGACTGCTGAGCCTTTTCCGAAGGGGCTGTGCGCCTGAGATCAGGGGCGGATGATGTCGAACAGGATGCCTTCGAGCGTGACGCCCGGCGCGAAGGAGAACGCCACACCCGTCGAGATCGGCTTGCCCGCCTGCTGCGCGATGAGCTGCTCGAGCACGAAGATCAGTGAGACGCTGAGCATGTTGCCGTATTCGGCGAGCACGTCCCAGCTGGTCGCCGCCTGCTCCGGGTCCAGGCCCAGCGAGCGCGCCGACTCCTCGATGATCTTCGGGCCGCCCGGGTGGATCGCCCAGGCGTCGATCTCGGACTTGGTCAGGCCGTTGCGCGCCAGCACGTCGGTCACCACCGGATCGACCCCGCGCAGAATGTACTGCGGCAGGTTCTCCGACAGCTCGCAGGTGATGCCATTGTCGTTGACGCCCAGCACGATGCCGTCCTCCGCGTCGTCGAACAGGAAGCTGAAGCTGTCGCGGATGACGACCGCGCCCGCGGGCAGCTGCTGCTGCGGGTTGCTGGCGCCGATGACCACCGCGCCGCAGCCGTCACCGAAGAGGCTGTGAATGATGACGTCATTGACATTGTCGTCGAAGACGGCGTTCACCGAGCTCAGTTCGAGGCAGATGACCAGCGCCTTCTTGTCCGGGTGCGCGCGGACGAAATCCACGGCGGCCCGCACCGAGTTCATGGCGGCGGCGCAGCCCATGAAGTTCACCATCAGGCGGTTGATCGCGGGGGAGAGCCCCAGCTGCTTGACCACGGCCACGTCCACGCCGGGCGCGATGAAGCCGGTGCTGGTGGCGAAGACCAGCATGCCGATCTCCGACGCCGGATCCTCGAGGTGGGCGATGGCACGCCCGGCCACGTCCACGGCCAGCGGCACCGCGTGGTCGTAGAAGGTGTTCATCCGGCCCCGGATGGTGCCGACTTCCCGGCTGTAGGACAGGAATTCGGGATCGATCGGGTTGACCGCCAGGTGCCGGGTGGTGACCCGGGTCGTCTGGTAGATCCGCGGAATCCGGGCCTGCTGCGCCGGATCGCTGAACAGTCCGGCCACCTGGGCGGCGGCGTCGGCCTGCGAGAAGATCTGGGCCGGTGCGCCGGTGGCGATGGACTCGATCACTCCGACGGCGGTCGGCGGGGTCGGCGGTAGCGGGGTCGGTGCGAAGTCTCCGCTTTTGAAATAAGCAGAGCCGGGCTCGCCTCCCACGAACCGGGTCGCCGCTGCCGACGTGGGCAATCCTGCCGAAGTGGGCAGAGCGCCCCCTTCATCGATGGTGATAGACACGAAATACTCCCCTCGTTTTCAACTGACAACCCGCGGTGCGCTCGGCGCATGAATCGAACGCACCGCGGTTATCGGAATCGGTTCAGACCGTTCCGATTCCGGTGAAGCCCTGAACCGTGTAGACGGCGCAGGTCTTCAGGGCGAGCGGTGAGAAGTGCTCCTTCACGAATCCCCACTTGCGTTCCACCGCGTCGTCGGACGGCGCCAGAATGTAGGTGCGGATCTGCTTGGGAAAGCGGTCGGTGAAGAAACTCTTCGCCGGCAGCCACTCGACACCGAACTTCGCGGACTCCTCGCGCAGCACATCCTCGGTCGCGATATTCGCGAAACCACTGCGCTGGTACGGCAATACGTGGTGCACCCGGTGCGAGCTCAGGCCCGCCGACAGGAAGCAGTCCACATACCGGTTGCCGACTACCTTGAGGTCGTAGGCCTGCTCGATCTGGTCGACGCCCCAGTCCTCGGTATTGTGCTCGAGCTCCTCGGCTTCGACCTCGAAGTCGTGGCTGGCCACCACCAGGAAGGTCGAGACCCACAGGGTGAGCACGAATTGCAGTGCCCAGGCCCAGAAATCGCCCATCACGGTGAACACGATCAGCTCGCCCAGCAGCAGGAACCGCACGCCGAAGGAACCGATGAAGTGCGGTAGCGCGCCACCCCAGGTGCCGTACATGTCCTTGATGCCTACCATGCGGGTGAGGCGGCAGACATCGAGCAGGCGGATGGTCATGCCGGTCACGGTGTGGCCGAACTTGTGCATGGTGTGGATCGGCACCCGGTACAGCCGCGGGATCCGCATCATCATGGTGAAGACGTTCTTCTTGATGTCGACTTCACTCTGGGTGTGCGGGTGGTGCAGCAGGGCGTGGCCGTCGGCGGTCACGAAAGCCAGTGCGACGTAATTGCAGTCGAAGGCATTCGTGTAGATCTTGTTCATGCCCTTCTGGGCGCGGTGGATGGCGTAGTGCCCGAAACCGGCCAGGCCGCTGCGCAGCAGCACCATGGCGATCACGAACACCGGCAACGGCATCCAGCTGCGCTCGAACAGCCGCAGCCCCTGCACCGCGAAGTACGCCACCGCCAGCAGGGCCACCACGATATTGAAGTAGGTGTCCATGCGGCGGATGCGCGCGGCGAGTTCGGGCTCCTTGAGGCGGGCCTTCACCTTGTGGAGCAGGTCGTCCTTGTTGTCGAAGCTGAACTTCGGGGTGTCGCGCCAGCTGTCGAAGCCCTCGTTGAAGAGGAAGGCGGGCGCGTTGGCCTTGGGGTGGATGTCCTCGGGCAGCGCGTCGCGATCCAGCGAGTACTTCTTCAGGATCCTTCCGATGGCTTCCGGATTCTTGTGGTACGAACCGACAATCGAGGTGATGTCGCGGTTCTTGGTGCGGCCGATGAAGAACTCGCCGCCCGGGTGCTTGGAAATCCAGTCGCTGAGGTCGTAGGCTTTGCCGTTGTAGACCCAGACATTCGAAATCGGCGGCGGGCCGTCGAGCGGGGGCCGGCGGAATTCACCCTCGGGGGTCGAGTTCCCGAGTTCCGAGTTCCCGGATTCGGAGTTCGCGATCGTCGCTGCGGCCTCTGGGCGTTCGATCGTCGCGTCGACCTCGGGTCGGTCGATCGTCATGGCATCCCTCCACACGCAGGCACGGCGTTTGAACTTTCGAACCAAATCGTCGGTGCTGCGCCTTGCATTTCACTGAACAGACTCTTAATAC
>NZ_BJWY01000050.1 GCF_007990715.1 Nocardia seriolae NBRC 15557 | reverse complement strand
GTACTAGCCGTCCGGTGCGCGCCGGTCAGGACGCGCACCTGGGTGCGACCGGCTGATCGGTCCCGGTGATCACGAGGGTGTCGGTGACGAAGCCGGTCCCGTTCTGGTACGGGACCTTGTCCCAAAGGGAACTGCTGCTGCCGTGGTTGACCACGACCGGCCCCTCCAATACGCAGAGAATCGTCACGTTGTAGCCCGCTGACAGCTCTCCGATCCGCTTGATTCCAGGCGAGGCGTACACGTAGGCGGTCCCGGATCCGTCCGGTGAGGTGCCGACGATCATGCCCTGGTGGGAGACGGCCGGTGTCGTGGTTGTCACGCCGGGTTTGTCGGGGGTCGGCCGGGGATCGTCAGCCTTGGGAAGTAGTAGGAACAGACCGCCGACCACCGCCGCTGCGACGGTCCCGCCCGCAGTGATCCATGCGATCTTCACGCTGTTCGACACGATCCTCTCCTGATATCCAGTATGCGACCGGGAAGCGGATCGGTGACGTGGTTTGTCGCAGTGATCGTCGGGTGGCGTCGGTGCGGCGGAATCTTGTGCTGGACAGGCCAATCGGTTTGTCTCCGGCTGATCTTCCGGTGCGGGTTCCGGCGGTCGATCATGGTGTGGCATCGGCGAAGCGTTGGGGTACGTGTGTTCGAATGCGAGTTCGGGTAGCGTTGTCGCCACGATGACTATGCCCACGCCTCACCCGCAGATTCCCGCACCGGGACCCCGGGCCGCGATGCCCGGACCCCAGGCTGCGACACCGGGATTCCAAGCCGCGATGCCGGGACCTCGTCCCGGGATGCCGCTGCCCGGGCAGCATCTGGCGGGTGCGAATCAGGAGTTCGCCGACCCGGAGCGGGTCAAGGTGGAAGTGGACGCGCTGCTTGCCGAATTGTCGGCGGGCGCACCGAATCCGGGCGCGCCGAGCGTGCATTCGGAGGGCACCGATATCGTGCGGCGGGCCAAGATTCTCGAGCAGGCGCACGACGTCCTGGTGCAGGCCCTGGCCACGGTGGACAAGATCTGAGGTGGCCAGGCGCGCGCGGGTGGACGCGGAACTGGTTCGCCGCGGATTGGCGCGGTCGCGGGAACACGCGGTCGAGCTGATCAACGCGGGCCGCGTCCTGATCAATGGTTCGGTCGCCACCAAGGCGGCCACGGGAGTCGAGACGGGCACGCCGCTGCTGGTGCGCGAGGAGCCCGACGAGGTGCAGTGGGCCTCGCGCGGCGCGCACAAGCTGCTCGGCGCGCTGGAGGCGTTCGAGCCGCAGGGCGTGACGGTGGCGGGCAAACGCTGTTTGGACGCGGGTGCGTCCACCGGCGGATTCACCGACGTGCTGCTCTCGCGCGGCGCGAAAGAGGTGGTGGCCGCCGATGTCGGGTACGGCCAGCTGATCTGGCGGTTGCAGAACGACGACCGCGTCCACGTGCACGATCGCACCAATGTCCGGCAGTTGACGCCCGAACTCATCGGCGGCCCGGTCGAATTGGTGGTCACCGACCTCTCGTTCATCTCCCTGGCCCTGGTGCTGCCCGCGCTGGCCGCCTGCTGCGCGCCCGGCGCGGATCTGCTGCCCATGGTCAAGCCGCAGTTCGAGGTCGGCAAGGAACGCGTGGGATCCGGTGGCGTGGTGCGGGATCCGGCCCTGCGCGCCGAGGTGGTGCGCGAAGTCGCCGCCGCGGCAGCGAAACTCGGGTTGCGCACCCACGGCGCGGTCGCCAGCCCACTGCCCGGTCCGTCCGGGAATGTCGAGTATTTCCTGTGGCTGCGCAAGGAATCCGAACCGGAGGAATCCGGCGCCGGGGTCGCTGACGGCGCGGACGTCGGTGGGTACGCCTACGATTCAGACGAGGCGGCGCGCGTAGCGGCGCTGATCGATCGTGCGGTGCAGGAGGGACCACAGTGAACGCGGCTAGCCCGGCCCGGGAAGTGCTGCTGGTGGCACATCCGGGACGGCCGGAGATCACCGATACCGCGCATCGGGTCGCGAAGATCCTCTGCGGTGCCGGAATCGGGCTGCGGGTGCTCGAGGACGAGGCGTACAGCACTCGCTTCGACACCGATGACGACGGAGTGGCCGACGGCTACCCGGCCCGGGTCATGGCGCACAATCCCGACGCGGCGGTGGGCACCGAGATGGTGCTCGCGCTCGGCGGGGACGGCACCTTCCTGCGCGCGGCCGAGCTGGCCCGCAGCGCGTCGGTGCCGGTGCTCGGAATCAATCTGGGGCGCATCGGTTTTCTGACCGAGGCCGAGGCGGAGAATCTGGACGAGGCGCTATCCCAGGTGGTGCGCCGCGATTACACCGTCGAGCAGCGGATGACCATCGATGTCACCGTCAGCGTCGACGATGTGGTGACCGAACGCGGCTGGGCGCTGAACGAGGCCAGCATCGAGAACGCCGCGCGCATGGGCGTGCTCGAAGTGGTTTTGGAGGTGGACGGCCGCCCGGTGTCGGCCTTCGGCTGCGACGGCGTGCTGATCGCCACCCCGACCGGATCCACCGCCTACGCCTTCTCGGCGGGCGGGCCGGTGGTGTGGCCGGAACTCGAAGCGCTGCTGGTGATTCCGTCCAATGCCCACGCCCTGTTCGCGCGGCCCCTGGTGACCAGCCCGGATTCGCTGATCGCGGTGGAAACCGTTGCGACGGGCCACGATGCGATAGTTTTCCTCGACGGCCGACGCACCCTCGCACTGCCGCGGGGCGGCCGGGTCGAAACGGTCCGCGGGACCGAACCGGTGCGGTGGGTCCGGCTCGATTCCGCGCCGTTCGCCGACCGGATGGTGCGCAAGTTCCAGTTGCCCGTGACAGGCTGGCGTGGCCGCCCGTCTGCGCGAACGGAGAGCACGAGTGCTGACAGAGATCAGGATTGACGGGCTTGGCGTAATTTCCACCGCCACCGCGCAATTCCACGAGGGTTTGACCGTTTTGACCGGTGAGACCGGTGCCGGCAAGACCATGGTGGTGACCAGCCTGCACCTGCTCAGCGGGGCGCGCGCCGACGCCGGGCGGGTGCGCCTGGGCGCGTCGCGGGCCGTGGTGGAAGGGCGCTTCACCGTCGACGAGGTGCACGACGGCGCGCTCGGCGAGGTCGAGGAGGTGCTGGAATCCTCGGGGGCCGAACGCGATGACGACGGCAGCATCATCGCCGTGCGGACCGTCGGCAGCGACGGCCGCTCCCGCGCTCACCTGGGTGGGCGCAGTGTGCCCGCCTCGGTGCTCTCGGATTTCACGACACCGCTGCTCACCGTGCACGGGCAGAACGATCAGCTGCGGTTGCAGCGGCCCGACCAGCAGTTGCACGCGCTCGACCAGTTCGCCTCCGATGCCGTCGCGCCGCTGCTGGCCAAGTATCAGAAGGCGCGAAAGGCCTGGCTGGACAAGCGCAATCAGCTGCTCGAGAGAACCGCGCGCAGCCGTGAACTGGCGCTCGAGGCCGATCATCTGACCCAGTCGCTGGCCGAGATCGACGCCATCGCACCCGAACCTGGCGAGGACGAGCACCTGGTCGCCGAGGTGCGTCGCCTCTCGGATCTGGATTCGCTGCGTGAAGCCGCCTCTACCGCGCACGACGCACTGGCCGGTCCCGCCGATTCGCCGGGCGAGGACGCGGGCGCGCTGGATCTGCTCGGCACCGCCCGGGCCCGTATCGAGTCTTCCGACGATCCGAAGCTGTCCGAGCTGGGTCCCCGCCTGGGCGAGGCGATCTCGGTGATCGTGGATCTGGCCACCGAGCTGAGCTCGTATCTGTCGGACCTGCCCTCGGATCCGGGTGCGCTGGAGTCCATGCTCACCCGCCAGGCCGAGCTGAAGACGCTCACCCGCAAGTACGCGCCCGATATCGACGGCGTCATCAAGTGGGCCGACGAGGCGCGGATTCGGCTGTCCTCCCTGGATGTCTCCGAGGAGGCCCTGGCCGCGCTGGCCGCCGATGTCGAGACCGCCGCCGAGAAGGTCCGGGAGACGGCCCGCAAACTGACCGCCGCCCGCAGCAAGGCCGCGGGCAAGCTGGCCTCGGCCGTAAGCACCGAACTGGGCGGTCTGGCCATGGGCCGGGCCCGGCTCGAGGTCGGCGTCGGACCCGTCCCCGCGGGCGTACAGGATTCGGCCCCGCTGGTCATCGACGGGCAGGAGCTGCACGCCGGTTCCACCGGTGTCGACGAGGTGGAATTCCGTCTCGCCGCCCACTCCGGTGCTCATCCGCTGCCGCTGAGCAAGTCCGCTTCCGGTGGTGAGCTCTCCCGCATCATGCTCGCCCTTGAGGTGGTGCTGGCCAGCTCCGAACACGGCACCACCATGGTCTTCGACGAGGTGGACGCCGGTGTCGGCGGCCGCGCCGCCGTCGAGATCGGCCGTCGCCTGGCGCGTTTGGCGCGCACGCACCAGGTCATCGTCGTGACCCACCTCCCACAGGTCGCGGCATTTGCCGACACCCACCTGGTGGTCGACAAGCTCGACGACGGCAAGGCCGTGAAATCCGGCGTAAAGGCCCTGACCCAGGACGAGCGTGTCGTAGAACTCGCCCGCATGCTCGCGGGCATGGGCGACACCGAAACCGGCCGCGCCCACGCCTGGGAACTGCTCACCACCGCCGACGCCGAGAAGGTCGGGGCGGCGGTGTCCGGGGAGTAGTCCCGGCTCGGATCAAAGGCCCGCGGGCGGATCGAACTCGATCCGCCCGCGGGCCTTTTCAGTTTCGATCCTGTTGGGTCGCTTCGGCTTCGGCGAGGGCGGCGTGGATCAGGGCGCGGGCGGACCAGGACATGAGTTCGGTGGCTTCCTCGGGGGTGAGGGCCAGCACGTCCTGGGTGCTGACCAGGGCCTCGATGCCGAAGACCAGGGTGACGGACTGGATCAGGCGTTCCAGTTCCGCCGGGGAGAGGCGGTCCGATAGCGGCTCCAAGGCGGTGCGGGCCATGCGGAGGCGGGTGGTGCCGCGGTTGGGGACGCGGTCGCTTTCGGGCAGGTCGGCCTGGGCGATCCAGCGGTCGAGGATGGAGCGCAGCACCGTGCGCCACAGCAATTGGTCGGCGAATTGCATGGCGGCGGCGGAGCGGATGACGGTGTCGATGCGGTGTTCGGCGTCGCCGGTGAGGCCGTCGAGGATGCCGACGAAGTCGCGGCGCAGGGATTCCTCGCGGGTGGCGATCTCGGCCCACAGGGATTGGGGATTGGGGAAGTAGCGGTAGGCGGTGGCGGGGGAGACCCGGGCGGCCTCGGCGACCTCGGGGATCGAGGGGGAACGGCCGTCCTTGGCGAGCGTGATCGCGGCCTCCAGCAACGCCTCACGGGTACGCATCTTCTGGTTCCGGCGACCGCTCGTGAGAAATTTCTCTTGACGTGAGACGCTCATCTCACGAAGATAGCAGAGTCTCATAAAAACAGGAGTCTCACCGATCAGGGAGGACACGTGATGACTCGGGAAGTTGTGACAACTCGGGAAGCGATGGATGCGCTCTTCGCCCGGCATGCCGAAGCGGAGGCCAACGGGGATGTGGACGCGATCCTGGACACCCTCGCCGACGACGTCGAACACGATGTGGTGGGCGATCCGCGCGGGGTGCTCTACGACAAGCGGGAGATCGGGCAGCGCTATCGCGAACTGTTCGAGGCGCTCGAGGAAGAGAAGTTCGAAACGGTGCGCCGGTACTACGGGGAGGACTTCTTGGTCGACGAATCACACTGGTACGGCCGGGCGCGCGGGGTCTTCATGGGGATTCCCGGCGAGAACCGGCCGATCGACTTCCGGATTCTGCACGTGTGCGAGTTCCGGGACGGGCGGATGAGCCGCGAGAACGTCTGGCTCGATATCGCGGCGATCATGCAGCAGCTGGCGCCCGCGCACTGACGCGGAGACCGGCACCGATACCGGCCGGGCCCCACCGACGAGAACCGGCCGGGCCCCACGGGGCTCCGGCCGGAAATCTCTGCCGCCGCGACGATTTCGCGGCGTTCGGTTCTAATCGATGACCTGGACCTACTTGATGGCCTTGCGGACCGCGCCGATCAGGGTGTTGATGAGCGCGCGCAGGCCGGGCTCGAGCACGGAGGCCGGCACGGGCAGGCTGGGCTCGGACTCCATGGTGTAGACGACCCGGGTGCCGCCCGGCGCGTCGGAGAAGCTGATGGTGCCCACGTGGCGCTTGACGGGCGCGCCCGCGATGATGCGGTAGACCATGCGCTCATTGGGAACCAGCTCGGTGGTCTCCTCGGTCGGGCCGATGCCGCCGACGCCCAGGTGGTACTGGGCGCCGACGCCGTTGGGCGCGCCGATGCCCGGCTTCTTCAGCGAAACCTTGATGGGCACAAAGGGATTGATGCTGTCGCGCTCGGTGAAGAGCTTGTAGACGGTCTCGCGCGGGGCGGGTAGAACAGTATCGACTGTGGTGCTGGCCATCGTCGGAGCATATACTTACTGGGCGGTAAGTAGAAGGGTCCCCGGGCCTTGCGGCCAGGTGGTCGTATGTCACTGTGACGACTGATTTCGTGCCGGTTGGGGTAACTCGCGGGGGACGTCCAGTGTCGGTTCGGCACCTTGCCGCATGTCGGATGTGGGAGTGGTTACGGCTCTTCGCCGTCCGCTGAAGGCGCGGGGAGGCGGGGGAGAATAGTGATCGTGACCGGCGCGCCTCCACCATTGGTTGAGACTTTGCGGTAATCATCGATCGTTATGAAGATGCTGGCCCTGCTTTCGCGCACAACCGAAACGTTGCCTGGTCTCACCGGGATGGCCCGGGTGGACCGCAACACCAGGCGGTTGTTGCAGCGTGTGGGGCCGGGGGATGTGGTCGTGCTCGACGAGATGGACCTGGACCGGCTCACCGCCGACCGGCTGGTCGAAGCCCAGGTGGCGGTGGTGATCAACGCCTCGCCCTCGATTTCCGGACGCTACCCCAATCTGGGGCCGGAAGTGCTGGTGGCCAATGGCATTCAGCTCATGGACGCCGTCAGCTCCGACGTCTTCAAGAAGATCAAGGACGGCACCAAGGTGCGCGTCGAGGGCGGCGTGGTCTACGCGGACAAGCTGTCCAAGAAGGAACCCGAGGCGCTCGTCGAGGGCATCGAGCTCACCGAGGCCGCCATCGCCGAGCGCATGATCGAGGCTCGCAACGGTCTGGCCGACCATCTGGAAGCCTTCTCCGGCAACACCATCGAGTTCATTCGCACCGAATCATCGCTGCTCATCGATGGTATCGGGGTGCCGGATGTCGAAATCGACATGAAGAAGCGGCATGTCGTGGTGGTGGCCGACGGTCCCGACCACATCGAGGACCTCAAGCGCATCAAGCCGTTCATCAAGGAGTACGCGCCGATCCTGATCGGCGTCGGCCGGGGCGCGGACACCCTGACCCGCAATGGCTATCGGCCCGACCTGATCGTCGGCGATCCGGAGGAGATCACCGCCACCACGCTCAAGTCCGGCGCGGAGGTGATCCTGCCCGCCGATACCGACGGGCACGCCAAGGGTCTGGAGCGCATCCAGGATCTGGGCATCGGCGCGACCACCTTCCCATCCTCGGGCGCGCCCGCGGATCTGGCGCTGCTGCTGGCCGATCACCACGGCGCGTCGCTCATCGTGACCGTCGGCGCGGCGGCCTCGCTGGACGACTTCTTCGATCGCGGCCGCCGGGATTCGAATCCGGCAACCTTCCTGACACGCCTCAAAATGGGCACCAAGCTGATGGATGCGAAAGCCGTTGCGTCGCTGTACCGTCACCGGGGTTCCGGGTGGGCGGTGGCGCTGGTGGTGCTGGCCGCCCTGGTCGCCCTGATCGTCGCGCTGCTGGCCACCCACATGGGCGGCGAGGCGCTGACCTGGGCCACCGACACCTGGCATCGCGGATCGGGTTGGGTGGAACGGCTATTGGACCGGCAGAAATAGGGGCGCGATGATTTCCTTTCGCCACCACGCGATTTCGATCGCCGCGGTATTCCTGGCATTGGCGGTCGGCGTGGTGCTGGGCACCCGCTCGCAAGGCAACGGGTTGTTTCCCGGCTCGGGCGACAAGGGGCAGGTCGAGGATCTGCGCGCGGAGAACGGTCGGCTCAGCGAACAGGTGAAGGCGGCGGACGCCTTCCTCTCCGGCGCTGCGGGCAAACTGCTGGCCAATAGTCTGACCAACCGCTCGGTCCTCGTATTCACGACTCCCGACGCCGACAGCGGCGATGCCGACGCGGTCACCGCGGCGCTCACCACCGCCGGGGCCACGGTCACCGGTCGGGTCGGGCTCACCGGCGCGTTCGCCGACTCCTCCGAGGGCGATCGGCTGCGCACCGCGCTGATGAACATCGTCCCCGCGGGCGCGCAACTCAAGGTCGACGCCGTGGACCAGGGCAGCCTGGCGGGCGATCTGCTCGGCCAGGTGCTGCTCGCCGATCCGGCCAGCGGCCAATCGCGCGGCACCCCGCAGGAACGCGGCCTGGCGCTGGAGACGCTGCGCGGCGGCGGTTTCCTGACCTTCGCCGATGTCCAGCCCGCCCAGCTGGCGGTGGTGGTCACCGGGGACGGGGCGCGGGCGGAGGAGAACAATCGCGGGACCATCATCGCCCGGTTCGCGGGCGGGCTGCGGTCCCACAGCGCGGGTGTGGTGCTGGCGGGTCGCTACGGGGCCGCCGAGGGACCGGGAGCGATCGCGGTGGCGCGGTCCGAGGGCGGACTGGCCACGGTCACCACGGTCGACAATGTGGACCGCGAGATCGGCCGCATCACCACCGTGCTCGGGCTCACCGAGCAGCTGAGCGGTGGTACCGGTCGTTACGGCACGGGTGCGAAGGCGACCTCGCTCACAGTCGCGGCCATGCCGCACTGAGAGAAAAAGCAGGCCGCACCGAGGGAAAGCCCCGGCCGCCCGGGTCGCGACACGGGAAAACTCGCCCGCGACACGCAGAATCGAGCCAATCGCGGGCAACCGATCTGCGTGGCATTCCATCGGCCGCGCCGATCCGTGTTACCGTGAAGTCCCGTGGGTAATTCACGGATTCCGGCGCGCTCCGCTCATCAAACGAACGCCACGAAACACATCTTCGTCAGCGGCGGTGTCGCCTCTTCACTCGGTAAGGGTTTGACCGCCTCCAGTCTCGGTCAACTGCTTACGTCGCGCGGTCTGCGCGTCACGATGCAGAAACTGGATCCGTACCTGAACGTCGATCCCGGCACCATGAACCCCTTCCAGCACGGTGAGGTGTTCGTGACCGAGGACGGCGCGGAGACGGACCTCGATGTCGGTCACTACGAACGGTTCCTGGATCGCGATCTATCCGGGGACGCCAATGTCACCACCGGCCAGGTGTACTCGAAGGTGATCGCCAAGGAGCGTCGCGGCGAGTACCTCGGCGACACCGTGCAGGTGATCCCGCACATCACCGATGAGATCAAGAGCCGCATTCTGGCCATGTCGGGCCCGGATCTGCACGGGCAGGTGCCGGATGTGGTGATCACCGAAATCGGTGGCACCGTGGGCGATATCGAGTCGCAGCCGTTCCTCGAGGCGGCGCGGCAGATCCGCCACGAGGTGGGCCGGGACAACTGCTTCTTCCTGCACGTCACGCTGGTGCCCTACCTGGGTCCCTCGGGCGAGCTCAAGACCAAGCCGACCCAGCACTCGGTGGCGGCGCTGCGCAATATCGGTATCCAGCCCGACGCGCTGATCCTGCGTTGCGACCGCGATGTGCCGCAGGGGCTCAAGAACAAGATCGCTCTGATGTGCGACGTCGATGTGGACGCCTGCATTTCGACGCCGGACGCGCCGTCGATCTACGACATTCCGAAGGTGCTGCACCGGGAAGGTTTGGACGCCTACGTCGTTCGCCGCCTCGGCCTGCCCTTCCGGGACGTGGACTGGACGGTGTGGGGCGACCTGTTGGATCGGGTGCACAACCCGCGCGAAGAGGTCACCGTCGCACTGGTCGGCAAGTACGTGGATCTGCCCGACGCCTACCTGTCGGTCACCGAGGCGCTGCGCGCGGGCGGTTTCGCCTCGCGGGCCAAGGTGAACATCCGCTGGGTGCAGTCCGACGAGTGCGAGACCGAGGCTGGGGCGCGCTCGCACCTGGCCGACGTGGACGCCATCCTCATTCCGGGCGGCTTCGGCATTCGCGGCATCGAGGGCAAGGTGGGCGCGATCCGCTACGCCCGCGAGCACAAGATTCCGCTGCTGGGCCTGTGCCTGGGCCTGCAGTGCGTGGTCATCGAGGCGGCGCGCTCGGTGGGTCTGAAGGACGCCAACTCGGCGGAGTTCGAGCCCGACACCAAGTACCCCGTCATCTCGACCATGGCCGACCAGGAGCAGATCGTGGCCGGTGAGGCCGATCTCGGCGGCACCATGCGCCTGGGCGCGTACCCGGCTGTGCTGGAGAAGGATTCGCTGGTCGCCGCCGCTTACGGCACGACCGAGGTCTCCGAGCGGCACCGCCACCGCTACGAGGTCAACAACACCTACCGCGACAAGATCGCCAAGAGCGGCCTGAAGTTCTCCGGCACCTCCCCGAACGGCCACCTGGGCGAATTCGTCGAGTACCCGCAGAGCCAGCACCCGTTCCTGGTCGCCACCCAGGCGCACCCGGAACTCAAGTCCCGCCCGACCCGCCCGCACCCGCTCTTCGCGGCGCTGATCTCGGCGGCACTGGCTTACAAGGCGGCCGAACGCCTTCCGGTGGAGATCCCAGACGAGATCCCCGCCGCCGAGGGCGAGAAGGTCTCCAAGTAACCCCTCCGAGGTAATCCCCGGCCCGCCCGAGCGCTCGACGAGTGCTCGGGCGCTGTCGTCTTCGCGCACTGATCGGCGAGTGGCACATCCGCGAGGGGATTCGGGATCGGGCCGCGCTGGTGTGCCACTCGACGATTGGGCAGTGGCGCGGTTAACGGGGGATTCCAGGGCAGGCGCGCGCGATGGTCGGCGGGCAGGGGCTGGTGGGGGTCTGCCGGAACTTGCCACGCTGGTGTGCGATTCGGGGTTCGGGGGAGGCGCTGGCGTCGTTGTGCGGTGTGCGGTGGGCTGGGGCGGGGTTGGCTTGGGGGCGATGGTTTGGGTGGGTCGGGCTCTGCGGGCCGGTGGTGTGGGGGCGCGATACGGTTCTCGGATGACGTCCTCTGGTTCGGTTCCCGGCGCACACGATTTCGATGTTCTCTCCAGTCGCACCGTCTACTCCGGGGCGATTCTGGCGTTGCGGCTGGATCGGGTGGTGATGCCGGGCGGGAAGGTGGCCGAGCGGGAGGTGATCGAGCATCACGGGGCGGTGGCGGTGGCGGCGCTTGATGAGAATGACAATCTGGTGTTGATCAATCAGTATCGGCATCCGATCGGGCGGCGGTTGCTGGAGTTGCCGGCCGGGTTGCTGGACGAGCAGGGGGAGGATCCGGTGGAGGCGGCCAAGCGGGAGTTGGCCGAGGAGACCGGGCTGGCGGCGCGGGAGTGGTCGGTGCTGGTGGATGTGGCGCTGTCGCCGGGGTTCACCGATGAGGCGCTGCGGGTGTACCTGGCGACCGGGCTCTACGAAACCGACCGTCCCGACCCGGAAGGGGAAGAGGCGGATCTCCAGATTCTCCGGATGCCGTTGGGTGACGCCGTGCGTGCCGCGCTGGCGGGTGAAATCACCAATGCCACAGCGGTAGCGGGGGTGACGGCGCTGATGACCGCGCGTTCCACCGGTGCCACCCTGCGTCCGGCCGACGCGCCCTGGCCGGGCATGCCGACCGCCTTCCTGGATCGCAAGGCGCGGGAGAAGTCTGCGCCCCAGTAGATCCCGATTGGGATACTTGTTCGATTTGCCGGGTCCGGCTGGGGGAGTTCGTCGGTGGTGGCTGCAATGATGTGAGCCGTGCTGAAGCGGCAGATCGACGCGTACCTCGACCATTTGGCGGTCGAGCGCGGCGCCGCGCGCAACACGCTCAGCGCCTATCGCCGGGATCTGGGGCGCTACCGGTATTTCCTGACCGAGCGCGGGGTGGAAACCCTTGCCCGCGTGGCGGAAACGGATATCGCCGATTACATGGTCTCGCTACGCGCGGGAGACGCCGAGCATCCCGCGCTGGCCGCCTCCTCGGCGTCGCGGGCGCTGGTCGCGGTTCGGGGCCTGCACCGGTTCGCCACGGCGGAAGGCATCACCGACGCGGATGTCGCGCATCCGGTGAAGCCGCCGACCCCCGCCCGGCGCTTGCCGAAAGCGCTCCCTTACGACCAGGTTTCGCGGCTCCTCGACGCCTCCGGCGGCGATCTCGCGGACGGCCCGCGCGGCCTGCGGGACCGGGCGCTGCTGGAGTTGCTGTACTCCACCGGCGCTCGCATCTCGGAGCTGGTCGGACTGGATGTGGACGATATCGACACCGCCGAGCGCGCGGTGGTCCTGCGCGGTAAAGGCGGCAAACAGCGCATGGTGCCGATCGGCCGCCCCGCCCTGGCCGCGCTGGACAACTATCTGGTGCGCGGGCGTCCGGGCCTGGCGGCGCGTGGGCGCGGGAACAGCGCATTGTTCCTCAACCACCGCGGCGGCCGCCTGTCCCGCCAATCCGCTTGGCAGGTGCTGCAATCCGCCGCCGAACGGGCGGGCATCGCGGCGCAGGTGTCGCCGCACACCCTGCGGCATTCGTTTGCCACCCACCTGCTGGACGGCGGCGCCGATGTGCGTGTCGTGCAGGAGTTGCTCGGGCACTCGTCGGTCACCACGACCCAGATCTACACCCTGGTCACCGTCGGGACACTGCACGAGGTCTGGGCCACGGCGCATCCCCGGGCTCGCTGAAGGTTCGAGACCGCGCGAGGTCTGGGCTACGGCAGATCCCCGATTCGCTGAGGGTTCGAGACTGCGCGAGGTCTGGGCTACGGCGCATCCCCGGGTTCGCTGGGGTCCGTTCGGCACGGCGTCCGGGCCCGGGAGTGCCGACGTGTCACCAGTGCTCAGAGGTGCAGCAGTGTGCGGACGATCCGGCGCACCCGGGCGCGATCGAGTTCGGCGCCCTGCGAAGTGAAGAAGAGATGGTGGATCGAGCCGACCAGGGCGAAGGCCAGGGTGTGCGCGTCCTGATCGGCGCGCATGCGCCCGGCGCGCTGTTCGGCCGCGAGGTAGTCGGCGAAGATTCGCTCACCGGTGCTCAGCGCCGAGTCGGCGGCGACGGCGGTGCCGATGCGGGCGGCCAGGGCGGGCCGGGCGGAGATGAGCGCTGCGGTCGGCATGGCTCCCGAGTCGAACAGGGTGACGGCGGCGTCGGTGAGATTGCCGACGATATCGCCGTGCCCCGCGCGCTCCGGTAGGCCGGACAACTGTGCCAGGGCGCGCTGCACCCGGTCGGCGGCGTAGTCGGCGAGGAATCCGTCGAGGCCGTCGAAGTGGTTGTGCAGGATGCCCTTCGCGCAGCCCGCTTCGTCGGTGACGGCTCGGCTGGTCAGCCCGGCCGCGCCGTCCCGGGCCAGAATCCGGTCCGCGGCGGCGAACAGGTCCTCGCGCAGGTCCGGACGTGGAACGCCACGCATGCGTCGGGTTTCCCCTCTCGTCGTCGGGGCGGCGGTGGGTGCACCGGCCGCCGTGGGCATCCGGTCAAGTCTATTGGTCTCGGTTCGGGCGGGAATCTTGCCAACTATGGGCGTTTGCCCATAGTCTATGGGCAAACGCCCATAGTGGCGAACGTCCGCTGAGAGAGACGCGAATCATGAACTCCACGAAGGATCTTCACGCCGAGACCGGTTCCGGCCACCGCGGGATCACCGCGGTCGGCGGGTTGGGGGCCGTTCTCATCGCCGTGCATCTGGCGATCGCGGCGGCCGGCGCCGCGGCGCTGTGGGATTGGCTGGGCGGACTGCTGGCCGGTCTGTTCCTGGTCGCCTTCGCCGCCGTGCACGTGCTGGGCGGCGCACGACTCGGCCACAATGTGATCGGCCGGGCCGTCGCGGTCCTGCTGCGAGCCGGAGTGCCGCTCGGCCCGGTTGCGCTGCTGACGGTTTCGGGCAGGCGCTCGGGACTGCCGCGCACCAATCCGGTCGACGTTTTCGGCTCCGGTGAGCGCCGCTGGATCGTGGCCACCCACTCCGGTGAGGCGCAGTGGGTGCGCAACCTGCGCGCCGCGGGTCGCGCCAGCCTCGGCGCGCCCGCCGCCCGCACCGACTACACCGCCGTCGAACTGTCGGCCGACCGTGCCGCCCAGATTCTGAAAGACGTTGTCGCCCCGCGACTGTCCCGCCCGTTCGGCGGTTCGGTCCTGCGCCGCACCCTCGGCCTCGGCCGCAACCCGACCGCCGCGGACTTCGCGCGCACCGCGGCCACCCACCCGGTCTTCGAACTGACCGAACCGCGGTAGGCACTACTGGAGCCGCTCTGCGACGAAGCGCAGCACCAACTCCCAGGTGGGCTCGCCCGGCTCGAATTCCGAATCGGTATCCGGGGGATCGAATGCGCGTGGGTCGCACGCCGTCATGAGCTCCCGCAGCCGGTGCTCGGCTCCCGGCCGATAGCCGTTCGCGCCGGAGATTTCGAAATCGTAGTTGGGTCGTTCGATCTCCAGCAGGTAGAGAAAACGCACGAAGGCGGCGAGTCCGGTGTTGAGCCGGGCCGGGAGGCCGCCATCCGGAATGCTGAACACCGCGCCACCGGTGACATCCAGGTACACCGGATCGCCGGAAATGGCACCGAGCAGCGCCCACCGCCCGAAATCGATATCGAATTCCGGAAACGCCTCGGCCAGATCCTGATTCGAACAGTCCAATCGTCCCGCCCGCAACTCGTCGTGGACTGCCAACCACATCGACCCGGGAATGCCGATGTCGCGCAGGAATTCCCGGCTCGGCGCATGTGGTACCGACCCCAGGGTGGCGTCGTCCGGCAGGGTGATCAGATCGGCTGCCGGAAAGACTGTTTCGAGGGTGGCTCGGTCGATGAGGTGGGGGACGGGGACCAACTCCTCGGCATCGGCTGGCTGACAGGTGGTACCTCCACTGTCGCAAACAGTGCGACGACAAAGGAGTTCGGATGACCATCCTCACCGGATTCGCCAATGCCGTCTACCCGGCCTGTTCGATGATCTCCGGGTCTATCGTGAGATCCCCGCCAGCTTCCCGAAGTCTTTCGTGCCTGGTGAATCCCGTTCGTCGCCCGGACTTTCAGACGCTGGTCCCGAGCCAGCTCGCGAACCCCGTCAACGTCTCGGTCCGCCGTTTCTCCGCCGCCGCGATGCCGTGCAACGTCTCCCGCACCGCCGGATGCAATCGGGTCTGCTGCGGCGCGGCCGCCCGCGCCTTGTTGAGCGCGGCCAACGCCCGGTCCGGCTTACCGGACATCAACCAGGCCCGCGCGTTGTCCTGCCAGTGGTGGGCGACGCGGGTCGGGGGCGCGTCGGGGCCGTGGGTGAGGCTTGCGCCCTCGCGTGCTGCGCGGTTCGGGTCGCCGGATTCGAGTTCGATGGCGTGGGCGTGGATCTCGACGTTGAGCGGGCCGAAGGCGGTCATGTAGAGGTCGGTTTCGCCGGTGCGCGTGGACAGTTCGCGCGCGGCGTCGATGTGGGCCACCGCGCCTGGGTAATTCAGCTTGCGCGCTTCGTTGACCGCGCCCGCGAGGTGAGAGTATCCGGCGAGCACCAGGCCCGCGTTCGACGAATCGGCCGTGGCGATGGCCGAATCGATGAGCTGACCCGCGACTCCGGATTCGCCGTAGTGGGTCAGCACCCGCGCCCGGGCCAGGGCGGAGAGCGCGCCGTAGGTCGGATCGTCGGCGAGTGGCGCGTACCCGTCGGCCAGATCCCGCGCGGGCAGCGCGAGCATCATGTGACCCGTTCTGCGAGCGGCCCATTCGGCGAGCACGTAGGCGGAAGTCAGCAGGGTGTAGGCGCGGGTCTGGTCGGTGCCGGGAAGGTCGCGGACCGCACCGTGGATGCGTCGGATGAGGTCCGGCAGCACCTCCAGGGTCTGGCGGGTCCGGTCGGTGCGGTAGAGCTGTTGTGCGGCTTCGAGATCCGCTTCGATCCGGGCGAGCGGGCCGGGTTCGATCGCGCGGGCGTAGCGTCCTTCGGCGAGCAACGTGGTGAGCCCGTTGACCGCGTCCGAGAGCGGCTTCCCGTCGTCGTACGGCGCGCCGGTCAAATGTTCGGGCGTGATCCGCAGGGCTTTCGCGACAGCGGAGATGAGCCCGGTCGAGGCGGGCTCGGTTCCCTGCTCCACCTTCTTGATCATGGACAGGCTGTAGTTCGCCCTGGTCGCCAGCTGCCGCTGCCCGAGTCCGGCAATCTTGCGTTCCGCCGCGATCCGCTGCCCAACGTTCGCCATGTCCCGCGGGTAGTCCGGCCGACCCGACCTTGTAACCCGTTGAGCCGCATGGAACTGCCCCTTTGCTGTCCCTCCCGCCGGTTGCGGGTCGCGAACCTGAGTCATGACGACGAGAGGGGCAGTCATGCGACCGACACCAACGGCGTTGGCATACATAGATCCGGATATTTCGGGCGCGGCTGTCGAATGGGATATCGCCCAGTGCCGCAGGCTGGCCAGGAGGCTCGGCTACGCTCTGCTGTTTCTGCCGGAGTTCTCCGCGCTCGGGCTGGTCGATCTGGTGCGCGAGATCGATGTGGATGCCGTGGTGGTGCCCTCGCCCGCGCATGTGAGTCCGCGACTGGTGGGGTTGCTCGCGGGCGCGTGCGATGTCGAATCCGTGCACCCGCGCCGGTCGGTGTGCTGTCGGGTGAGGTTGGCGTGAAGACCGGTGTCGCGGCCGAATTCGCCGTGTTGGGGGTGCTTTCCGGTGGCGGGGTGCTGACGGTCGCTCAGCTCGCGCGGGACGCCGCGCTGACCTCGTGGTCGGCGCGGGCGGCGGTGGCGCGGTTGGAGGCGCGCGGGTTGATCGTCGAGGCGAGGCGGCGAGGGCGGTGGGAGTTGACCACGCGGGGGCGGGGTGTGTGGGCTGCCAAGGGGCGGCGGTTCAGCCTCTAGGCGGGTGCTCATTCGGCTGGTTTGCTACCGATTCGGGCGTATCTGGCCTGATCTGCTGGAAACATGCCCGTGAGCCCGTAACCTGCTGTCCCACAACGTGAGAGTGCTCCCGACCAGTAACAAAGCGGGCCGAGGGCACCCTTACCGTCCCTGAAGTGCAGGTTTACAGTGCGTGTCCGAGCGTTGGTCTGGCGCGAACAGGCGGTAGCGTCTAGGAGGGATCCGAGCGCACACGCGGTCGGGTGCGTCGTTCACGGCAGGTCGGTGGGCGGGGTAAGGGCAGGAACGTCGAAGGAGCAGCGGACGTGACGACTACCGGTGGTGCGGGCCAGCGGATCGAAACCGCCGCGCAAACGCTGTGGGAGGCACCCGATGTGGTGCACGACAGCAAGCAGGTCGGGCCGACCGGACGGCCGTTGCGGGAGATTCCGGTGCCGCCCGAGCCCGATCACACCGCGCCGGCGCTGATCGTCGCCATGTGCAATCAGAAGGGCGGGGTCGGCAAGACCACCTCGACCATCAATCTCGGTGCGGCGCTGGCGGAGTACGGGCGCAAAGTGCTGCTGGTGGACCTGGATCCGCAGGGGGCGCTGTCGGCGGGACTCGGTGTGGCGCACCACGATCTGGACGTCACTGTGCACAACCTGCTGGTCGGGCCCGGTAAGGTCAATGTCGACGACGTGCTGATGAACACCAAGGTCGAGGGCATGGATCTGCTGCCGTCGAATATCGACCTGTCGGCGGCGGAGATCCAGCTCGTCAACGAGGTCGGCCGCGAGCAGACCCTGGGCCGCGCGCTCGCGCCGCTGCGCAACCGCTACGACTACATCCTCATCGACTGCCAGCCTTCGCTGGGCCTGCTCACCGTCAATGCCCTGGCCTGCGCCGACGGCGTCATCATTCCGATGGAATGCGAGTACTTCTCACTGCGCGGGCTGGCCCTGCTCAACGACACCGTGGAGAAGGTGCGGGACCGGCTGAATCCCGAGTTGGTGCTGTACGGCATCGTGGTCACCATGTTCGATGCCCGCCTATTGCATTCGCGTCAGGTCATGACGCGCGTGGTCGAGGTGTTCGGCGACCTCGTGTACGACACGGTGATCTCGCGCACCGTCCGCTTCCCCGACGCCAGCGTCGCGGGTGAGCCGATCACCACCTGGGCGCCGAAATCCGGTGGCGCGGAAGCCTATCGGGCCATGGCCCGGGAAGTCATCCAGCGGTCGGGCCGTTGAGCGATTCTTTCGATTCGGCGTCCGAGCACGACCCGGCGGACGCGGATACGGTGCTGCCCGCAGACGGTGGGCTGCTCGCGGACATCGGCGGCGTGCCCGACGACGGTGCGGATCTCGGCGGTGCGGGGGTGCTCGGGGATATCGCCGATTCCGGCGCGGTCGACCCGAATGATGTCCCGGCCGCGGAGCCCGCCCTCGCTTCGGGTGCCGCCGCCGGGCCGAGCTATGCCGCCGCATCGGGCAATTCGGACTCGGCGGGCAAGTTTCATCTGACGCTGGCCAACTTTCAGGGTCCGTTCGACCTGCTGCTGCAACTGATCAGCTCGCGCCGCCTGGACGTCACCGAGATCGCGCTGCACAAGGTGACCGACGAATTCATCGCCTACACCAAGGCGCTCACCGCGAGCCTGTCCGGCGAGCAAGGGCTGCGCGCCGACAAGATTCTCGACCAGACCACCGAATTCCTGCTCATCGCGGCCACCCTGCTGGATCTCAAGGCGGCCCGGTTGCTGCCCTCTGGCGAGGTGTCCGACGAGGAGGACCTGGAACTGCTCGAAGCCCGCGATCTGCTGTTCGCGCGGCTGCTGCAATACCGGGCGTTCAAGCAGGTGGCCGAGCTGCTCGGGGAGCTGGAGGCGGCGGCGCTGCAACGGTATCCGCGCGCGGTGTCGCTGGAGGAGCGGTATCTGGAGCTGTTGCCGGAGGTTACGCTGGGGGTGGACGCCGCGGGTTTCGCGGAGGTCGCCGCCACGGTGTTCCGGCCGCGTCCGAAACCCCGGGTGGGGCTGGATCACATCCACGCCCACGCGATTTCGATCGCCGAACAGGCCGCCCTGGTCCTGGAAATGCTGAAGAACGCCGGCGTGGGCGCGTGGACGACCTTCCACGACATCTGCGCCGACTGCGAGCACCCGATCCAGATCGTGGCCCGCTTCCTCGCGCTGCTCGAGCTCTACCGCGGCAAAACCATCGAGTTCGACCAGCCCGACCCCCTGGGCCCGCTGTCCATCAGCTGGATCGGCGAGCTCGCAGACCAACCCGCCCAACCGGTGACGATTGAAGAGGACTACGGGTGACCGAGGTGCAGAACCTGGGAGACGACGTGCAGGACCCCTCCGCCGAAAGCCAGGCCGCGCCCGAACTCACCCCGGCCCAGCGCATCATCGCCGAAGCGGCCGCCGCCGCCAAGGCCCACGCCGCCGCGGCCAACCCCGCCGCGCCTCCGGCCCGAGCCGCCGAGCGCACGGACGAAGCGGCAGACCCCGCCGTTGCCGCCGCGCCCGAGTCCGAGGTCGCCGAGTCCGCGACTGACGCAACCGCGTCCGCGACCGATGTAACCGAGTCCTCGACCACGGTTGCGGAGACTCTCGCCACCGAGTTGGATGCGGCCGCTGAGGAATCCGTGGCCGCCGGGCACCTCGACGTGGTGGCTCGAGATTCCGGTGCGACCGCTCAGGGTGCGGGCCTGGCCGGGCCGGACCCTGCTCAGGCGGACGAAACGGGTGCGGCTGCGTCGGCCCGGCCCGAATCCGGCCCCGAGCAGCCTGGATCCGAAGAATCGGCGCTGGATTCGGGTGCGGTCGAACTCGGCTCGGGCTCGACGGACGGGACCGATCCCGCGAGCGACATGGTCGCCGAGTATCCGCACGATGAGATCGCTGCGCCGCTGCTCGACGACGCGTCCGACGCGCGCGCAAGAACCGGGGCCGAGATCGCCGAGGCCGTGTCGGAAGTCACTGACGGCGCGGATGCGGGTGCCGAGTCGGCGGCAGAGGGTGGCGAGGCGGGAGGCGCCGCTCTCGATTCGGGGGAGTTCGAGGACGAAGAGGAGCTCTCGGAGGGGGAGTTCCGGGCGGCGCTCGAGGCGATGTTGCTGGTGGTGGATGCGCCTGCGCCGGTGGAGTTGCTGGCCTCGGCGTTGCGGGATCATCCGATTCGGGTGGAGACGGCGTTGCGGGAGATGTCGGCGGAGTTGACCGCGCGGCGCAGTGGCATGGATCTCAGGTTCGTGGGGGATGGGTGGCGGTATTACACGCGGACGGAATTCGCTCCCTATGTGGAACGTATGCTGTTGGACGGCGCACGGTCGAAGCTCACACGCGCCGCTTTGGAAACCATGGCGGTGATCGCGTACCGTCAACCGGTTACCCGAGCACGCGTGAGTGCGGTGCGCGGCGTGAACGTGGATGGCGTGATCAGGACCCTGCTGGCGCGGGGGCTGATCGCGGAGGCCGGAGCGGACCCGGAGACCAACGGCACTCTGTACATCACCACCGAGCTGTTCCTGGAACGGATCGGACTTGCGTCACTGGCGGATCTGCCGCCGTTGGCCCCGCTGCTCCCGGGCGTCGATCTGATCGACGAGATCAATGAGAGCCTGGACACCGACCCCCGGTACACCAGGCTGAAGAAACCGGCCGAGGCCGATATCGACCTCGGCACCGATGACTGAAACAGGACAACGTGAATACACCCGCTCGCCGAGATGGCACACCGGATCGTAGGAAACGTGGCAGCGAACCGCCCAGGGGCGGTTCCCAGGCCGCCCGCGGCCGGACCGGAGACAACCGGTCCGCACGGGGCGGCGGCTCGTACGGCGGCGGCTCCGCCAACCCCCGCGGCGGATCCCGCGGCGACTCGCCCTCCTGGGGCGGCAATTCCCGCGACTCGCGCGGCGGCTCCGATTCCCGCGGCGGTTCGGGCTCGTACGGCGGCGGACGTGGTGGCAGCGGGTCGTATGACTCCCGCTCCGGCGGTTCGCGCGGCGATTCCCGTGGCGGCTCCGCGAATCGCGGTGGATCGCGCGGCGATTCGGGCTCGTGGGGCGGCAATTCCCGCGGCGATTCGCGCGGTGGCAGCTCGTTCGGCGGCGGACGTGGTGGCAGCAGGTCCTATGACTCGCGCTCCGGCGGCTCCTACGGCGACAACCGCGGTGGTGCCGCACGCGGTGGCTCCGGTTCCTACGGTGATTCCCGTGGTGGCGGCGCGCGTGGCGGCTCCGGATACGGCGAGCCTCGTGGTGGCGCATCCCGCGGTGGCGCGCCCTCGCGTGGCGGTTCTTCCTTCGGAAACTCCGCGCGCGGCAACCAGTCTCGCGGCGACTGGGGTTCGGATTCGCGTGGTGGCCGTGGCGGCGAAGGCCGCGGCGGCGCGTCGCGCACCGGATTCGGCGCTGACCGTTCCGGGTTCGGCCAGGATCGCAATGCCTCACGCGGCCGGATCGGCGGCGGCAGCCCGCTGGCCCCGCACACCTCGCCGAACACCCCGGCCAAGAAGAAGGCCGCCAAGCCGGAGCGCAAGATCGTCGCGCCGGTGCTGATCAGCAATGCCAAGCCCGCCCGTCACCAGCACGTGGACGTCGAGGAGCGCGGCCCGAAGAAGCTCCCGTGGGGCGAGGGCGAGCGTCTGCAGAAGGTGCTGGCCAAGGCCGGTGTGGCCTCGCGCCGCGCGGCCGAGGAGATGATCGACGCCGGTCGCATCGAGGTCGACGGCAAGATCGTGCGCGAGCAGGGCCTGCGCATCGATCCGCAGACCGCGGTGGTCCGGGTCGACGGCGTGCGCGTGGTGATCCGCGAGGAGCAGGTCTACCTGGCGCTGAACAAGCCCAAGGGCTGGCAGTCCACCATGTCCGACGAGATGGGCCGCCCGTGCGTGGGCGACATCGTCGCCGAGCGAATCGCCTCGGGCCAGCGCCTTTTCCACGTCGGCCGCCTCGACGCCGACACCGAGGGCCTGCTGCTGCTCACCAATGACGGCGATCTCGCCCACCGGCTCATGCACCCGTCCTTCGAGGTCTCCAAGACCTACTTGGCCACGGTCAACGGCGAGGTCAAGAACCGCGAGGTCGGCAAGCTGCTCAAGGACGGCGTCGAGCTCGAGGACGGTCCCGCCACGGTGGACCGCTTCCAGGTGCTCGAGGTCGGCGCGGGCAAGTCGCTGGTGAAGGTGGTGCTGCACGAGGGCCGCAAGCACATCGTGCGCCGCCTGCTCGACGCGGTCGGCCACCCGGTGACCGCGCTGGTGCGCACCCACATTGGACCGGTCGCCCTGGGCGATCAACGGCCGGGCACGCTGCGTGTACTGGGCCGGGACGAAATCGGGAAGCTCTACGAGGCGGTGTCGTTGTGAACGGTGTGGGAAGTCTGATCGACGCGGCCGGCGCGCTGACGGGGTCGGCGCAACTGGTCGTCGCCATGGACGGCCCGTCGGGCACCGGCAAGTCGAGCGTGTCGCGGCTGCTGGCGACCCGGCTCGAGGCCAGCTACCTCGACACCGGCGCCATGTACCGGGCGGCGACGCTGCGCGTGCTGCGCAACGGCGTGGACCTCGACGACGCCGAGGCCATCGCGGTCGCGGTCAAGGAACTGCCGCTGACCATCGGCCACGACCCGAGCCGCGAGGTGATCCTGCTCGACGGCGAGGACGTGTCCGACGAGATCCGCGGCAATGCGGTGACCAAGGCGGTATCCGCGGTGTCGGCGGTGCCCGAGGTGCGCGAGCAGCTCGTGGCCCTGCAGCGCGACATCACCTCGGCCGCCGGTCGAATCGTGGTGGAGGGCCGTGATATCGGCACCGTCGTGCTGCCCGAGGCGGACGTCAAGATCTACCTGACCGCCTCCGCCGAGGCGCGGGCGTTCCGCCGCAACGCGCAGAACATCGCCGAGGGGCGTGGCGACGATTTCGAGGCCGTGCTGGCCGACGTGCAGCGTCGCGACACCCTCGACTCGACGCGCAAGGTGTCGCCGCTGCGCCCGGCCACGGACGCCGTACTGGTCGACACCAGTGATCTGAACAAGGACGAGGTCATCGACGAGCTGTATCGCGTGGTGGCCGAACGGATTTCGGCGGGAGGCCCGCAGTGACGCAGGACACCTTCGCCGGTGATGGCATCTGGTCGGACGAATCCGACTGGGACATCGCCGAATTCGAGGGCGAGCAGGACGCCGAGCACATTCCGCTGCCGACGGTGGCGATCGTCGGGCGGCCGAACGTCGGCAAATCGACCCTGGTGAACCGTATTCTGGGTCGCCGCGAGGCCGTGGTCGAGGACATTCCGGGCGTGACCCGCGACCGGATCTCCTACGAGGCCACCTGGTCCGGACGCCGATTCATGGTGCAGGACACCGGCGGCTGGGAGCCCGACGCCAAGGGTCTACAGCAGTCGGTGGCCCGCCAGGCCGAGGTCGCCATGCGCACGGCCGACGCCATCGTCGTGGTGGTGGATGCCACCGTCGGCGCGACCTCCGCCGACGAGGCCGTCGCGAAGACGCTGCGCCGCAGCAAGACCCCGGTCATCCTGGTCGCCAACAAGGTCGACAACCAGAAGCTCGAGGCCGACGCCGCCGAGCTGTGGTCGATGGGTCTGGGCGAGCCGCGCATGATTTCGGCCGCGCACGGCCGCGGCACCGGCGACCTGCTCGACGACATTCTGGCGGTGCTGCCCGAAACGCCCCGCGAGGGAACCGGACTCACCGGCGGCCCGCGCCGCGTGGCGCTGGTCGGCAAGCCGAACGTCGGCAAGTCCTCGCTGCTCAACCGCCTGGCGGGCGAGGAGCGCTCGGTGGTCCACAATGTTGCGGGCACCACCGTCGACCCGGTCGACTCGCTGGTCGAATTGGGCGGCAAGCCTTGGCGTTTCGTCGACACCGCGGGCCTGCGCCGCAAGGTCGGCAATGCCTCGGGCCACGAGTTCTACGCCTCGCTGCGCACCAAGGGCGCCATCGAGTCCGCCGAGGTGGCGGTCATGCTCATCGACGCCTCCGAGCCGATCACCGAGCAGGACATCCGCGTCATCTCCATGGTCGCCGAGGCAGGCCGTGCGTTGGTCATCGCCTACAACAAGTGGGACCTGGTCGACGAGGACCGCCGGGAAATGTTGGAACGCGAGATCGACCGCGAAATGGTCCAGGTCCGCTGGGCCCAACGCGTCAACATCTCCGCCCACACCGGCCGCGCCGTCCAAAAACTCGTCCCCGCCATGGAAACCGCCCTGGACTCCTGGGACAAGCGCATCCCCACCGGCCGCCTGAACAACTGGCTCAAGGAAATCATCGCGGCCACCCCGCCCCCCATGCGCGGCGGCCGCCTCCCCCGAGTCCTCTTCGCCACCCAGGCCTCCACCCGCCCCCCAACCTTCGTCCTCTTCACCACAGGCTTCCTAGAGGCAGGCTACCGCCGCTTCATCGAACGAAAGCTCCGCGAGGAGTTCAACTTCGACGGCTCCCCGGTCCGGGTGAACGTCCGAGTCCGCGAAAAGCGCGACCGCAAGAAGTAACCCAACATCAATCGAGATCAGGGAGCTCTCACCGAGGGATTTTGTCCGAATCCCCACGGTGAGAGCTCCCTGATCTTGTTGGTGGGACCGTCGGGATGCGGGTGAGGGGGCGCGGGATGGGGGGTGGAACCGGTAGGGTTCGAGGGGGTTTGGTGGTTCGAGGGGCCGAATGGTGCGTGCGGGCGAGGAATTCGCGGGATATTTGATCGAGCGGCGGCTCGGTGGGGGTGGGATGGGGGAGGTTTTTCTCGCCCGGCATCCTCGGTTGCCGCGGCTGGTGGCGGTCAAGCTGCTGGCTCGGGAGTTGGCTTCGCAGGCCGAGACTCGGGCTCGGTTCGAGCGGGAGGCCGAGCTGATCGCGCGGCTGGATCATCCGAATATCGTGACCGTGCACGATCGGGAGGTCGAGGACGGGCGGCTGTGGATCGCCATGCAATACGTGGACGGTGGGGATGCCGCGTCGCTGGATCCGTTCACGTTGTCGCCCGCCGACGCGGTGCATGTCATCGCCGAGACCGCCAAGGCGCTCGACTACGCGCATTCGATGGGTGTGGTGCACCGGGATGTGAAGCCCGCCAATATTCTGCTGACCCGGCCGTCGCCGGGGCGTGAGCAGCGGATTCTATTGACGGACTTCGGGATCGGGCGGCTGCGCGACGATTCGGCGCAGATCACCCGCACCGGCATGCTGGCCGCGACCATCACCTACGCCTCGCCCGAGCAGCTCTCGGGGGCCGCGTCCGATCAGCGCTCGGATCAATATTCCCTGGCGTGCACGCTGTTTCGGCTGCTCACCGGATCGACGCCGTTCCAGGCCGAGACCGTCGCCGCCGTCATCGCGGGCCATCTGCAGCAGCCGGTACCCAGGCTCAGCGACCGCCGCCCGGAACTGCCCGCGGCATTGGACGCGGTGCTCGAGCGCGCCCTGGCCAAGCGTCCCGAAAGCCGATTCGAGTCGTGCCGCGCCTTCGCCGACGCTGCGGCGAAGGCCCTGTCGGAGACCGCCGACTCCACCCTGATGCCGTTCGAGCAGGCACACATCGGGGCCTCGGACACGGCGACCGAGCTGGACACACCGTCCACGCGGGACGTGCCGCCCCGTGTGGACGGGCCGTCCCGGCCGGATGCACCCTCCCGTCTGGATATGCCGCCCCGACCGGATGTGCCGTCTCGACCGGAGGTCCCGTCGCGACTGGATGCACCGCCCGGGGCGGACGCGATCCGCGCGGCGGCCGCCACGCGCCTGCTGGATGCGGCGGGCGGTGAGCCGAGCGTCACCGCGTCCGTGGTGACGACCCCGCCCCTGCCCGACGCCCTCACCGTGGCCGCAACCTCCCGGCGGCGAGTGACCGCGGACCCACGCCGCCGGCGGCGCTGGGTCGCGGCCGGTGCCGCCGCAGTGGCGGTGATGCTCGCGACCGCCGCCGGAATCTTCTGGGCGGCACATGATTCCGGCTCGAATCGGGGAACCCCGCACCCCGCGACCGACAACGGCCCGCAGGCCGCGGTGTATTCCGGATTCGGCCCGCTCACGCAGATCGACCTGCAGGGCAGGCGGGTGAGCGCACCGGTCTCGGTGGAGGACCCGGTCAATGACGGGCGGTTGCCGTGCGCGCCGGTGTCCATCGCGGCGGCGTTGCCGCTCTCGGGGACGGATTCGAATGTGGCGCTCGGCGAACGAGTGCTCGGCGGCGTGAAACTCGCGGTGTCCCAGTTCTTCCGGGGCGGGGCCTGCCCGGTCACCCTGCGGGAGTTCGATACCGGCGGCGATCAGGCCATGGCGGCACAGGTCGCCAAGAAGATCGCCGCGGACAAGTCCATTGTCGCGGTGATCGGCCCCGCGCTCTCGCCGGAGGTGATGGCGGCCGGCAAGACCCTCGACGACGCGGGACTGCCCTTCCTCACCCCGCTGGCGTCGAATCCGATACTCACACAGCTGGGTTGGTCCGGTTTCTTCCGGGGCCTGGCCAACGACAATGTGCAGGGCCCGGCGCTGGGCCGCTACCTGGCGACCACCGCTGGTTTCTCCCGCGTCTGCGTGCTGCGCGACAATGGCGGCGGATTCGAGGACGCCCTGACGCCCGCCGTCATCGACGGTCTGGGCCGCGCCGAGCTGCCGGAGTGCCGACTCAGCATCGGTTCCGGCCGTGACCTGGGCGCGTCCGCCCGGACCGTCGCGGCGGCCCATCCGGATGCGGTGTTCTACTCGGGATATCCGCAGGATGCCTCCGCGCTGCTGACCGAGCTGCGAAAAGCCGGTGTCACAGCGACTTTCGTGCTGGGTGACGGTGACTACGATCCGTCCTTCCGCACCGCCGCCGGGCCGGACGCGGCCGGCACGATCGTGGACTGCTCGTGCGGGCCCGCCACGGACCGCTTCCTCGCCGACTACCGGGCCGACGCCGGTCAGCCGCCGGGCGCGTTCGCCGTCGAGGCGTACGACCTCACCGCAATCGTGTTGCGCGGCATCGTCTCCGGGCATTCCCAGCGCACCGATCTGCGGGACTACCTGCACGGCTATCACGCGGACGGCATCGCGCACTCCTACGGCTGGACCTCCTCCGGCGAGCCCGCCGACCCCCGGGTCTGGCTGTACCGCATCTCCTAGGTTCCGGGCTCGGATCGCCGGCGGCGCAACGCGAGTATCGCGAGTACGGAGCCGACCGCGAGGGCCAGCCCGGCCCAGCCGGTGCGGTTGCCGGTGATATTTTCGGTGCGCACGGATGCGGTTGCGCAACTGTGGTATTCGAGCGTCAGCACGGCCGACGGCAACAGCAGGATGCCGAGCGGCAGCACGATGCCCGGAGCCGTGCGGGTGCGGAACGCGCCGAAGCCGTAACCGGCGAGGGCGGCGATGGCGCAGCTGCCGATCAGCGTCGGCCACGAATCATCCTGTGGGACAGTGGGACCGAGGAGCGCGAACAGCCCGAGGGCGAGCGCGCCGCCGATCGCGGCCGCGGGGACCGGGCGCAGCAGGCCCGCGGCCAGTCCGGCGAGCACGGCGATCAGCATCGGCACGAGTTTCCAATGGGCCTGCGCGCCGACCGCGATGGCGCTGCCGGTGCCCGCGAGCGCCACCGCCAACAGGATCAGGGTGCCGTCGCGGCCCGGCATCAGCAGGGCGGCGAGCACGGCGGCCGCGAGGGTGGCGAGCACACCGGCCACGATGGCTGCCGCGCCGGCGCCGGCGGGTTCGAGCCGTTCGGACACCACGGTAATGGTCGTGATCACGATGGCCGCGGCGAGCACCGGTCCGAACGGGAGGTTCAGGGTGGTCGGATACGCTTCGACCGGCCGTCGCCGGATCAGACAGCATACTGCCAGCAATCCAATGGTGGGGATCGACAGCCAATTCGGCGGCAGATCGTTGAAGGCCCGCTCGAGGATCGACCGGCTGCTCTGATCGGTGGCACTGAACTCGAGGTGATTGCCCACCGCGAGACCGGTCAGCGCCCCGGCCAGGTATCCGATTGCCGGCGGCCGATATTCGAGGGCGGCCGCGCCCGCCGCCCCGAGCAGTACACCCGCCGAGATCGAGTCCACGAAGTTCGCGGTCGTCAGACTCGAGGGGGTGGCGGCGACCAGCAGGTGGTCGGTGGTCAGGAGCAGTGCCGCGACCGCGGCGGTACCCCAGGCCACACGCGGGCTGAAGATGCTCACGCAGACCGCGGCGAGCACGGCGACGACCGCGCCCGCGGCGGTGGCGCGGGGCACCGTGATCGTCAGCAGGGTCGTCTGCAATGCCGAGCCCGCGCTTCCGCAGCCGTTCTCGGCGGGCACGATGAGCGCCAGGCACGCGACCGCGGCGGCGGCGCTCGCGCCGGCCGTGTCGAGGACCTGACGATTTCGCTGCACGGGCTCCCTGGGTCGAAGCGACAAGTCAGTTACCGTTCAGCCACCGTAACAGCGCGCGCGTACCACTCTCACCAGGCATGACGGCGGGCGGCCGAATCGGCCTGACGGCGGGTCGTGGATTCGGCAGCGCGGCGGGTCGAATCGGCGGCGCGGCGGGCCGTCGGATCGACCGGGCGGCGATCCGCCCATTCGGTTGCGAAATCGCGGAAGCGCCGCACCGCTTCGGGCGGGGTGGCGGTGGCGGACCAGACCAGGCCGACATCGCGGGAGGCCCCCGCGTCCGCGAGCGGGACCGCCGAGACCCCCGGCGGCATCGGTTCCTCCAGCGGCGCCAGGCCGAGCCCGAGCCCGGCTGCCACCAGGCCGCACACGGTCACCAGATCGCTGGATTCGAAGGCGATGCGCGGCCGGATCCCCGCCGCCGCGCAGAGCTCGTCGAAGACGCGCCGCATGCCGAAACCCGGGTGCATGGCTATGAATTCGGCGTCGGCGAGTTCGGCCAGGCGGATCTGACGCTGCCCCGCGAGCCGGTGATCGGCCGGAACCACCAGCACCACGGGCTGATTCAGGAGCCTGCGCCAGCCCAGCCCGGGCGCGCCGGGCCGCGGCGACACCAGCGCCAGATCGGCCTCGCCGTCGAGGACCTGCCGGGTGATCACCTCGGCCGCGCCCTGGAACAGCGTGAAATCGATCCGCCCGGAGCCGCGCCGGAATTCGCCGATCAGCTGCGGCACCAGCCCGCCGCCGAAGGAGTGCAGAAACGACAGCCGCACCACGCCCTTGGCCGGATTCACGCGGTCGGCGACCGCCTGCTCGCCCGCGTGCAGTTCGGCGCGGGCGCGGCGGGCGTGCTCGTAGTAGAGCCGCCCGTAGTCATTGAGCCGGATGCGCTTGCCGTGCCGATCGAAAAGCGCCACCCCGAGCCGCTTTTCCAAGCGCGCGAGCATCCGCGAGAGCGTGGGCTGGGCCAGATGCAGCCGCTCGGCGGCAACGCTGACATTCTCCGTTTCGGCGAGTGTGGTGAACCACTCCAGATCCGCGCCGAGCACACCGCCTCCTCGCTATATGCCATCACCGCATGAGACTTCCGATCATCATGCATTTCCGTTCTAAACGCCAACGTCGCACCCTGGATCCCGGCATCCCGACCACCCGATGTCCAGAGAGGATCCTATGATCAGCGTTGCGGGGCTCGCCGCGCCGGACCGATCGGCGTCAGCCCATGAGAAGCGGGTCATCACGGCCCTTTTCGCGGCCGGATTGACCACCTTCGCCGCCATGTACAGCACCCAGTCGCTGTTGCCGAGTCTGTCCGCCGCCTTCGGGGTCGCGCCCGCGCATGCCGCCCTGGCCGTCTCGCTGACCACCGGGTTCCTCGCGCTGGCCATCATTCCGGCCGGGGTGCTGTCGGCGCGGATCGGGCGGACCCGGGTGATGATCGGGTCGGCGGTGCTCGCCTCGGCGCTGGGCCTGCTGTTGCCGCTGGCCCCGACGCTGGACGTGCTGTTGGCGCTGCGGGCCGTGCAGGGGATCGCGCTGGCGGGGGTGCCCGCGGTGGCCATGGCGTATCTGGCCGAGGAGATCGGGTCGGCCGGACTCGGGGCGGCGATGGGCGTCTATATCGCCGGGACGACCATCGGCGGACTGGCGGGCCGGTTGCTTCCGTCGATCGCCCTGGGCATGGCGTCGTGGCGGTGGGCCGAGGTGACGGTGTCCGTCGCGGCGGCGCTGTGCACGGTGTGGTTCGCCCGGATGCTGCCGCCCTCACGCGGATTCACCGCGCGCCCGGCCGGATTGGGCGCGCTGATCGGCGATCTCGGCCGGCAGCTCGGCCATCGGGGCCTGCTCGCGCTCTTCGGCCTGGCGTTCCTGCTGATGGGCAGCTTCGTCTCGGTCTACAACTTCCTCGGCTACCGGCTCACCCACCGCCCGTTCGAATTGCCCGCGGCCCTGGCGGGTTCGGTGTTCGTGCTCTACCTCGCGGGCACCGTCGCGTCCGCGTACGCGGGTCGGCTCGCCGATCGCCGCGGCCACCACCGCATCCTCGTGGCGGCGCTGTCGCTGATGGCCCTGGGCGCGCTCATCACCATCCCGGACCGTCTGGGCACGGTGCTGATCGGCGTTCTGCTGTTCACGACCGGGTTCTTCGGGGCGCACACGGTGGCCAGCGCCTGGGTGGGCGCGCTGGCCGAAAACCGCGGCGCGGCATCGTCTCTCTACATGTTCGCGTACTACCTGGGCAGCGCGGTGGTCGGCAGCGTTACCGGGATCGCCTACGCCGCGGACGGCTGGGTCGGCCTGATGGCCTGTGTAGCAGTCCTTTTCGTGATCGCCGCGCTACTGGCGGCGTCGCTGACAGGTACCGGCCGCCCGGCCTCGGCCGGTGCCGATCGACCGGTGTCGGTCAGTGTTGATCGACAGGCGTCGGCTCGGGGTTGAGCGCGGGTTCCGCGTCGGTGTCGGCGCACGCCGGGTTGGGGCTGTCCTCGGTGATCTCGGTGCAGGCGGGCAGCGTGGCCGCGATGTCGGCGTGCACCCGGACGGTGACCGCGGGGACCGGACCGGCCGGGCCCGCCACGGCGGGCATCGCACCGTAGACGAAAGCCGCTGTGAGCCCGGCCAATACGAGGACCATGGCCCCGGCCGCCAAGGTGGGACGGGCGCTGGTGGAAATGCGGGGGAAGGCGACAATGGCCATGATTCGTCCCTCACCTTCTCGAGTCATGACGTCGATGCGTCTATCTCCATCGCGTCTTACGCGAGCCGGGGTCCGCACCTGCTGTGCGGCCTCATGGGGCAATGTTCGGATCTCACCGTGGCCCGGTCAAGCAGTTGCGGTCGCGTTAGCACGATGTTTACGCCCGCTTGACATATCGGCCGATCCCCTTCCCGCCCAGGCCGATCCGGGTGGGACGCGGATCACTTTTCGGCGCAGCCGTCGATGAAGACTTGATAACCATCCAGCAGCCGGGCCAGGGCGAAACCGAAATCGGCTTCCTCCCAGTGCATGTCGTCACCGTCGAAGGCGCGGTTGGTCAGCGCGCCGGTAACTGCGGGGAAGCGCTCGGGATCCAGGACGGCGGCGAGGATGGCCGCGTAGTCGTGGTCCTTGTCCTCGGGCTGGATGGTGTCGCGCAGGAAGCGGGTGCGGCCGATGACATAGATCGAAAGATTCATCAGCAGTTGGAGTCTGAGCGACTCCGGGATCGGCAAGGTGGACAGCGCGGTCATACCGGCCTCGAGCCAGGCCATATTGTTGGGGCCGATCGGGGGCGAGGTCATGGGGATGTCGAGCCACCAGTCGTGGGCGCGGATGGCGTGGAATTCGGCCCAGGCCCAGGCTTCCAGCGCGCCGCGCCAGTCGTCGGCGGGTAGGTCGGGCGGGGTGTCGCAGATGCGGTCGTGCAGCAGCTCGACCAGGGTGTCCTTGCTGTCGACATAGCGGTAGAGCGACATGGTGGTGAAACCCAGCTCCTTGGCGACGCGGGCCATGGACAGCGCGGCGTAACCCTCGGCGTCGGCGACCGCCACGGCGGTGTCGAGGATCTGGTCCAGGCTCAGCCCGCGCTTGGGCCCGCGACTGCCCGCGCTGTCCAGATCCCACAGCAACTGCACCGACTTGGGCAGGACTCGCACATCGGGCCGCTTCATCTGACCTCCCACTTCCGCTGACGTCGTGGCGCGTCTTTCCGACCTCTATCTTGCGCCATCGCCTAAACTGTGTACTCTATAAACAGAGTGTAGCTCGTACACAGTTTCTGAAATCCATTCGATTCGGGGTTCCCATGGCGACATCAGGACCCGCCCTGGCCATCGAGGTCGGCGGGCTCAGCAAATCCTTCGGCGACCAGCCGGTGCTGCGCGGCATCGACGTGAGCGTGCCCGCCGGCACGGTCTTCGCCCTGCTCGGGCCGAACGGCGCGGGCAAGACCACCGTGGTCCGCATCCTCACCACGCTGAACCGGCCCGATGGGGGAGAGGTGCGGGTGGGCGGCCACGATCCGGTGCGGGAGCCGGATGCGGTCCGCGCGCTCATCGGGGTCACCGGGCAGTTCGCCGCGGTCGACGAGATCCTCACCGGCGCGGAGAATCTGCGGCTCATGGGGCGGCTGCTACATCTGGGCTCCCGCGAAACCGGCAGGCGCACAGCGCGATTGCTCGAGCAGTTCGAGCTCACCGACGCCGCGGACAAGCGCGCGGGCTCCTATTCGGGCGGCATGCGCCGCCGCCTGGACATCGCCATGAGCCTGATGGGCCGGCCGCGCATCGTCTTTCTCGACGAGCCCACCACCGGCCTGGATCCGCGCAGCCGCCGCGAACTGTGGCGGGTGATCCGGGAGCTGGTCGCCACCGGCGTGACCATCTTCCTCACCACCCAGTACCTGGAGGAGGCCGATCAATTGGCCGACCGCATCGCGGTGCTCGACGGTGGCCGCATCGTCGCCGAGGGCAGCGCGGCCGAACTCAAGCGACTGGTGCCCGGCGGTCACATCCGGCTCGGCTTCGCCGACGAGGACGGCCTGGTCGCCGCCGCGCGGGCGATCCCGGCGGCCGAGCTGGACGTGGAAGCGCTGGCGCTCCAGGTGCCCTCGGACGGCAGCGTCGGCGAGATCCGCAAGCTGCTCGACCATTTCGACGATCACGCCGTCTCCATCGGCCAATTGTCCATCCACACAACCGATCTCGACGATGTCTTCTTCGCCCTGACCGGCGCTACCACGAAAGAGGCCGTGCGATGAGCACTCTCACCCATGCCGCCCAGGATTCGATGTCCATGGTCGGCCGCAATCTGCGCCACACCCTGCGCAGCCCGGACACCATGATCATGACGGTCGCCATCCCGGTGTCCATCCTGCTCATGTTCGTCTACGTCTTCGGCGGCGCGATGAACGTCGGCGGCTCCTACATCGACTACGTGGTGCCCGGAATCCTGTTGCTGTGCGCGGGTTTCGGCTCCGGCGCCACCGCGGTGGCGGTGGCCACCGACGTGAGCACCGGCATCATCGACCGCTTCCGCGCCATGGCCGTGTCCCGCACCTCGGTGCTGACCGGGCATGTGCTCGAGAGCGTGCTGCGCAACCTGATCACCACCACCCTGGTGATCGCGGTCGCCGTCGCCATCGGCTTCCGGCCGACCACCGACCCGCTGCGCTGGCTCGCGGTGGCGGGCCTGATCGCACTGTTCGTGTTCGCCCTGTCCTGGCTGGCCGCGGCCCTGGGCGTGCTGGTCGCGAATCCCGAGGCGGCCAACGGTTTCACCTTCATCTTCATGTTCCTGCCCTACGTGAGCAGCGCTTTCGTCCCGGTCCACACCCTGCCCAGCTGGCTACGCGGCTTCGCCGACCACCAGCCGGTCACCTCGATCGCCGAAACGGTGCGCGGTCTGCTCATGGATACCCCGGCGGGGGATTTCGCGCCGACGGCGGTGGCGTGGTGCGTGGGCATCGCCGTGACCGGATACCTGGCGGCAACCGTGCTGTCCCGCCGCATCGCCCGAGCCTGAGATATTCATACGCCGATATGCGCATCATGACATGTTTGTTCCGGATGTCGGATTCGCCGGACCCGCGGCGAGGTCAGCTCGCTGGTTGGGTGATGAGCCGCGGCGGCTGCCAGGTGCCGTCGAGGGCCTCCGGTTTGGGGGCGTACAGCCGCAGGGTGAGCGAGAACCGGCCGGCGGCCGGGATGGGGAGCCAATTGCCCTTGGGCACGGCCGGTCCCGGGTCGTCGTGTTGGACGGCGAACTCGACCGAACCGTCGGGGCCGGGCACGATGGGCACGGCGTGGCCGACCGAGTAGATATCGGCGTCGTTCTGGACCAGGTAGCTCTCAGCGGTGTAGGCGGTCAGCGACCAGAAGGCGTCGGCGGGTGGGAGTTGCCCGGCCGGGAACTTCAGGCGGAATCGGCGTGGCGTTCCCCTGTCGTCGGCGTTCTCGGACACGGTGGGGTACAGCGCGTCTCGCGAGAGGGTCGCCCCCAGGGCGGTATCGGCGACATTGGCGCGCAACAGGTAGTCGATGCCGTACGCGCCGAGATTGGTGGCGAACTTCCAGCCGTTGACGTCCTTGCCCTCGGGGTCGCGGTAGGTGACGATCCGGTGCCGCGCGTCCTTGATCCCCGCGGCCAGCGGCTCGGCGGGCTGTGCGTCCACATTGCCGCCGGGCGTGATACCGATGGCGGCAATGCGTTTCATCATCGGATCGTCCGCGGGCGCGGGCGGGTTCACGGCCAGCACCGCGCACAGGCGGTTGAAGAAGGTCTTGGCGTCCATGGCCGAAATCTGATCGGCCGGCGGATCGCCCTGCGGCCGCGGCAAACTCTCGGACGGGGTCCGGGTGCCCGCGATCCAGGCGCTCAGCGGCACCAGCCGCAATTGCTGCTGGAGGGTGTGCACCGCCGGGAGGTCGTCCTCGCCGTTGACCTGGATGCGTCCGATCAGCCACGCGGTCGGAGTCGGCACGGACAGCCGGGTGAGGTTGCCGGGCAGCGGGCCCGACCATTCCGGCCCGGTGATGACGTAGGTGAACGGCGGCGACGACTGCTGTTCGGCCGGTTGCGGATCGGTGCTGCTGGGGTCGGCAACGGTATTCGACCAGGCATCCATTATCTGCATGAGCCAGTACCGCCCGCCGGGCATGGCGGGCGCCTGCAAGACCATCGGTTCGGGGCCGAGGTCGAGCCAGGCGCTGGAGTAGAGGGTGTCCAGGTTCATGCGCACCACCGCGCGATCGCTGCTGGTGGGCAGATTCTGGGCGTGATAGAAGCGGTTGGCCGCGGCGGCGGTGGTGCGGGTGATGTCCATCAGGACCAGCGGGTAGCCGAAGACGCAGGCGTCGGCGGCGATGGCCCGTGGGTCGTCCGGATCGACGGTGGCGCTCGGGCTCGCGGTCGACCCTGACCTCGGGGATTGCGAGCAGCCCGGCAATCCGGCGGTGATCACGGCCGCGGCGGCCAGGCCGAGCAGCGACCGCCGGTTGAGTGGATGGTCGGACTCGTTGTCGCGCACACGCATTCCCTTCGCCACAGTGACCATGGAGGAGCGGGAGGATCGTGATGCAAACAGGCCGATGCTATCGCCGTTGTCGGAGCACCGCGAAGAGCAACGCCGCGGGGGCGAGCAGCAGGATGGCCGATTCCACCCGCGCCCGCGGGCAAGGAAATCGGCCATCCTAGGCAGAAGCCCGCGCGTCGGAGCCGGGAAGGCGCGATGAATGTTGGGTTTCGCACACTTCCTAACAAGCAAACGCTTGTGTTGATACCGTTGATAGTGCGGGAGGACGGTGACGGGCATCTGTCGCAACGCAGCGACGTCCGCACACTGAACCGGACCGCGCGTGCGCGGCCGTCGGAGCTATCAATGGGGATGTGACCCGGGGGCAATTCAATTCGGCTCGACGTTGATTCGACAGCATGTTGATTCGACAGCGTCGTGAGGTGTCGTTGCGTGCCGCCCGTCCCCGGCAATACAACGACAGGAATGGCTCATGACCGACACCGAAACCACGGTTATCCCCGACCCGAACCACCCGCTCATGCCGCTGGCCCGGGCCTACACCGATTACTTCACCCCGACCGTCACCGGTCTGGAGAATCTGCCCGCGTCCGGCCCGGCCCTGGTCATCGGCAATCACTCGTCCATCTACTGGGCCCCCGAGGTGTGGATCACCTTCATGGCCATGCTGGACCGCCGCCCCGACGAACCCAGCTACGGCGTCGCGCACGACATCCTTTTGCGCGCACCGCTGCTCGGCGACAGCCTGCGCCGGTTCGGCGTCATCCCGGCCTCGCGTGAGGCCGCCGCCAAGGGGCTCAAGGACGGCGGCGCGGTCATGGTCTACCCGGGCGGCGACTGGGAGGCGTGCCGCCCGTGGACCGATCGCGGCAAGATCGACTTCGCCGACCGCAAGGGCTTCATCCGCCTCGCCCTCGAACTGGGCGTCCCGGTGATTCCCGCGGTCGCCAACGGCGGCCACGACTCCATCTTCGTGCTCAGCCGCGGCGAGCGCACCGCGCGCCTGCTGCAGCTGGACAAGCTGGTCCGCGCCAAGGTGTTTCCCTACACGCTGGGCCTGCCCTTCGGCATCGCCCCGATCCTGCCGCAGATTCCGCTGCCCGCCTCGGTGACGGTCAGCTTCCTGCCCGCCCTGGACTGGTCCACCCAGCCGGGCGACCCCGAGGACGCGGGTCTGGTGGACGGCTACTACACCGAGACCGTCGACACCATGCAGGCGGAGCTGGACCGGCTGCGCGCCGAAACGCCCAACCCGGTGGTGGCGGGGTTGAAGAAGCATGTCGCCGGACTGCCGGGACCGCTGAAGGGTTTGGCCGACCTGCTGTAGGGCCCGGTAGCAATCGGCCGATCCGCTGTGGGGGACAGCGGAGTTCGTCATCGAGCCAGCTGCGCGTGCCGCGTGCGGGACGATCCCGCGCGCGGCATTCGCGTCCGAACCGGCGAACCGTCGGCGGCCGATGCTGAGCGGTAGCGCTTTACCGCCGGCGACAACCCGTATTACACTTTTCTCGGTTCAAGTTGTGTTCTGCTCATTGGCTGAGGACTAACGGGATTGGGACTGCGCACTCCGTCGCAGCATTGAAACATATTGGTGCACAACCATTTCGGCTGCGTTTCGGTCTTATCCAGATGCTGAAACCCTGAAAGAGGCGTCCCATGACCGTGACCGCCTTCATTCCCCCTGCCCACCGCCCCGCCGAGATACTCGCCCGGGCCCGCACCGCGCTCGAACCGGCCCTGCGCGATGCCGTGCTCGACCTGCCGGATCCCCTGTGGCGCATGGCCGGATACCACTTCGGCTGGTGCGACACCAACGGCGCGCCCACCCACGCCGGGTCCGGCAAGATGCTGCGCCCCGCCCTCGTCGGCGCGGCCGCCCTCGCCTGCAACGGATTTCCCGCGGAGACGGTGGACCCTCCCACGGAACCGGCGGGCAATTCCGCACCGGCGGTGTGCAATTCCTCGGAGACGACGGCCGTGGCCGCCGCGGTGGAACTGGTCCACAACTTCACCGTGATCCACGACGACGTCATGGACGCCGACACCGTGCGCCATGGCCGCCCCACCGTCTGGCGGGTGTGGGGCGTCCCGCGAGCCGTGCTGCTCGGCGATGCCCTGCACGCACTGGCGATGAATGTCCTTGCGGCTCAACTACCCCCGGCCACCGCCACCGCCGCCATCGAGCGATTGTCGGCCGCGGTGGCCGAGATGTGCCGGGGCCAGCACGAGGACTGCCACGTCGACGCGGCCGCGGCCACCCGCGCCGGCTGGGAGCGCATGGCCATGGGCAAGACCGGCGCGCTGCTCGGCTGCGCCTGTGCGCTGGGCGCGCTGAGTGCGGGCGCGGACGCCGAAACCATCGGCGGCTTGGAACATTTCGGCCGGAACCTCGGTGTCGCCTTCCAAGCCGTCGACGATGTCCTCGGCATCTGGGGCGATCCGGCCCGCAGTGGCAAACCCACCGGGGACCTGGCCCGGCGCAAGCGGTCGCTGCCGATCGTGCTGGCCCTGGAATCCGATACCGACGCCGGGCGCGCGCTGGCGGGGCTGTACCGCGGCACCGAACCACTGTCACCGGAGGCCATCTCGCGCGCCGCGGCGCTGGTCGAGGCGGCGGGCGGCCGGAGCGGGGCCGAGCGGCTGGCCCGGCGCCGGGTCCGCGCGGGCGTCGCCGCACTCCCCGACCTGCCCGCCCGCGGCGACCTGCTCACCCTCGCACACCTGGTCACCCATCGGAGCAGATGACCGGATCACCGACCCGCCGGGACGTGGACGCCACGCACCGGCGGCTCGGGCCACCGGCCGCGAAATCCGGTCCGCCGCCGCGTCGCCGCCGTCCGATCCGGCCGTGATCTCGGTTGCCGCGGGCCGGGTCACGCCCTGGCTCCGGCCCGGCGCTGCGGACGCCGTCCCGCGGGCCGGTGTGGTTAACTCGCGGCAAAGCGTCAGGTGGGCGGCTGTCCGGGTTTCGGTGCGGGCGGTCGGAACGCCGCCGTGTCCCCCGGATGTTGCATCAGGGAGCCGAGAGGTGGAAAGCATGGTGCGCCTTGTGCATTCGGTAGGGCCCGCGGTCGGGGCGGTGGGGGCGCTGACGGTCGCCCTGGTGGCGCCACCACTGCTGTCGGCGGCGGTGCCGACGCGGGAGACCGAGGTGGCGACGGGAACCGGTATCACGCTGACCGCGACCGGGGTCGGGGCCGTGCACGGCGGCACCGATCCGTCCAACGCGGTGGTGTTCCGGGTGCCCGAGCAGATGCGGCGGGTGGCCACCGGCGACGAATCGATCGCGGTGCTGAAATCCGATATCGGCGAACAGCGGCTGTCGGTGTCGGTGACCGACGGGATCACCGACTTCGCCACGGCCGCACCGCGACTGCTGCTGCCGCTGCGCGCGGCCGGGGTCGCCGTGCGATTCGACGGGGGAGTGGTGGACGCGGGCGAGTTCCACTGGCTCACCTGCGTGCTGCCAGATACCGCGGGCGGGGTGTGCGCGGTGGCCGTCAGCGGCGATGTGGCCGTGACCGTGACGGTCACCGGCCCGACCCGGGAGGCCGGATACCGCATGATCTCCGACGTGCTGAACTCGAGCAAGGCGGTCGCGCTATGAGCTGGTTCCAGCCGCGCTCGCTGTTGTTCTGGGTGTATTGCCTCGCGGTGCTGGTCGGGCCGATCATGTTCCTGCTGCAGGCCGCCGGGCAGGTGTGGTTCGCGGGTGCGGCCGCGCTGGCCGCGCTGCCCATCACCGCGCTGACCCTGCTGGTGATCGGGCGAATCATCTTCGCGCTGGACCCCTTCCGGGCCCGCCGCCGCCTGGTCGCGCCCATGGTCATGGGCGCGATCTGGGGCGCGACGGTGTGGACCGGGCTGGCCATGTGGGCCAATGACCACCTCAGCCGGGCCATCACCAACGCCTTCGGCGACCACTTCGCCGTCAGCTGGAGCGCCGCCATCACCGCGCCCATCGACGAGGAGTACATCAAGGCCATCGGAATCGCGGTGGTGGCCGTGCTGTTCCGGGCTCGGCTCACCCGGCCCATGCACGGGCTGCTGCTGGGCGCGTCGGTCGGGCTGGGCGCGCAGATCGCCGAGGACTGCCTCTACAGCACCCAGACCGCACTGACCTCGCCGCAGGATCCGGTGGTCGACGTGCTGCTGGTGGCGGTGCTGCGGCTGATCACCGCGCTCACCTCGCACTGGGCCATGTCGGCGCTGGCCGGTGTCGGCATCGTGCTGCTGCTCATCCGCACCGACCGGTCCCGGGGTGGGCGGCTGGGCGTTTTCGCGCTGTTCTACGCGCTGGCGTTCACCATGCACTTCCTCTTCGACGCCCCGCGCCCGCCCGGCCCGGCCCTGCTGTCGACCTACCTGCCGATCCTCATCGATCTGGTCATCTTCGCCATCGCCTACGCGTGGGTGCTGTCCACCGAGCGGCACTGGTTCCGCGGCCTGATCGAGCGCCCGGCGGCCCGCGCCATCGGAACCGAGGCCGGATTGGCGCCGCTGCTCACCTATCACCGGCGGCGCAAAGCCCGTGCCGCCCTGCGGCAGTCGACCGGATGGACGCGCAAACAGGCCGCGCTCTACGAACGCGGGCTGCTGTACCGGGTCACCGACCTGGATCTGGCTTCGCCGGAGCAAACCGCGGTGCCGACTGGATTCGGCCCCGGCTCGGGCGGTGTCCCCGACGGTGCCGGTGCCCGATTCGGCTGGTAGTGCAATTTCTGCGTGCCGATGACCAGTGCCTAATGAACTGGACGCTAGCGTAGGTCGCTATGAGCGAGGGTCAGACGCCGCCGGAGGAGTCCGCGGACGCGCGTGCCGGTGAGCTATTGGAGCGCCGTCAGCAAGCCCTGTGCAACTATCTCGATGCGAGTGCCGACATCGCCGCCACCCGTATTCGAGCCAATCTGTCCGGCTGGCATCGCTGGCTGCTGCGGGTCCCCGGCTCCCCGGTGGCCCGCGCCACCGCCCGCCGCGACGCGCTGGTGCGCGAGCTGGCCGTGCACGGCGTCGGGGCCGACGATCACCGCTGGGGCATGATGTCGGGCGCGTACATCCGCAGCCTCGGCAAGGCCCTGTGCCTCGAGGACACCCTCACCGACCTGGCCCTGCGCTACGGGCTCAACGCCGCGTCCTGGACCCGCCGTCTGCAAACCCTCGCCCAGGCCGCCGCACTGGCCCGCCCGCTCGCCGCCACCGGCGACCGCGCCGTCGTCGCCGACCTCACCGAGGAACTCCTCGATCTGGCCCGCAATGCCCCCGACGAGGCCGCGCGCCAACAACTCTCCGAGCACCTACCCGGGGTGCTGAGACCCGTGCCCTTCGATATCGAGGCCCTGCGCCGCTCGGATCCGCTGGTCGAGGTGGTCTTCGACATCTACGCCGACACCGTCAAACTCGACAACATCACGGTGCATCCGGAATTGCGCGGCACCGGCCTGGGCACCGCGGTCCTGCAACACCTCTGCCGCGCCGCCGACGCCCACCACCTCTACATCGTGGGCCAGCTCGTCCCCACCTTCCGCGACGACGATTCCGCGGTCCCCATCCTGGCCCGGTGGTGCCGCCGCCACGGCTTCGCCGTCAACGAGCGCCTCGGCGGCCGCATCGCCCGCACCCCCTTCAGCGTCCCGGATCCGGCCACCCGCTGATTCCGGCCGAAAACACGCCGGAATGACGCGAGCGCCGCAATACCGAGGACGGCATTGCGGCGCTCGCGAAGCCATTGCGGCGCTTCTGAAAGTCGGCGTCAGGCGGAGATGCCCATGCCCGCGGCCAGCATCGGCCACGAGTTGTGCAGCGCGTTCTCCCAGTACGGCCAGTAGTGGGTGCCGACCGGATCGAACTGGTAGGTGGCCGGGATGGCGATCGAGTCCAGCTTGTTCTTGAGGTTGTGGGTGCAGGCGTCCACCCCGCCCTCGATGATCATGCCCAGCGCCAGGTTGATGTCACCCTGCGGGCCGGGCGCGGACTTGGTGTAGTACTCCACGTCCTTGAGCAGCGGGATGCCGCTGCCGCTGGAGATGTAGAGGTTGGTGCCGCGCAGCTTCTCGGCGTTGATGACCGGGTCGTTGGCCACCCACAGCGGGCTGTCGTCGGGACCGTACATGTTCTCGGTCTTGCCGCCCGCCCAGGTCTCCACCGCGAACTTGAGGAACTGCTTGCCCATCGGGTCGGCGATCTGCGCGCAGCCGCTGTACGCGGCCACCGACTTCCACAGGCCGGGCTTGGCCTCGGCCAGCTGCAGCACCGAGGTGCCCGAGGTGGACAGGCCGGCCAGCGAGTTCAGGCCGGTCGAGCCCAGGGTGGCGTCCAGCAGCGGCGGCAGTTCCTCGGTGAAGAACGTCGTCCACTTGTTGCGCCCGAGCTGCGGGTCGTCCTTGAGCCAGTCGGCGTAGTAGCTGCCGCGGCCGCCGATCGGCTGGATCACATTGACCTGCTTGTCGGCCAGGAAGCCGAGGGCGTTGGTCTGGGCGTTCCAGCTGGCGGTGCCCAGACCGCCGTCGAGGCCGTTGAGCATCCACAGGTTCGGCGCGGGCTGCGACTCGTCGACCGGACGCTGCACGTCCACCGGGATGTCCTGGCCCATGGCCGCGGAGTAGACCTTCAGATGCCAGGTCCGCCCCTCTTTCTGGACGGAGGTGACGGCCGAGGGCTTGGCGGCGTCCGGGTCCGCCGAGCCGGTGCCCGCGGCCAGCGTCACCGACAGGGCCGCGGTGACGGCGAGGGCGGCGGTCCGCAGGGCGGTTCTATTACGTAGTGCAGAGAGCTTCATCGAAACAGCGGTTCCAGTCCTCGGGCCACGCTCGGCCGGGTTGTCGGCAGCGGTCGGAGCGATTGTCGGTAGCGGTCACAGGGTCAGTGGTGGTCGAGTTTCCCGGACGAACCGGTCTCCCCGAATCACTATGTCTCAGGTCTAGGCAAAACTGTTACCTGACAGAACGATTGAACGGTAGCCCGAAAACCCCGGGCACGCCGTCGAGACGGTGTCGGACCTGCGTGCGACCATCGAGGGGTGACCGCCAAACCCGCCGAGGAACAGCGTCTGAGCGATCTCGCGCGGCTGCGGCGCGTGCGCGATCGCATCGATCGGGAGTATGCACAGCCACTGGACGTGGAGGCGCTCGCGCGCGACGCGCATATCTCGGCGGGGCATCTGAGCAGGCAGTTCAAGGCCGCCTACGGGGAATCGGTGTACGCGTACCTGATGACCCGGCGCATCGAGCGCGCGATGGCGCTGCTGCGCATCGGGGAACTGAGCGTCACGGATGTCTGCTTCGCGGTGGGTTGTTCCTCACTGGGCACCTTCAGCACCCGTTTCACCGAACTGGTCGGCATGCCGCCGAGCGTCTACAAGCAGCGGATGGCCGACGCCCCCGAGGGCATGCCCTCGTGCGTGGAGAAAACGATCACCAGACCGATCAGGAATCGAGAAGCCCCGGCAAGTGCCCCGCAAATAGCGTGATCGGCATGGACATCACCATCAACGCGAGCTTCCTCCCGCACAATGACGCCGACGCCGCCCTGGCCTTCTACCGCGACGCGCTCGGCTTCGAACTCCGCAAGGATGTCGGCTACAACGGGCTGCGCTGGCTGACGGTCGGCCCGGTCGATCAGCCCTCGACGTCCATCGTGCTGCACCCGCCGGCCGTGGATCCGGGCATCACCGAGGACGAGCGCAAGCTCATCGTCGAGATGATGGCCAAGGGGACCTACGGCGGAATCCTGCTGGCCACCAAGGACGTCGACGCCACCTTCGAGCAGTTGCAGGACAGCGACGTGGTGGAGATCGTGCAGGAGCCGACCGACCAGCCCTACGGCGTGCGCGACTTCGCCGTGCGCGACCCCGCGGGCAACCTCGTCCGCATCCAGCAGCTCGCCTGACCTTCGCGCCACCCCGACCGGAACGCCCGAGATAGATGGAGAACCGCATGGCCCGCAAGTCCGCGCCGAACGCCCTGCCCGCCGCCGACAGCCACGACCTGATTCGCGTGGTCGGGGCGCGGGTGAACAACCTCAAGGACGTCTCGGTCGACCTGCCCAAGCGGCGGCTCACCGTCTTCACCGGCGTCTCCGGTTCGGGGAAGAGCTCGCTGGTGTTCGACACCATCGCCGCGGAATCGCAGCGGCTGATCAACGAGACCTACAGCACCTTCGTGCAGGGCTTCATGCCCAATCTGGCCCGGCCCGAGGTCGACGTGCTGGAGGGCCTGACCACCGCGATCAGCGTGGATCAGCAGCGCATGGGCGGGGATCCGCGCTCCACGGTCGGCACCGCCACCGACGCCATGGCCATGCTGCGCATCCTGTTCAGCCGGCTCGGCAAGCCGCACATCGGCTCGCCGCAGGCGTTCTCGTTCAATGTCGCCTCGATCAGCGGGGCGGGTGCGGTGACCGTGGAGAAGGGCGGCAAGCAGGTCAAGGAACGCCGCGAGTTCAGCATCACCGGCGGCATGTGCCCGCGCTGCGAGGGGCGCGGTGCGGTCAACGACATCGATCTGACTCAGCTCTACGACGATTCCAAGTCGCTCAACGAGGGCCCGTTCACCATTCCCGGCTACAGCATGGACGGCTGGTACGGGCGGATCTTCATCGGCAGCGGGTTCTTCGACCCGGACAAGCCGATCAAGAAGTACAACAAGCGCGAGATCGCGGATCTGCTCTACAAGGAACCGACCAAGATCAAGGTCGAGGGCATCAACCTGACCTACGAGGGGCTCATCCCCAAGATCCGCAAATCCATGCTGTCCAAGGACATCGACTCGCTGCAGCCGCACGTGCGCGCCTTCGTGGAGCGGGCGGTGACCTTCCAGGTCTGCCCGGAGTGCCACGGCACCCGGCTGTCCGAGCTGGCGCGGTCCTCGAAGATCAAGAAGATCAGCATCGCCGACGCCTGCGCCATGCAGATCAGCGATCTGGCCGCGTGGGCGCGCGAGCTGCGCGAGCCGTCGATGGGCCCGTTGCTCGAGGCGCTGCAGGGGGTGCTCGACGCGTTCGTGGAGATCGGTCTCGGATACCTGAGCCTGGATCGGGCGTCGAGCACGCTGTCGGGCGGAGAAGCCCAGCGCGTCAAGATGATCCGGCATCTCGGGTCGGCGCTCACCGATGTCACCTACGTGTTCGACGAGCCCACCGTGGGACTGCACCCGCACGACATCGCACGCATGAACGATCTGCTGCTGCGATTGCGGGACAAGGGCAACACGGTGCTGGTCGTGGAACACAAACCCGAGACCATCGCCATCGCCGACCACATCGTCGACCTCGGCCCGGGCGCGGGATCCGGCGGCGGCGCCATCTGCTTCGAGGGCACCGTGGACGGGCTGCGCACCAGCGGGACCATCACCGGCCGCCACTTCGACGATCGCGCCGCGCTCAAGGACTCGGTGCGCAAGCCCAAGGGCGCGTTGGAGATTCGCGGCGCCGACGCCAACAATCTGCAGAAGGTGGACGTCGACGTGCCGCTCGGCGTGCTGACGGTCATCACCGGGGTGGCGAGCTCGGGCAAGAGTTCGCTGGTGCACGGGTCGATTCCGGCGGGCGAGAACGTGGTCTCCATCGATCAGGGCGCGATTCGCGGTTCGCGGCGCAGCAATCCGGCCACCTACACCGGGCTGCTGGATCCCATCCGCAAGGCCTTCGCCAAGGCCAACGGCGTGAAACCCGCACTGTTCAGCGCGAATTCGGAGGGCGCGTGCCCGGCCTGCAACGGCGCGGGCGTGATCTACAGCGATCTGGCCATCATGGCCGGTGTCGCCACGGTCTGTGAGGAGTGCGAGGGCAAGCGGTTCCAGGCGGCGGTGCTCGAGTACAAGCTCGGCGGGCGCGATATCAGCGAGGTGCTGGCCATGCCGGTCGACGAGGCGCTGGGCTACTTCGACACGGGCGAGTCGAAAATCCCTGCCGCGCACAAGATCGTGGGGCACCTGTCGGAGGTCGGCCTCGGGTATCTGAGCCTGGGGCAGCCGCTGACCACGCTGTCCGGCGGTGAGCGACAGCGGTTGAAGCTGGCCACGCATATGGGGGAGAAGGGCGGGATCTACGTCCTCGACGAACCGACCACCGGTCTGCACCTGGCGGATGTGGAGAATCTGCTCGGATTGCTCGACCGCCTGGTCGAATCCGGCAAATCAGTCATCGTTATCGAGCACCACCAGGCCGTGATGGCGCACGCCGACTGGATCATCGACCTGGGACCCGGTGCCGGTCACGACGGCGGCCGGATCGTCTTCGAGGGCACGCCCGCCGATCTGGTGGCCGCCCGCTCCACGCTCACCGGCGAGCACCTGGCCGCGTATGTCGGTAGGTGAGAACGGAATACATCGGACATACCGGTAAAAATGACCGGTTATCTGCGTAAATAGCATATAGCTATTGATTGGGTCGGAGCGTACTCTGGGCCGTCGAGTGTCCACGCCCGTACGTACTCACGATTGGGGTTCCCGGTGCCTCCGACTCCCGGATTCGATTGGAGCAGTGCCTTTTTCGGCCCGCTGTCCGGCCCGCCGCTGGGCACCGTCCTGATGGGTGACGACGGCACCATCCTGGTCACCGTCCGCCGCCAGAACTGGGCGGTGGCCTGGATCAGCGGCGGACTGGTGATCCTGCTCGCGATCGGGCTCGCCTTCCTGATCGCCCACGCGAAATTCCATGAGCCGAAACCCATCCCGCCTGCCCCCGTCGCGAATTGCCAGCCCTTCTGCTCCGCCGTGCCCTAGCCCAGCCGCGACGTCGGACCCCTGACGATACTGTGCCAAACCC
>NZ_BJWY01000049.1 GCF_007990715.1 Nocardia seriolae NBRC 15557 | reverse complement strand
GGACACTAGTGCTGGTTTTCCTCGCCGCTCATTCGCTGCCGGACGCCGAACGCACCCGGCGGCCGAAGCGGCTAACCGTCGCCGACATTCAAGCGCGCCTGGCAGCCGAGCCACCACGCCCCTACGTGCCGATCAGCAGAGGGTGGTGACCGATGGCGTTCACCGAATCCGAGGCGAAAGTCCTTGGCGCACTGGCGAGCCTCGACCCTCCGCACGCGCTGACCGTGCGGCAACTCTGCCGGACGACCAGGTTGCCCGAGACCTCGGTGCACCGGGCGCTGCTGCGACTGTCGCGCACTGGGCTGGCGATGAGCACCCGGCAAGGCCCAGCAGGGTGGCACTGCACGGACCGCGGCCGTCTCGCGATCACCCGGCCGGTGTACCGCGACTATGCAGGGGTACGACCATGAGCAACTACGTGATCGGATTCCTCCGACCGGACTTGTCCGGCGAGGGATGGGCCGAAGACGAGGCGCGGATCCACACGTTTGCCGCCGAGCGCGGATGGTCAATGATCCTGGTGTACTACGGGGACCCGGACCGGCCGGGTGGCGCGGTGATCAACCGCCTGATGAATCTCGCCTACGCCGAATGCGTGAACGAGGTGATCGCCCCGAACATCGACCATTTCGAGCCCGACGACCTCCGCGCCCTAGTCAAGATCGCTGACGTAATCTGCGCTGACACTCGCATCAGGTACACCGTCCCAACAGGCGACAACCTCAGCAGCCTTGTGCTGCCGTCATGTACCCAGTCGGTATCGAGTTCCTGAAAGAACTCAGTGAGGTACATGCTCGACCGATACGGGAAGTACCGCGCCGCCTGGTCGAGAGCAGGATCGTCGGCACCGAGGTTTCCGCAGACCAGATCGCCGAGTGCCTCGACGTTCCTACGCCGGAACTTCACGTGCGTACCCCTCCTCGACGCGGCGAAACTGTTCTGGTTCACGCCGATCCTCCAGCGCACCAGTCTATCTGGCCCCGCCGAGCTCAGTCCCCACCTTCCGCATCCCCCAACCCGGAAACGACATTGGGGCTGGTACCGCTTCTGCGGTACCAGCCCCAATGGAGTCGGTTCGTGCAATGACACGATTGGTGGAGCTAAGGGGAATCGAACCCCTGACCTTCTCGATGCGAACGAGACGCGCTACCAACTGCGCTATAGCCCCGCGGGGTCGTTTCCGGCCCGCGATGGAGAACTTTAGCAGGTGGGGTGGGGTGGGGACGAATCGGCTGGTTGGGGATGGTTTTCGTAGGATGGGTGGGTGGATATGAGTGGGTATGGGCGGGAGCTGGGGGATTGGGAGGAGAGGGTGCGGGGGATGTTGGTGGGGGCGGGGTGGGCGGAGTTGGGGCGGGGGCGGCTGCGGGTGTTGGGGGAGGGGCAGGATCATTTGGCGGTGTCGGCGGTGGTCGCGGGGGAGCGGTTCGTGGTGCGGATGCCGAAAGGGGAGGACGGGGCGGAGGGGATTGCGCGGGAGGCGCGGTTGTTGGCGGAGTTGGCGGTGGGGGTGCGGTTGGAGATACCGCGGTATCTGTTCACTGCGGTGAATCCGATCGGGCCGGGGGAGTGCTGTGTGTATCCGGAGGTGCCGGGGGAGGTGTTGGGTGGGCGGGAGTGGCGGGCTCGGGGGCTGCTGGAGCGGGGGGAGACGGCGCGGGCGGTGGCTGAATTCGTGGATGCCGTGCATGCTTTTTCGGCGGAGCGGGCGCGGGAGCTCGGTGTGCCGGAATGGGATCCGCGGACCGAATTTGCGGAGGATCTGGATCTGGTTCGGGCGCAGGTGATTCCGTTGCTGCCGGAAGCGGAGGGGTGGCGGCTGGTCGAGTTGTGGGGCGAATATCTGTCCGTGGACGGGAATTTCGAATATGAGCCGGTGCTGACTCATGCGGATGTGAGTCTCGATCATCTGCTCGTGACGGGGGATCGGATCACCGGGGTCATCGATTTCGGGGATGTCCGGATCGGGGATCCGGACTATGACCTGTGCTATCTGTGGTCGGGCGCGGGGGCGGAATTCGTTCGGCGCGTGCAGGATTACCGCGGGCGGTCGCTGGACGAGAGGCTGATCGCGAAGCTCGAGTTCTGGTCGTGTGCCGATCACGCCATCGATGTGCTGCACGGCATCGAGCACGAGCTGCCCGAATTCCGCGACGACAGCGTGCGGGAGCTGCGGGCCGCCCTGGCGAGGGTCGACGGTCAGTCGACGGGCTCGCTGTAAGAGTCGAGCACGCGCAGGAACAGTTCGATCCGGTACTCCCGGACCGCCGGATTGTCCGGCTCCAGCAGGCATTGGGCGAGCGTGCCATCGTGCACGGCGACCAGCGCGCGGCCCAGCCCGGCGGGATCGGGTACCCGCCGGCCGTTACGCCGCATGAGCGTCACCACCACCGGGATGAGTGCCGCTCCGATGGCTTCCTCGCGCGCCACCATCACCTGCCGCAGTTCCGGATTGCGCAGTGCGTGTGCGGTGAACTCCGAGGTGATGCGAAACCACTTGTCGTCCAGCGGAACCGACGCCAGCACCTGCTCCACGGCGCGGCGGGGATCCTGCGCCACCCCGCCCGGCGTATCCAGCATGGCCGCCGCGTCCGCCAGCATGCGCGCCGAGCGCTGCTCCCACATGGCCAGGAACAGCTCTTCCAGCGAGGTGAAGTTCGAATAGAACGCCCCGCGCGTGAATCCGGCCCGCTCGCATACCTGCTCGACCGAGCACCGCCCGAACCCCTCCTCCGCGAAGGCCTCGAACGCCGCGTCCAGTAATCGCAACCGTGTCTCGGCCCGGCTGCGGCGCATCTTCACGCCGCCGGCCGCACCGTCGGTGGCCGCCCCCTCGAATTCATCATCGGCCCTGCTCACGACCGAATCCTAGCCGTTCCGGTCGCTCGCGGCGTGGGCGGCGTCGGTGAGGACCTGCTCTAGCATCGCCGGGGTGAGGCGGCCGGTGAAGGTGTTCTGCTGCGATGGGTGGTACGTCCCGAACAGGTGGAGGGGTGAGCGATCGGGACGGGCGGGCGCGAGCTCGACGTGGGCGCCGTGGCCGAACTTGGGGCGGGGTTTGGGTATCGCCCAGCCGGATTCGGCCAGGGCGGGCAGCAGGGCCTGCCAGCCCCAGCCGCCGAGCACCACGATCGAGCGCAGAGTCGGTGCGAGCAGGTTCAGTTCGGTGAGGAGCCAGTGGCGGCAGTTGTCGCGCTCGCCGGGAGTGGGTTTGTTGTCGGGCGGCGCGCAATGGACCGGCGCGGTCAATCGGGTGCCGACCAGTCGCAGGCCGTCGTCGGCGGAGACACTCGTCGGCTGGTTGGCCAGGCCCGCCGCATGCATGCACGCGATCAGCACATCGGCGCTGCGGTCCCCGGTGAACATGCGCCCGGTGCGATTGCCGCCGTGCGCGGCGGGCGCGAGGCCGACGATGAGCAGCCGGGCATCGTCCGCCCCGTAGCCGGGAACCGGCTTGCCCCAGTAATTCTCGTCACTGAAAGCGGCCCGTTTGTCGTGTGCCACCCGCTCCCGCCAGGCCACCAGGCGGGGGCAGGCGCGGCACGCGGTAAGTTCCGCGTCGAGCTGGGCAATTGTGCGGCACACCCTGAGATTCAAGCGCACCACGGGTCGAACCGTGCGGCGACGCGGCGATGTGGTGGGCGGGGCATACTGAGCGCCGGTAGCCGAGAGTTAGCGACCAGGAAGGGAACCGGCCACGCAATGAGTGATCTCGTCGAACTCGGCTCCGCCGCCGACGCGGCGCAGAGTGCGGGAAACCTGGTGGGCGTGTTCGCATTCGGCGCCTCGGGCGCACTGCTCGCGGTGCGTCGCCGTTTCGACGTGGTCGGCATCGCGGTACTGGCCGTGGCGACCGCGACCGGTGGCGGCGTCATTCGCGACCTGATCATCGGACGCACCCCGCCGGTCGCCTTCGTCCAGCTCTCCTACGCCGGAATCGCTCTGCTGGCCGCATTGCTCATCTTCTTCTGGCATCCCCCGATGCGCGTGACCCGCACCCCGCTCAATGTCGCCGACGCCATCGGCCTGGGCATCTTCTGTGTGACCGGCACCGTCACCGCCTTCCAATACGGCATGTCGGCCACCTCGGCGGCCGCGTTGGGCGTGGTCACGGCGGTCGGCGGCGGCGTGATCCGCGACGTGCTGGCCGGCGTCACCCCGAGCGTGCTCTCCGACGGCGAGCTCTACGCCGTCCCCGCGCTGCTCGGTTCCGCGGTGACGGCGACGCTGCTGCACTACGGCCAATACACTTACTGGACAGGCGGTTTGGCCGGTGCCGGCGCCGTGATCCTGCGCCTGATCGCCCTGTTCCGGCACTGGCACGCCCCGATGGCCCGCCCGCACCGCCGCCGTCGCGACGACGGTCCGGCCGCCTGAGCCGCCGGATCGCACTCGCCGCGGCGCCGCTGTCGTGTCGTCGAGCACGCTCCGGGGTGATTGATAGCATGGCGAAGGCTTGGCCGACTGGCTGTGAATCACACCTCCGAGAGAGTTCCATACCAATGCAGTTCGAGATCGTCGAGCGGGACGAAACGTGGGTTGCCGGGCTGCCGGTGCGCAGCCCGAAACGTGCCCTCGGTGAACTGCGCGACCACGATCTGGAGGTGGCCTGGGCCGCCGTCCTGCACCAGGAACTGGGCGGACCGCTGGCCTCGGCCTACACCGACTACGCGTGCGAGCTCGGTACCTACAACACCCAGATCGTCGGCTACCAGTGCGCCTCCCTCGACGAGGTGACCCGCGGCCACGTGGTGGCCCGCCTACCGCGCGGCACCTACGCCCGCTTCTCCTCGGTCGGGAACTTCCCGCAGGTCATGACCGACCTGTGGACCCAGATCGCCTACGCGGAAGAACACAAGCAGATCAAGCGCATTCACACCGGCGACTTCGAGACCTATCCGCACGCCTACAAGATCGACCTCTACCTGGCGGTCGAGCCCTCATGACCTATTCGATCGTGGTCCGCCCCGGCGGCGTCTACGGCGGCCTGGTGGTCCCGCGGGTGCGCCCCAGTTTCAAGGTCTCCAACAGCGAGCTCATCGAGTTCCTGCGCGACCGCCTGCGCGACCGCGGCGGTGTGGATCGCCCGCTGGCCACGGTCTACGTCCCCGACCCCGCGGGCAACTACAACGTGCTGGTCTCCTACGAGTACCCCGGCCCCGCCGACGTCCCCGTCGGTGACGTTCTCATCCGCGTCCCCAAGGGCGTCTACGCCCGCTTCCGCCCGAACGGCGACTACCACGATCCGGCCGAGGATGTGTGGGCTCAGGTCGACGACGCGACCGCGTCCGCGGAGATAACCCGGGCCTACCGTGAAGAGATCGAGATCTGGTCCGGCCCGGCCGAACTGGAGCTTTTCATCTCCATCCTGGTGTGATTGCCAATCGTTAACTGATTGGGAACCGACTGGTCTTGTCGCTGGAATTCATGACTGATAGCAATGGTTTGACCTGGCGAGATTTCCGGAGACGCGTTCGGGTTTCGGGGGATTTGCCGGACGCCTGGACAATTTCAGTTGGCTGACGGATACTCCCCTAGGCGCCCACGTCCGACGACCGTCGATACACGACCGTATCGGCGACGACGCGGCAGTCGCGGGTCAGTTGTTTAGTGGAGTGGAACTGTATGGCAGTCGAACCGATCGTGCAGGCCCCGGTGGAAGGTCCCGGCGCTGACATGCTCCGATTTCGGGAGACGCAAACGGGATACACCGTTCTGGTCGGTCCGCCGGAGGCGGACCCTGACCTGTGGCGTCGGTACATGGATGGCGCGCTCGAAGCGTATCGCCGGTTCGATTCCGCGGAAGCGCTCGATTACGACACCGTGATCGATGGTCGTTCCACTTCCCTGTTCTTCGTCGCGCTGGACTCGGATGGCCGGGTCGTCGCCGGCGTTCGAGCCGAGGGTCCGCACAAGCACGTCGACGAGATGCGTGCGGTGGCCAGCTGGGCCGGTCTGAAGGGCGGACCGGCGTTCCGCCATCTGGTCGCGGACCAGATCCCGTACGGCGTGATCGAATGCAAGGCCGGTTGGGCTGCCCGTGATTCGGAGTATCGTCACGCCCTCGCCGAGTGGATGGCCCGGGCGTGCGTGCACGCCGCGATGCTGCTGGGCGTCCGCTATGTCACCAGCCATGCGCCCGAGCATGCCTTGCGGCTCTATCGCAGCAGCGGCGCGAACGTGGCCTGGTGGATTCCGCCGTCGTCGTATCCGGACGAGCGCTATCGCACGTTCGCGGTCTGGTGGGATATGAAGACGTATCGCGCTGTCGCCACCGAATCGCAGGCGCGGTTGCTGGAGGTCGAATTGTCGGAAATGCGGAAAAATGATCTGATGCCGCCCGATTTCTGGGCCCCGGCCAAAGGGCTCGCGTAATCATGATCGAACATGGCGTTGGAGGCATTGATTATCGACCGCTCCTGCTCGACGAATTCAATGCCGTGGATGCCTCTCGATTAGCTGAGCTGCGTTCGGATCCGGCGATCGAATCCTTGGACATTCGGGATTTGCTCCGGGCCGAGTTCGCGAGCCTGGTAGATCCGCCGGAATTGTCCGAAACATCCGAATCGGATAGATGGGTTTATTACCCGTGGCGGCATCGGATCCTCGCGCTCCCCGGCCCGCGACTGCTGCGCGCTGTTCGACTCGACCGGAACCGCAACAACCTCACCCGCGCCGAACAGGACATCCTCGGCGCCCAGGCGATCGGTGTCGTCGGCCAGAGCGTCGGGCACGCCGTCGCCCATGTGCTGGCCATGGAGGGCACCTGCGGTCTACTGCGGCTGGCCGATTTCGACATCATGGAGCTGTCGAATCTCAACCGTATTCCCGGCACACTGTTCGACATCGGGGTGAACAAGGCCGTGGTCGCGGCCCGGCGGATCGCCGAACTCGATCCCTACCTGCCGGTGGAGGTCTTCCCGGGCGGACTCGACGACGAGAATATGGATGCCTTCCTCACCGGCCTGGACATCGTTGTCGAGGAATGCGATTCGTTCGACATCAAGCTCGCCGTGCGTGAGGGCGCTCGCCGACACCGGCTGCCCCTGGTCATGCATTCCAGCGACCGCGGCCTGCTCGATGTCGAGCGCTTCGACCTGGAGCCGGGCCGTGAGCCCTTCCACGGCTTGCTCGGTGGCGTGACCGCCGCGGAGCTGCGGGGATTGTCCACCCGGGCGAAGGCGCCCTATGCCGTCCGAATACTGGACGGTTCCAACCTTTCCGCCACGCTCGCCGCGAGCATGGTGGAGATCGGCGAGACCCTCAACAGCTGGCCGCAACTGGCGTCCGATGTGCAGAGCGGCGGTTCCAACGTGGCGGCGGCGGTGCGGCGGATCGGGCTCGGGCACAAGCTCCCATCGGGGCGTACCCGGGTCGACATAGAGAAATGCCTGGATGAGATCGCCGAGCCGGAGCTGCCCGAAGAGCTGGTGTGGCCGGACGATCCCTCCGAGCCCGCCCCGGAATCCGATCTGGCGGCTGTGCTCGAATGTGCTCAACGGGCGCCCTCGGGCGGGAACGCACAGCCCTGGACGCTGCGGGTCGGCACCGGTGAGCTGACGATCGAACTTGCGCCCGAACACTCTTCGCTGATGGATATCGGCTACCGGGCGAGTGCGGTGGCGGTCGGCGCCGCGTTGTACAACGCACGCGCCGCCGCCGCCGTGTACGGTCTGCTCGGCGCGAGCGAACTGAATTCGGGCGGCCCGGATTCGCTCACCGCCGTACTGCGGTGGGGTTCGGGCACCGATCCGGAACTGGCGCGTGACTATTCGGCATTGCTCGCAAGACATACCAATAGGCGCGACGGAACTGGCTCGCCGATTCCGGCCGAGGTGCTGGACGCGCTCGTCGCGACCGCGCGACGTGCCGGTGCGGAGTTGCATATGGTCACCGACCGGGACCGCATCGAAACCGCGGCGCGGATTCTCGCTGAATCGGAGCGGGCCCGCTACCTGACGCCGGCATTGCACGCGGAGATGATGTCCGAATTGCGCTGGCCCGGTGATGATCTGCGAACCGGGATGGATTTGCGCACGCTGGATCTCGCGCCCGATGAACTGGTCAAGCTCGATATCGCCCGCCGCGCGGACGTGATGGCCCAGTTGCACGCGTGGTCGGGCGGCCAAGCGCTGGTCGGAGCGACACTGGAGAAGGTCCGGTCCAGTTCGGCGGTGGTGGCCCTCACCATCCCGGCGTTGTCGCACGACGACCGATCGGGACTGCTCGCGTATGCCGATGCCGGGGCGGCGTTGCAGCGTCTCTGGATCGCCGCCGAACGCCACGATCTGGCGGTCCAGCCCGTGTCGCCGGTATTCCTGTATGCCCGACGCCCCGAGGAACTACGAACGGTTTCCCCGGAGTTCGCCGATACACTAACGTCACTTCAAGGAAGCTTCCTGGAACTGTTGGAAGTCCCCGGGCACGAAACGGTGGCGTCGGTACTGCGTTTTGGGTATGCGGCCGAGCCCACGGTTCGCAGCAGGCGACGTCCCGTACCGGGTGCGGACCCGCGCGGCGAGTGAGATCGGAGAGAACGTGCCTCGGCGAACGCTCGACTCACTGGTGACCCAGGTCGCCTCGGAGTTGATGGCGGTCGATGTCTCTACGATGGCGGCCGCGAGCGAACGGGTGCTTTCCTGGTTGGTGGAGCATTTCGACGTCGATTTCAGTTTTCTCCGCTTTACCGATGAAGCCCGGCAGGCATCGGTTCTCATTGCGGAGTGGCCCCAGCGGCCGGTGCTCACCGAGGGTGACCCGTTGCAGGTGGCCAGCTTCGACGATCCGGATGCGGTCTTGACGCGATTCGGCGAAATCACCGATCCGATCATCATCAGGCCGACCTCCGAATTCGCCGACTATCAGCGGCTTATCCAACAAGCCTCCGGTATCGAAGCCGTCTCCGCTGCCGCCGTGCCGCTGGTGTCGCGCGGTCGAGCGACGGGAATGCTCGGCTTCATCAAGGAGGGCGATCGGGAGTGGAGTACCCGAGAGCTCAATGTCCTCAAGGCGATTGCCGCCTTGTTCGCGCAGTTGCAGGCGCGCGTGGTCGCCGAGGAACGGTTGCGCTTCATCGCCATGCACGACGATCTGACCGGGCTGGCCAATCGTCGTGCGCTGCTCGAGCACATGGAGGAGAGACTCGGGTCCGGGTGCGCCGGACCGGTGGCGGCGTTCTTCCTGGATCTCGATCGGCTCAAGGCGCTCAACGACTTCCTCGGGCACACGGCCGGGGACAACTTCATTCGCACGCTTGCCGCGCGGTTGCGTGAGAATCTCGATGTCGGCGACATGATCGCCCGGCTGGGCGGTGACGAGTTCGTCATCGTGCCGGCCAAGCCGATGGATGCCGCCGCGGCCGAGCGGGAGGCGAGCCGGATTCAGCAGCTGATCGGGCGGCGGGTCACGGTGGGCGGGGAGACCGTGAGCCGCGGGGCGAGTGTGGGTGTGGCGCTGGGGATTCCGGGCGAAACCACCGTGTCGGATGTGCTGCGGCGCGCCAATCACGCACTGCTGTCGGCGAAGTCGAGCGGTGGCAATGGCGTGGCGGTGTTCACCGATGCCATGCGGGCGCAGTTCGAGCTGCAGGACGATGTGGAGTTGAACCTGCGCGGGGCGGTGGCCGACGGGTCGCTGGTGCTGCACTATCAGCCCGAGGTGGATCTGCGGACCGGGCGGGTGGTGGCGCTGGAAGCTCTTGTGCGCTGGCAGCATCCGACCCGCGGGCTGCTGCCGCCTGGTGCGTTCGTGGGTGTCGCGGAGGCCACCAATCTGGCGGGTGAGTTGGGGCGGTGGGTGATTCGCACCGCGGCCGAGCAGTTCGCGAGCTGGCGGCGGCGCGGGCTGGCGTCGAATGTGGTTATTCGCATCAATGTGTCGCCGGTGCAGCTGGTGAGCCTGGATTTCGTGGAGACCATGGAGGGGGTGCTGCGCCGGTACGGGATCGACGGCTCCTCGGTGTGCCTGGAGATCACCGAACACGTTGTGGTGCAGGATCTCGCGCGCACCCAGGTGACGCTGCGCGGGCTCAAGCGGATGGGCGTGCAGATCGCCATCGACGACTTCGGCACCGGGTATTCCTCGCTGTCGCATCTGAAGGCGCTGCCGGTGGACGCGGTGAAGATCGATCGCGGCTTCGTGCAGCGGCTGGGCGCCAGCGCCGACGACCTGGCGATCGTGAAATCGATTGTGGGCCTTGCCGGTTCGTTCGGCCTCGGGGTGGTCGGCGAGGGCGTGGAGACCACGGTGGCGGCGCGCACGCTGGTGGCGCTGGGCTGCTATCGCGCGCAGGGCTTTCTGATCGCGCGGCCGATGCCGGCCGAGGAGGTCGAGGAGCATCTGGCGGCGGGGCGGATCGCACTCGATCTGGACCTGCCGGGTGCGAGCCGGTCGGTCCTGCCCGGTTCCTGACCCGTACCCGCCGGGTCGCCGTGCGGGCACGATTCCCTAACTTTCCCCGACCCCGTGTCGAATGCCTGACTTCGGCGCGAGTGCCCAGGAAAATAGGGGCGTAACGGGTACTCGCCCGACTCGCGAACAATTGTGTTCGCGTAGTAGCGTGCGGGCTGACAGGGCTGTCGAATAAGGATGGATTGGCGTGCGTGATCGTGGCCTGAGCGGCAAGAAAACCTTGATAACCGGCGCGGCGAGCGGCATCGGCCGGGCCACGGCGCTGGCCGCCGCCCGCAAGGGCGCGCGGCTGGTGCTCACCGACGTGAACACCGACGGGCTGGACGCGACCGTCGAATCCATCCGGTCCGGCGGCGGCATCGTCGAGGTGGCCGCGGCCCTGGATATCAGCGATTACGACGCCGTCACCGCCTTCGCCGAGAAGGTACACGACCAGATCGGCTCGCTGGACGTGGTGATGAACATCGCGGGCATCTCCGCCTGGGGCACGGTGGAGAACCTCGAGCACCGGCACTGGAAGCGCATGATCGATGTGAACCTCATGGGCCCCATCCATGTCATCGAGAACTTCGTGCCGCCCATGATCGAGGCGAAACGCGGTGGCGCGCTGGTCAATGTCTCCTCCGCCGCCGGACTGCTCGCCTTCCCGTGGCACGCCGCCTACAGCGCCAGCAAGTTCGGCCTGCGCGGCGTGTCGGAGGTGCTGCGTTTCGACCTGGAGCGGCACGGCATCACCGTGCACCTGGTCGTCCCGGGCGCGGTCGACACGCTGCTGGTGCAGTCCGTGGACGTGATCGGGGTGGACCGCGACGATCCGCGAATCCAGGCTTGGATCAAGCGCTTCCGCCGCCACGCCAAGTCGCCCGAAGAGGTGGCCGAGACGATCCTGAAGGGTGTGGAGAAGGGGACCTATCTCATCCACACCCAGTTCGACATCCGCTTCGGCTACTGGTGGGCCCGCAAGTTCGCCTGGCCCTACGAGTTCGTCATGCGGCGCGCCAACGACCTGTTCACCACGTTCCTGCCCCGGGCGGAGGTTTCCAACGCCCCGAAATGACGGGGTGCGGCGCTACGCGGAATCGGGGCCGCAGACCCCGGGCTTGGTGCAGTTCTCGGCCGCGTGCGTGTCCAGCACGCGCGCGCCCGGGCCCTCGTCGCCGAGGTGGTCGTGGGCATTGAAGATCTTGCACACCCCCAGCGACAGGCACCCGCAGCCGATGCAGCCGGTGAGGTTGTCGCGCAGGCGGATCAGCTGTTCGATGCGGTCGTCGAGGTCGGCGCGCCAGGTGGTGGACAGCGTTTCCCAGTCCCGCCGGCTGGGGTTGCGGCCGTCGGGCAGATTGTCGAGGGCGCGACGGATCGCGGCCAGCGGAATGCCGACACGCTGTGAGATGCGGATGAAGGCCACGCGGCGCAGGGTTTCCCGGGGGTAGCGGCGTTGGTTGCCGCTGGTTCGGCGGGCTGTGATCAAGCCCTCACGTTCGTAGAAATGCAAGGCGGACACCGAAACTCCGGCCCGCTGGGCCAGCTGACCGGGGGTCAGCTCCTTCGCCTGCCACGACGCGGTCTGCACACCTGAACATTACTCCAGGTTTTTCGCCGGTGCGAATTGCATGCCATCCGTGCCGAAGGGAACTACCGTCGTGTCATGGGAACAAAGGCCGCACCCACGGCGCGACCGTTTTCCGTGACCTCGGAGGTCGGCGCGCTGCGCACGGTGCTTCTGCACCGCCCGGGCGACGAGCTGCGCAGGCTCACCCCGCGCAATAACGACCAGTTGCTGTTCGACGCCATCCCCTGGGTGGAGCGCGCGCAGCAGGAGCACGACGCCTTCGCCGGGGTGTTGCGCGGGCGCGGGGTGGAGGTGTTGCTGCTCGCCGAGGTGCTGACCCAGACTCTCGAGACGAGCGGGGCCGCGCGCATTCAGGGCATTTCGGGCGCGGTGGACGCGCGGCGACTCGGCCACGTACTCGCCGACGAGCTGGCCGCGCATCTGCGCCGGGTGCCCGCGCCCGAGCTGGCCCAGATCCTGATGTCCGGCATGACATTCGACGAACTGCCCTTCGGCCCGGACGCCACCTCGCTGGTGCGGCGCATGCACCACGGGCACGACTTCGTCATCGATCCGCTGCCGAACCTGCTGTTCACGCGTGATTCCTCGTTCTGGGTCGGGCCGCGGGTGGCCATCACCTCCCTCGCGCTGCCGGCGCGGGCGCGCGAAACCTCGCTCACCGACCTGATTTACGCGTTCCACCCCCGCTTCCTGGGTGTGCGGCGGGCCTACGAATCGCATCAGGCGCCCATCGAGGGCGGCGATGTGCTGTTGCTCGCGCCCGGCGTGGTGGCGGTCGGGGTGGGCGAGCGCACCACGGCCGCGGGTGCGGAAGCCCTGGCGCGCAGTCTGTTCGAGGACGATCTGGCCCACACCGTGCTCGTGGTGCCGATCGAGCAGACCCGTGCGACCATGCATCTCGACACCGTCTGCACCATGGTGGACGTCGACGCGGTGGTGATGTACCCGGCCATCCAGGATGAACTGTGCGCCTTCACCATTCGCAAGGAGGAGGGGCACGGCGTGAGCATCTCCGGCCCGGATCCCTTCCTGCGGGTGGCCGCCGAGGCCATGGGCATCGGGAAGCTGCGGGTGGTCGACACCGGTCTGGACGGTGTCACCGCCGAACGGGAGCAGTGGGACGACGGCAACGACACCCTCGCCCTGGCCCCCGGCGTGGTGGTGGCCTACGAACGCAATGAGAACACCAATGCGCGGCTCGAAGACGCCGGAATCGAGGTGCTGCGCATCCCCGGCTCCGAGTTGGGTTCCGGCCGTGGCGGTCCGCGCTGCCTGTCCTGCCCGCTGTCGCGTGACGAGGTGTGATGAAGCCATGCTGGACATCCCGGTCGACCACCACTCGACGGTCCCGCCGTACGAGCAACTGCGGCAGGGCATCATCGCCCGGGTCCGCTCCGGCGAGCTCGCCGCCGGGACGAAGATCCCCACGGTGCGGGCGCTGGCGGCGACGCTGAGGCTGGCCCCGAACACGGTGGCGCGCGCCTACCGTGAGCTGGAGCAGGACGGCGTCCTCGAAACCCGGGGGCGGCTGGGCTCTTTCATCGCCTCCTCGGGCGACCCGACCCGGGACCTGGCCGGGCGCGCCGCGACGGAGTACGTCGCGGTGATCCGGCGGCTGGGCCTCGACGACGACGCGGCGGTCCGTTACTTGCACGCCGCGCTCGGCGAAACCCGGACCGTCGGCTGATCCCTACCGCCAGCTCGGCAGCCACAGGTGTTCGTGCCAGCTGCCCGGGGTGATGGGCTGCGCCGTCAGAATCGGCCACAGCCAAATGAAATTGACGATGACCATGGCCAGGTAGAGGCAGACCACCAGCAGGCCCAAGCCCTGCCGTTCACTCGACGGGAGAAAGGTCTGCTGCCAGCCCGGCGCGCCCGAGAGCCGTCGGCCGCTGGGTGGCGCGTGGCCGAGGATGTCGCCCAGGGCCAGCGCCACGCCCATGGCCAGGAACGGCGCGAGCGGCACCGCGTAGAAGAAGTACATCTGCCGGTTCAGATCCAGGAACCACGGCAGGATGCCCGCGCCGTAGCCGACCAGCACGGCGGCATAGCGCCAGTCGCGGCGCACCGCGCTGCGCCAGATGGCCCAGGCCAGCATGGGGAAGCACAGCCACCACAGTGCCGGGGTGCCGATCGCCATCACGGCCTTCACACAGGTGGCCTGGCCGCAGCCGGTCACGTTGGTGTCGGCGTAGTAGTAGAGCATCGGCCGCAGCCCCATGAACCAGGTCCACGGCTTGGATTCCCACGGATGGTGATTGTCCGCGGAATTGGTGAGCTCCTTGTGGAAGGTGAGCACCTCGCCGCCGTAGAACCAGATCCCGCGCAGCGCGCTCGGCACCCAGGAGAAGAAGCCGTCGCGTCCGACCCGCACGCCGACCGCGTACCGATCGTAGCTGGTCTCACTGGCGAACCACCCCCAGAAGGAGGCCAGGTACACGAGGACCGGGATGACGCACAGCGCGTAGACGGTCGGCACGAAGTCGCGGATCGCAACGCCCGACCAGGGCAATCGCACCCGGTAGCCGCGTCGCGCCGAGAGGTCGAAGACCAGCGACAGCGCGGTGAAGGCGATGATCCAGTACGCCCCGGACCATTTGGTGCCGCATGCCAGCCCGAGCAGCACGCCCGCGCCGCAGCGCCACCAGCGCACGCCGAATCGCGGTCCGAATTCGGAGTCGTCTATTCGCCCCTCGGCGGCGACCAGCGCGATGCGGGCCCGGATGTCGTCGCGATCGACCACCAGGCAGCCGAAGGCGGCCGTCACGAACAGGGCCTGGAAGATGTCGAGCATCCCGATCCGGGACGACACGAAGGTGAGCCCGTCGCAGATCAGCAGAATGCCCGTGAACGCGCCGATCAGCGTGGACCGCGTCATCCGTCGCACAATGCGAATCACCAACAGCACCAGCAGCGTTCCCGAGACGGCGGCGGTGAACCGCCACCCCCACGGCCCGTACCCGAAGATCGCCTCCCCGAGCGCGATCATCTGCTTGCCGACCGGCGGATGCACCACCAGCCCGTAGCCCGGGTTGTCCTCCACCCCGCCATTGGTGAGCAGTTGCCACGCCTGCGGCGCGTAATGCTTCTCGTCGAAGACGGGCGTGTGCAGATCCGTCGGATAGTTCAGCAGCAGGAACCGGGTGATGGCGGTGATGGCCGTCAGCACCAGCGTGACCACCCACCCCCGAGCCCAATCCGTGGGCCCGAAATCGGGTGAGGGCAGCAGCGGAGCCGGACTGGACAGCGCCGCCGTCTCCGCCCCCTCCGCTGCCGGTCGCGCGTCGGTCACCTGGGTCACGCCGTCGATCGTAAGCGGTGCGTGCCCCCGAGTCCTGCCCCGCTGCCCAGCCCGTCGCCGAACCCGCGGGGCCCGCGACCCGGGCGCGGGGTGGGGTTCGCCCCAGACGTCGCTGGTCGTGGGCGCGGCGGTAGGTTCGGAGGGCGGCATTCGGCGGCCGGTGTGCCGGTGCGCGGTGCGAGCGGCAATCGTGGAGAGGCGGATTTGCATGGGCGTGGAGCCGGGGACCGTGGGGCGGCTGGTCTTGGCGGCTACGCCGATGGGGGATATCGGGGACGCGTCGCAGCGATTGCGGGATGCGCTGGGGTCGGCCGATGTGGTGGCCGCCGAGGACACGCGGCGCACGAAATCGTTGGCGAAGGCGCTCGAGGTGGAGATCTCGGGGCGGGTGGTGAGTTTCTACGACCACGTGGAGACCGCGCGGATTCCCATGCTGCTCGAGGAGATACGGGCCGGGAAGACCGTTCTGCTGGTGACCGATGCCGGGATGCCGTCGGTGAGCGATCCGGGTTATCGGATGGTGGCGGCGTGTGTGGAAGCGGATCTGCCGATCACCTGTCTGCCGGGGCCCTCGGCGGTGACCACGGCGCTGGCATTGTCGGGGCTGCCGGTCGAGCGGTTCTGTTTCGACGGGTTCGCGCCCCGCAAGTCCGGGCAGCGCAAGGAGTGGCTGCGGACCCTGACGGCCGAACCGCGGGCGGTCGCCTTCTTCGAGGCTCCGCATCGGCTCGCGGATTGCCTGGCCGACGCGGTCGAGGTGCTCGGGCCGGATCGGCGCGGGGCGGTGTGCCGCGAGCTGACCAAGACCTACGAGGAAGTGGTGCGCGGCAGCCTGGGCGAACTGGCGGCTTGGGCGGTCGAGGGCGTGCGCGGGGAGATCACGGTGGTTCTCGAAGGCGCGCAACCGGTTTCGGCGGAGCCCGCCGACCTGGTAGGTCAGGTGGAGGCGTTGATCGCGTCCGGGTTGCGGCTCAAGGACGCCTGCGCCGAGGTGTCGGCGGCGACCGGGGCCTCGCGGCGGGAACTCTACGACGCGGTGCTGGCGGCCCGATCCGCCGAATAGTGCCGCCGGGCAAGGCATATGCACTGCGAGTGTATGCAGCGCGATGGCAGGGCGGGAAAGGTCGGGCGCTGTTAGAGTCGCCGATCATGGGGCATGAGAACACTGTCACGGCAAGTGAATCGGCCATCGCGCCGTTCACGCTGACCGCTGATTTCTATCAGCGTCCCCACGCCGCCTACGACGAGTTGCGCGGGCGTGGCCCGGCGCATTTCGTGCGGTTCCCCGATGGCGGAACCGGCTGGCTCATCACCGATTACGAGGTGGCCAAGGCCGCGTTCCTGGACCCGGGCATCAGCAAGGCGCTGAATTCGGCGGGTGCGCGGGCCGCGCTGGGTGGTGACGGTGCGGGCGCGCAGATGTTCGGCGACATGATGGTGTTCTACGACCCGCCCGAGCACACCCGGCTGCGGGCACTGGTGAATCGCGCCTTCAGCAGCCGCGCGGTGCGTGAGCTGGCCCCGCGCGTCACCGAACTGGCCGACGCGCTGCTCGCCGAGCTGGCCGCGGACGCCACCGTCGATCTGGACCTGTTGGACCGCTACGCTTTTCCGCTGCCCATGCTGGTCATCTGCGAGCTGCTCGGGGTGCCCAGCGCGGAGCGCGACAACTTCCGCGCCTGGTCGACCACCCTGGTATCGAATGACGAGACCCCCGCGGCCCGCGGTGCGGCGGTGCAACAGTTCGTCGCCTATATCGACCAGCTGATCCGCGCCAAGAGCGCCGAGCCCGCCGAGGACCTGCTCTCCGAGCTCATCACCGCCAGCGAGGAGGGCGACCGGCTGTCGCACCGCGAGCTGATCAGCATGGTATTCCTGCTGCTGGTCGCCGGTTTCGAAACCACGGTCAATCTCATCTCGAACGCGGTCGCGATCCTGCTGTCCGACAAGGCCGTTCGAGAGACGTTGGACCGGGATCCCGCGCGGGTACCGGATTTCGTGGAGGAAGTGCTGCGCTACGAGTCGCCCGCGAGCGAGGCCACCTTCCGCTACACCACGGTCCCGGTCACCCTCGGCGGCGTGGAAATCCCTGCCGGACAGCGCATTCTGGTGTCCATGGCGGCGGCCGACCGCGACCCGTCCCGCTTCGCCGACCCGCACACGGTCGACCTGGACCGCGCCGACAAGAACCACCTCGCCTTCGGATACGGCATCCACCGCTGTGTCGGCGCGCCGCTGGCGCGCATGGAGGCCGGTATCGCGCTCACCCGCCTGCTCGCCGCCTACCCGGACCTGGAGCCGGCCGCGGGTGCGGAGCCGGTCTGGCGCAAGAGCCTGATCGTGCGAGGTCTGACCGAATTGCCGGTGCGACTTCGACCTTGATCGTCGGGTGTCGGCCCGTCGAGACGCGCGCATGACGAAGGGGGTTGTGCGCCCGTCTCCGCGGGCCGAGGCCGGATGCTCAGGGCGTGGCGGGCACCGGGTTCCGCAGGAAATCCCCGACCCGCTGGACGGCCTCGGCCGCCTCCGGATGGAACGACCAGTAGATCTGGAAGGCATGCCCCTCCACCGCGAAGCTGTCGTGCCGGATGGCATTGCCGTGCGCGCGCAGCCGGTCCACGAGCACGTGGGTCGGGCTGGGGTGACATACAGCCGCTGTGCTGCCCGGCCGAAGTTCAACTCCTCGGCGACCGCCACGAAGGCGCGTAAATGCCGCAGTTCCACGCCCTCCGGGGTCTGAGGTAGCGGCTCGACCATGCGCCCGAGTATGCCCGTCCCGCATTCATTCCGCAGGGGCATCGCTGCCGTGCGAACCAGGCAATTCCCCCGGCCGGGCGGAACTGCGACCGTGGACGCATGGAACTCGACAAAGGCTTCGCAGACTCCAAGGACGGCACCCACATCGCATATACGCGATACGGTTCGGGCCCGGTCGTCGTGCTGGTGGACGGCGGGCTCGCCGCGCAGGACTTCGGGCCGAACAAGGCACTGGCCGAGGCGCTTTCGAGCAGGTACACCGTGTACACCTATGACCGGCGCGGGCGCGGCGGCAGCGGGGAGAATCTGCCGCTCGACGTCGAGCGCGAATTCGAGGATCTCGACGCGATCGTCGACCTGGCCGGGGCGCCGGTGATGCTGTACGGCATTTCATCCGGCGGTGGCTTGATTCTGGATTACCTGCGCAGTGGGCGATCGGTGCGCAAGGTCGCGCTCTACGAGGTGCCGTTCGTGGTCGACGACACGCGCCCGCCGTTGCCCGATGACTACATCGAGCAGCTGCATTCGATGCTGTCGCAGGGGATGAACGGTGAGGCGGTCAAATACTTCATGCGTCAGGGCGCGCGCCTGCCCGCCCTGCTGGTCGCCGCGTTCCCGCTGTTCCCCGGCTGGAGCCACCTGAAGACGGTGGCCCCGACCATGGCCTATGACATCCAATACGTCGCCGAATTCCAGCGCGGCCGTACGCTTCCCGCCGACCGCTGGGCCGATTTCGGAATTCCGTCACGGTCATCGCGGGCAGCAAGATCCCGGAGTGGATGCGCAATGCCAATGCCGCACTGGCCCAGGTGATTCCGGGCGCGTCACATCGCGTGCTGCCCGGGCAGACTCACCTGGTCAAGGCGCCGGTGCTGGCTCCCGCGCTGATCAAATTCTTCGGCTGAACCTTTTTCCGATTTCCCGGGGCCCACCAGTTGGCGGGCCCCATCAGCTTGACCAGAGCCGGGACCAGCAGCATGCGGACCAGGGTGGCGTCGATGATCAGCGCGATCACCATGCCGAGGCCCAGGAAACGCATGGGGGTGAGCGGGGAGAGGGTGAAGGCTCCGGTGATCAGTACCAGAAGCGTTGCGGCGGCGGTGATCACGCGAGCCGTCTGTACGGTGCCGACGCGGACGGATTCCTCGGTATCGGCCCCGGCATCGTGCGCCTCCACCATGCGCGAGAGCAGGAACACCTCGTAGTCGGTGGAGAGACCGAAGACCACCGCGATGATCAGCACCAGCATTCCTGCCGATAGCGGCCCGACGCTGATGTGCAGCACGCCCGCCAGGTGCCCCTTGTCGAAGATCCAGGTCAGCACCCCGAAGGTGGCCGTCAGGCTCAGGAACGCCATGAGTACGGCCTTGAGCGGCAACACGATCGAGCGGAAGGCCAGGGCCAGCATGAGCAGGGTCACCGCCACCATGACCGCGATCATGAGCGGGAGCCGGTCCAGGACGGCGGCAATGCTGTCCACGGTGGTGGCGCTCTCACCGCCGACCCGCAATTCCAGTCCCTGCAACCGCAGGTCGCGCAGGTCGTGCACGATGTCCTGGGCTCGCGGGGAGCGGTCCGGCGCGGCGAGGGCGGCGTGGATGACGGTGGTGTTGTCGCGGGTGTCGAGGGCCGTGGCCTGGCGCACGCCGCGGACGCCGCCGATCTCCCGCAGCGCGGTGCTGATGGCGGCCGAAGTCGGTGCGCTGCCATCGGTTTCGCGCAGTAGGATGGTCGCGCCGCTGTTGGCCGACGGGAAATGTGCGCTCAAATCCTCGACGGCGGTGCGGGTTTCATTCCCGGCGGGCAGCGCGGTGTGGTCGATGTCGCCGAGCCGGACCCCGGTCAACGGCGCCGCCAGCACCAGTAGGATCGCGCCGACCGCGATGGCGACCGCGCCCGGCCGGCGCATGACCGCAGTGACGACCCGTCCCCAGAACCGTTGCGCCCGTTCCTCCGACCGCTCGAAGGCGTCCGCCCGCCAGCTCCACTTGCCGATGCGCGGACCCAGCAGCGCGAGGATCGCGGGCAGCGCGGTCACCGACAGCAGCGCGGCCAGCCCCACCGCCGCGATGGCCCCGATGCCCAGCGATCGCAGCACGGCCAGCGGGAACACGAAGGTGCCCGCGAACGCGCACATGAGCAGCAGCGCCGAGAACAGCACCGTGCGCCCGGCGGTCTGCAGGCTGCGGGCTACCGCCTCCTCGGTCGACCGGCCCCGCCTCAGCTCCTCCCGGAACCGTCCGACAATGAAAAGCCCGTATTCGATTGCCAATCCGAGCCCCAGCAGCGACACCACGTTCATGGCGAACACGCTGACCTCGGTCAGCCGCGCCATGATCCCGACCGTGCCGAGCGCGCCCACCACCGCCAACGTGTCGATGAGCACCGGCAGCGAGGCGGCCACCACGCCACCGAAGATCAGCACCAGTACCAGCGCGGTCAGCGGAATCGAAATCGATTCGGCCAGCACCAGATCGTGGCGCGACTGCTCGCTGATGGTGTCGGCCAGGGCGCTGTACCCGGTCAGCTTGGTATCCAGTCCTGGAACCCGCAGCGCAGCAGCGATTTTCGGATACTCCGCGACGCGCTGATTGTCATTGCCCGCCGAGAACACCACGGCGACGGCCTGTCGCCCATCGGTGGACCGCAGGAACTGGGATCGCGAACTGTTCCAATAGCTTTCGACCGGGCGATCCAGCAGCGCCGGATCGATCGTCCCGATCGCCGCCGTCACCCGCGGTCCGATGTCAGCCAGCGACTGTCCCTCGGGTGCGGTGTAGATCGCGATGACATCCGGATTCTGCGGCCCCAGCCGCTCGGTCACCCAGGCGTCCACCGAAGCGGATTCCCCGTCCGGAACCACGAATCCGGCCGAGCTCACCCGCTGCTGCAATCCGGCCGCGAACAGTCCGCACAACAGCGCGAACAACACCGCCACCACCAGCACGGTTTTCGGCCGTGTCACCACGACCCGGCTCCAAGCCGCGATCGGGCCGCGCGATGCCACGCCCTCGGCAACCTCGGGGGAACTGTCGACGGCGGTCATGGGCACTCCGATCCTGGGTGAGGCGTGGGTCAGCGGGTCGCTTCGGAATTCGTCGGCGTCAGTTCGCTTTCCAAGGTGCGGACGATGCGGTCCAGCAGGGCATCCAGGCGCTCGGGGATCCCGCGGCCGTTGCGGACCGAAACGGTCAGCTCGGTACGTCCACCGCATTCGGTCATGCCCATGAGCAGCGGCATGGCGACGCTGTGCTGGGGCATCACCTTGATGGCGGTCGGGCTGAAGCCGGGGACCGCGAGCTCGTCCAGGTCGTAGCGGCCCATGTGGGAGACGGTGGCCGAGGCCAGGTTCAGCCCCGTGCGCGCGCCCAGCACGTTCAGCGTGCGCAGCAGACCGCGACCGGCCGCCTGCGGCAGATACTTCAGCCCGCCGTTGTCCATCTGGTTCAGCTCGCGGTTCTCCTTCAGCCCCGCGCGCTTGATCTCGTTGAGCTGCTGCCAGTCCATGCCGGGCGTCACGTCCAGGAACAGCGGAAGCGCCAGATTCGCGGTGGACCGCAGCGCCGGGTCGTGGCGGCGGATGTCGACCGGGATCATGATGCGCGAGACCGGGCCGCCCTCCTCGGCGAGCAGCGCCGCCACCCGCATGAGCGCACCGGGCCCGGTGGCGTGAATGGTGCGGGTGCGCAACAGGTGCCGGTGCTCGCCCGGCTCCTGCCGCCCGTGCCCGAGCGCCGTGCGGAACTTCGGCAGCATGAGCGTGGGCCGCCCGGGCGCGCCGACCTTGCGCACCAGTTCGGCATCGGCGATCGGGTCGGGCGCGCCGACCGGCTCCTCGCCGCGCAGCACCCGCAGCACGTCGGTGGCCCACATGACCATGCCCATGCCGTCCATGACGCCGTGGAAGACCCGGAATACCAGGGTGGTCGGCGAGCCCGTGAGCAGCAGCACCTCCACGGTGGCGTCCGGGGTCGGCCCGATCGGGCTGGTGAGTACCGGATCGGACTCCAGCGCAGGGTATTCCAGCGTGTGCTCGACCACCCGCACGCTCGGCGCGACCTCGCGGTCGACCCACTGCCTGCCCTCCCGGACCAGCCGCGCGCCCGGATTCGCCGCGGCGGCGGTGACCACCGCGCGCCGCAGCGCCTCCGGATCGATGCTGCCCGTGCCCTCCACCACCAGCTGCATCAGGAACGGGGGAGCCAGATCCCGCATGGGGAAGTAGATGAGTTCGGTGGGGGAGATGGGACGGCGGAACATGTGCCTACCTGCCTAGATCTTCTCGGTCAGGGCGACGACGCCGCCCTGGGTTTGCAGCCAGGCCAGGAATCCGGCCAGTCCGGCATCACGGTCCACGATCGGCTGATACCCGAAATCCCTTGTCGCGGCGGAGGTGTCGTAGGTGGCGGTGCGGGTCATCAGCGCCACCACGTACCGCGACAGCGGCGGCGACCAGCGGGTGGCCACGAACGGTATGCGCCAGACGGTTTCGATGGCGGCCACCACCGCGGCCAGTACCTTCGGATTCGGCTGCCGGGTCGGCTTCGCATATCCGAGATCACCGGCCACCTCGCCCAGGAACCCCCACACGTCGGTCTGCTCCGCGTCGGCGATGAAATACGCATTGCCGCCGACGTTCTCGGACCGGGAGGCGAGTACGCACGCCTCCGCGATGTTCTCCACATGGCACAGCGACGCCTTGACCTGCTTGCCGTAGGACAGATCCGGCAGCGTGCCCTCGGCCGCCCGGCCCCGCAGCCGCACGATCGGCCCCGACCGGTCGCCCGCGCCCCAGATCGCCCGCGGCCGCAGCGCGCAGGTGGTGAATTCCGCTGTGCTGGAAGCCAGTACGAGCCGCTCGGCCGCGGCCTTGGTCTCGGAGTACAGGTTCAGATAGCGCCGCGGGTAGGGCGCCGATTCGTCGATATCGACCTGATCGCCGCCGTCGCGGTCCATGAGCGCGCTGGGGCTGGAGATGAAGACGAACCGGGACGCGCCATTGCGCTTGGCCGCCCGCACGAGATTTTCGGTGGCCGTGACGTTCTCGGCCACGAACTGCGCCCGCGTGCCGCGATCGTCCACCCGCGCAGCACTGTGGAACACCACGTCCACGCCCTTGGTGGCGCGTTCGAGGGACACCTGATCGGTGAGATCGCCGGTAATGATCTCGACCTCGTCGATCACGTCGTACAGGTCCCGCAGATTGCTGGTGGCCCGGGCCAGGATGGCCACCTGATAGTCGCCGTCGCGGATCAGGCGGCGCACGATGGCCCCGCCGAGGAATCCGGACGCACCTGTGACGAGTGCCTTCACGCCGCTGCCTCCTGAGTCTTCCACCAGGTGATTCCGAAGATCTGGGTCATGGCCGCCGTCTTCACCGCCGAATGCTCGGTGCCCGCCGTGGCCTTCAGGGCCGCCGGGATCTGGGCCGCGTGCACCACGATGCTGAGGAACGCGTCGATCCAGAACACCGCCCGCAGCAGCCGGTTGGCGGGTGCGCGATCACCCGCCGCCAGCAGCAGGCCCAGTGCCAGGTAAACCCAGCCCAGCACCGGAATCGCCCGCAGCACAGTCACCTTCATCGTCGATCGTCCTTCCCGAGCTGCTCCGCCGCCCAGACCGCGAGCTGTTCGCGGCCGATCTTGGCATTGTGGCGGCTGTCGACCGGGAACTTCGGATGGAACAGGAAGGTGGAAACCGGTGCGGTGACATCGAATTCGGCGGCGCGCTTGCGCAATTCGGCCTCGACCACGGCGGTGTCCGCGCCGGGCCGAACCTCGACGCAGAGCACCGGCAGCTGCGTGCCCCGCGTACCCACGCCGACCAGCGCCGTGCGTGCGACGCCGGTGACGGTATTGAAGACCTGCTCCACCTGCACGCTGAACATCGGCCCGTCGGCGGTCAGCAGCCGCTGACTCTTGCGGCCGCAGAACCAGATTCGATCCTCGCCGTCGATCCACGCCAGATCGCCGGTGCGATGCCACACCGTCGCGCCCTCGTGGATCTTGCCCGCGGTGTTCGCCGACTCCGGCCAGTAGTACCGGGTGCTCACGTTCGGCCCCGACACCACCAGCTCGCCGATGCCGCGGGTCGCCGTCAGCTCGTCCGCACGCGCCTCGGCCTCCGCCCAGGTCGGAATGGCGTCGTCGGTGATGGCGACCAACCGCGCCCGCACCCCCTCGGCGGGCCGTCCCACACAGGTGCCGTCGCCCAGCCTGGCACGCTCGGCCAAACCGTCCAGCAGTTCCCGAGATTCGATGGTGGACATGGGCAGTGCCTCGGTTGACCCGTAGCCCGCGTACACCTCGGCGTCTTCGGCCAGCACCCGCCGCAGCCCGGCAATGCACCGGTCCGGCACGGGCGCGCCGCCGGAGTAGATGCTGTGCAGCGTCGGCACCGGCGTCCGGTGCTGCTCCATATGCCGCAGCAGGGGGATCAAGACCGCGGGCGAGGCGAACATGGTCTTCACCCCGAACCGGTTGATGGCGTCCACCACGTGCGTCGGCTCGGTCGACCCGACCTGACTGGGCACCAGCGGCGGTAGTACGCACCGGGATCCGAGCAGCATGTCCAGAATCCCGACCAGCGGCAGCGTGATCAGCGAGGTCCCCGGCTCCACCCGCCCACGTGCGGCATGCACCTGCTCGACCATGGCGCTGAGGTTGCCGTGGGTCATCTCCACGGCCTTGGCGGGTCCGGTGCTGCCCGTGGTGTACGCGATGAGCAGCACCTCGTCGGCGGGCGCGGGCACCCGCTCGCGCAGGGTGAAGGCGTCGAAGGGCGCGATGTCGTGCGCGTGCGCATCCCGGCGCGCGTCGCGTCGGGCGTTCAGATCCGCGAATCGTGAACGGGCCCCGGCGAATCCGCGGCGCACCGCGGGCCGCGGTGATTCCGCCAGCGTGGCCAGCAGCTCCTCGAGCCGCGCGGTGACCGCCGCGTTCACCTGCGTGCCGGCGACTCCGGGACGGCCCGCGCCCGCCGGCGCTCCCCAACTGCGCAGCGTCGGGCCGCCCCAGAACCAGCGCGGGCCGACGGTGAGAGTCACCCGCACGTTCCGGAAGTACTTGCCGAACAGCACCCGCGCCGCGTGCGCCTGCGGAATGCCGATGAACGCCTCGGCGTCGGCGGCGCGCAGGCAGTTGAGCATCTTGCGCAACCCCATGCCCGGGTCGATGACCACGGGAATCGCGCCGATCTTCAACAGCCCCAGCATGATCGCGTAGAGCTCCGGGCTGGGCAGCACCAGCACGATGGTGCGGGTGCCGCGGCCCACGCCCGCGGCGGCCAGGTGCAGGCCGATGGTGTCGGACCACTCGTCGAGCTCACGGTAGGTGAGGTGACGGTAGTCCGGCAGGCCGGAGGCGGTCTTCCCCGCGGGGTAGATCACCGCCTCACGGTCCGGATCGGCGGCGACGACCGCGCGGAAGCGGTCGATGGCCTGCCAATAGGTCGCGTTCGTCACGCCGCGGCTCCGGCGAGGGCCGGGAGCCGGTAGACGACCGCGGCGGCCGAGGGGCCCGCGCCCGCCGCCACGAACAGCACGTCGCGGTAGGCGGCGAGCGAATCCGCCTCGGCGGCAGCGTGATACGCCAGCGGCAGCGACGCCGTGTGCGGATCGCCCTGCGACAGATCCGGCGTGAGCACCGCCTCGGGCGCGATGCCGAGCTCGGCGGCCAGCAGCGCCGGGAACTCGCCGCTGGGCGTGGAGGCGATCAGCGCCGTGGTGGTCTCGTTGATATCGCTGCCCGCCAGCGCGGCCCGCGCGGCCTCGGCCGCCACCGCCAGCAGGCGTTCCAGGTAGTCCGGATCGCGATCCACGGTCATGAGCCCGCGGCCGCGGTCGCCCATGGTCTCGACATCCACGTAGGACTCCAGGCCCGGGGCACCGGCGGCGGCCCGGGTGACCACCTGGCCGAAGCCCTCCGGCTCGTCGGTCTGCTCCAGTAGCAGCGCCGCACCCGCTGTGGCGTACGGGAATTCGTCGTCTGCGGCCGACCGCGTCATCGACGGATGGGTGTCACCGGACACGATCAGCACATGCTCGGCGCTCCCGGTGGCCAGCACCGCCTGCGCCACCTGCACCGCGTTGAGCACGCCCGTGCCCGCGTTCATCAGATCGAAGGAGAACGACCGCGGGTCCCTCCTTCACATAGTCCAGCCCGATGCCCGCTGCCTTCTGGATCAGCGCCGACACGGCGGGCTCGACGGTATTGCTGTCGCGGAAGATGCCCGCGTTGATCATGACCCCGACCTGCCCGGGCTCGATGCCCGCGCTCGCCATCGCCGCCTTCGCGGCCCGGCCGCTGAGCTCAACGATGCTGAAAGTGTCAGTGTCCCGGCTGATTCCGGTGGATTTGATGCGAACGCCCATGTGCGGAACCTCAGACCTTCAGCGACGAGATGGTGGTGGACAGGAAGCCGCCGACCACGCCGGAGGCGGCCGGGATCATCAGCAGCTTGGACCCGGTGGGGATGGCCTGCTGGCTGAGCTGATCGTGCAGCACGATGAAATGCGAAGTGCTGGAGGTGTTTCCGTACTTCTCGATGACATTCAGGTCCGGCGGCATGGGGTGGCCGAACTCGCGCTCGGCAATGGCGTTCATGAACGGGATGGCCGCCGCGCCGAACTGGTGGTGGATGATGTAGTCGAATCCCTCGTCGGCGAAGGAGATTCCTTTCGCCTCCATGAAGTTGCGCTGGGTGTCGGTCCACAGCAGGAACCGCGCCTCGTTGTGCATCTTCCGGTTGTCGGTGTAGAGCGCCACGCCATTGGTCTTGTCGCTGGGCATGCCCAGGCACAGGTGCGAGAACTCCGACGCGGTGGTCAACTCGATGTAGTGGATCTTGTCGTTGTCGTCCACGGCCTCGTCCAGCACCACGCACGCACCGGAATCGCCGACGGTCAACGAGGCGAATTGCAAATCGTATTTGCTGGAAATCTCATTGACGGCCGTTTCCGCAATGGGCGTGATGGCCTCGCCGCTGACCACGATGCCGCGTTTCACCGCGCCGCTGCGAATCATGCGGTCGAGAATGTAGACGCCACTCATCATGCCCGCGCAGGCATTCGAGAGATCGAAGGCGATGACGTCCTCGCGCGCTCCGATGGCGCGGCCGATCGCCCCGGCGAAGGACGGCTCCATGTACATGCGGGTGCCGTGTTTGCTGCGGGTGATGGAGGTGGAGATGATGACGTCGAGATCGCCTGCGGCATAGGATGACCTGGACAGACTGTCCTCGACGGCCTTCATGGCCAGGACGAAGGAGTCCTCCCGGCGGCCGGGCCGGTTGTCGCGGAAACGCCGCTCCTTGACCCCCGTGATGCGTTCGAGATCGAACTCGGGGACTTCCTTCAATTGCGAAAGCAATGCTGCTGTGGTGACACGCTTCTCGGGTAGATAAGCGCCGATGGACTCGAATCGAGATTGCGGCACGGGAAACTCCTGAAACTGGGAGGTTGAAATGCGGGAAGAACGTGATCGTCAAGCTCGGATGCGATGAGGCTACCCGAGAGTAACTGGCTTGGGGAACTGGAGCGTTCCGTGTAGCTGTCTGAGACGAATCATGAACGCACGCTTAGTGTGACGCGCGGTTTCGTGCAGTTCCGGCCGTCAGCCTGAGCCGCCGCAGGCGGGCTGAGGTGGGGGTACCGCAAAGTACTCGGCATTGGTCAATCCCTGGCTACCGCTCGTTATGTGTCATCCGTATGGCACGAGGGCGACGAACCGAGGGTCTCGCTGTGAGTGAGTTCACCCGGCCGCGTCGCAGTCCCGGGCCGCCGCCGGGGCGATCCGGAAACTGTCTGAGCGGCAGCGTTTTTCGCTGGTCAGTGGCGGTCGCGCGGCGGAAGTCCCAGCACCGCGATCACGAATTCCACGAACAGCGGCGCCAATTCGGGCACCTGCTGTGCACCCTCGGCCACGATGACCCGCCGGGTACGCTCGCCGATGGCGTCGGGAATCAGCGCGAACAGCGCGTCGGCGATCACCGGCAGACTCGGATCCGTCGCGCGCGCCTGGGCGTAGAAGACGCGGTACAGATCGGCGAAACGGTCCACCGCGAGATCGCGCAGCGCCACAGATTCCTGATCCACCTTGAACGCCTCGACCAGCATCAGCCGCGCGAAATCCGGTTCGGAGGCCACGGTTTCGCAGAAGGTGACCACGATCGACTCGATGCGCTCGTAGGCCCCGGCGTCGGTGGGCAGCATGGCCAGCTCGTCCACGATGCGGGTCGCGATGATGTCGGATCCGGTGCGCACCGCCTCGACGAAGCAGTGCTCCTTGTTGCTGAAGTGCTCGTAGAAGGTGCTGCGCGAAACCCGTGCGCGCGCGACGATATCGGTGAGCGTGGTGGCATTGTACCCCTTGGCCTCGACGCATTCCACCATGGCCTCGAGCAGCCGGCCGCGCTGCGAGGTGAGCACCGCGTCCCGGGCGGCCCGGTGGCGTTCGTCGAATTTTGTGCGCTGCAGCATGGACCCCTGCGGTTCGCGGGCCATCGGCCGGACCTGCCTGTCGCGCATCCATACCCTCTTTCGCTGAACCGCGTCCACTTCAGATCCACATTATCGACCGGGCGCGGGCGTCGGGTCGGGGCGGCATTGCAGGCAGGTGACCTCAGTCGTCCGACGGCAGCCGCAGTACGGCCAGGGCGAAGGTCCGCAGGTCCGGAAGGTGTTGCGGCAGTAGCGCGATCTCCCCGCGCTCGATCAGCCGCCGGGTGCGCTCGGCGATGGCGTCCACGATCAGCGCCAGCTGGCCGTCGCTGACCGGCGGCACGTCGTCGAACTCGGTCAGCGCGCGCAGGTGGTACTCCCGGTACAGCGCCGTGAACAGATCCAGCGACGCGTCGTGCCGCGCCACCGCCGCCCCGCCCGCCTTCACCGCCTCTACCAGCACCAGTCGCGCCAGATGCGGCTCGGCGATGACCACGTCGCAATAGGTGGTCAGCGAATTCAGCACCAGCGCACGCGCATCCGGATGCTCGAGCCGCGCCGTCTCCTCCGCGATCCGCGTGTACAGCAGCAGCGCCCCCGCCTCCACCGCCGCCACGAAGCACTCCTCCTTACTGGCGAAGTGCTCGTAGAAGGTGCTGCGCGACACCCGGGCCCGCGCCACGATATCGGTCAGGGTGGTGGCGCCGTATCCCTTGGCCTCCACACACTCGCTGATCCCCTCCAGCAGCCGTCCCCGCTGCGAGACCAGCAGCGCCTCCCGTGCCGCCCGATGCCGATCGGAGTACTCCTGCTGCGTCGACGACAACCCGGCTTCCGTATCGAGGGGGTCCATATCCATATCGTTGCATTTGCGAAGGAGTTGTCGCCATCCGTGTGCCGAGGGCCGGTCCGGGGTCGTCGCCCCGGTGGGGCTCCGTACGCTGGCGGGACCGGAAAATTGGATCCTCGTCGGCCACTTCGGTAGAAAATAGCTGAACAATTGCTGAAGGGATGGCCAGGTAGATGGGCGACGTTGTCACACCGATTCCCGAGCAACCGCTGCTCGGAATGTACCTGCGGCACCGACGGGAGGCTCAGGGGCTGACGCAGGAGGAGACCGCCCGGCGCATGTTCGTCAGCGTCTCGCTCTACCGGAAGCTCGAGAACGGGGAGCGCACCGTCTCCGCGGACCGGCTCGAGGACTGGTGCGCCGCCATGGACGTGCCGGTGTGGATGCTCGAAAAGGTGGTCTCGCTGACCCTGCCCCGGGTTTCCACCTTCGCCCGCGGCACTTGGCCACCCCAACTGCGCGAAGAGGACCTCGAACACCTGGAGGCACTGCCCTACCCGGCGTATTGCCACCGCTTCCCCGAATACGAGGTCCTCGCGGCCAATCGTGCGGCCAGCGGGGCGTTCCCGTGGCTGGCCCCCGCGAGCCCCGACGCCGAACGCCCGGTCAATGTCATCGAGCAGTTCATGACGGTTCCGGAAGCTCGTGAGCTGCTGGTCAACTGGGACACCATCGTGCACCGACTGGTTTTCGGCCTGCGTTACATGTCGCCCGGTGTGGTCGCTCCGGAGCGCCTCGCCCAGATCATCGAGACCTGCAGCGTCAACCCGGAATTCGCGCGCATGTGGAACACCCCGATGGAAGAGGACCTCTTCAACGACTCTCTGGTCCTGGTTCGCAATCCCCAGACCGCGGAGACCATGCGCCTCACCATGCGTTCCTACAACGCCTTTCACCCGCAGAACTGCTCGTACCAGCTTTTCATGCTGACCCCGCGGGCACCCGGCACGCCGACGGTCGACCCGTTCGTGGTCGTGGAATGAGCTCCGGCGCCGGTTCTGCTTAGGTGAACACGCAGGATGCAGCGAACCGGGAGGTAGGCGGACAGGTGGCAGTCGGCGAGTCGTCCTGCGGGTGAACGCGCCGGGCAGCGTCGCTCCGGAACGGCTCGCCGAGATCGTCGAAGCCTGCCGCGTCAATCCGGAGTTCGAGCGATTGTGGAACACCGATATGAGGGAGGAGGACTGGAACGATTCGCTGGTGCTGGTCCGCGACCCGGAGACCGGCGGCCAGATCTCGCTCACCATGCACTCCTATAACGCCATGCACCCGGACAACTGCCCCTATCAGCTGTTCATGCTCACCCCGCGAGCGTCCGCCACCTCCAGCATCGCGCCCGTCCTCGGCAACCGATGAAAGTGCAGGTCGAGGTGGGTACCCCAATTCGTGCCGCTTCCCCGGGTTGACCGCCCCCGCAACCGGATCGGATGCTGTTTCGGCGAGATCAGCTAATGCCCGATCCGATTCCGCGGATCGGGCAGTCGTGTGTTCGCGCCAGGGTGAATCGGTGACCGCCCGCCGAAGGGGGGCGGGCGGCACCGGACTCGTTCCCTGCCTGCTGCGCTGTGTACTTCTCTACGCCTTCGGCGGCGCGTACTTCGGGAACACCACTTCCGGCTCCGGCAGCGCCGTGCCCGCGACCAGCGCGGTGGCGATGTCGGCGAAGTCACGGTCGGTGACGCCGAGCAGGTCCAGGATCTTGCCCGCCGAGGCGGGAATGATCGGCTGCACCAGGATCGACACGATGCGCAGGACTTCCATGGTCACGTAGTGGATGGTGCCCTCGCGGGCGGTGTCCTCCGGGGTGCCCGCCTTGGCCAGCGTCCACGGGGCCTGGGCGGAGAAGTAGCGGTTGGTCTCACCGAGGGTGAGCCACAGCTGCTCGAGGCCGAGATGGATCTGCTGCTGGTCGAATTCGGCACGCACGTTCGCCAAGAGGTTGCCCGCACGCTCCAGCAGGGCCTTGTCGTCCGCGGTGAACTCGCCCGGAGTCGGTGTCACACCGCCGAAGTCGCGGCCCACCATCTTCAGGCAGCGCTGCGCCAGATTGCCGTACTCGTTGGCCAGATCGGAGTTGATCCGGCCGACGATGGCCTCTTCGCTGTAGGACCCGTCCTGCCCGTAGGAGATCTCGCGCAGCAGGAAGAATCGCACGGCGTCCAGCCCGAAGGTCTCGACCAACTCCAGCGGATCGACCACATTGCCGAGCGACTTCGACATCTTCTCGCCGCCCTTGGCATTCACGAAGCCATGCACGAAAACCCGCTTGGGCAGCTCGATTCCGGCGCTCATCAGGAACGCGGGCCAGTACACGGTGTGGAACCGCGAGATGTCCTTGCCGATGATGTGCAGGTCCGCGGGCCAATACCGCTGGAACGCAGCGGAATCCGTGTCAGGGAAGCCGACGCCGGTCAGGTAGTTGGTGAGCGCGTCCACCCACACGTACATGACGTGCTCGGGATCACCCGGCACCGGCACACCCCAGTCGAAGGAGGTGCGGGAGATCGAGAAATCCTTCAGCCCGGCCTTCACGTACGAGACGATCTCATTGCGCCGGGTCGTGGGCGCGATGAATTCCGGATGCGTCTCGTACAGCGCCAGCAGCCGATCTTGATACTTGGACAGCCGGAAGAAGTAGTTCGACTCCTCGGTCCACTCCACCGGGGTCTCGGTGTCGGTGGAGATGCGGGTGCCGTCCTCGCGGACGGTGGTCTCCTCGTCGGTGTAGAACGCCTCGTCGCGCACCGAGTACCAGCCGCCGTAGGTGTCGAGGTAGATATCGCCCGCCGCGACCATGCGCTCCCAGAGGGCGGCCGCCGAGGTCAGGTGGTCCGCGTCGGTGGTGCGGATGAAGCGGTCGAAGGAGATGTCGAGCGCCTTGTCCATGGCCTCGAAGACATCGGAGTTGCGCGAGGCGTACTCCTGCTCCGGGAGACCGGCGGCCTTGGCGGCCTGCTGCACCTTCTGGCCGTGCTCGTCGGTGCCGGTCATGTAGAACACATCGAAGCCGTCCAGCCGTTTGAAGCGAGCCAGGGCATCGGAGGAGATGTACTCGTAGGCGTGCCCGATGTGCGGATTGCCGTTCGGGTACGCGATGGCCGTGGTGATGTAAAAGGCGGGGCGGTCGGATGCGCTCATGGTGTGTCTACTCTATCTGCGTGCCCTTCGACGCTCGCGTGAATATCCCCGTGCCAGGTCGTGCCCATGAGTAGCCGCCGACCTGCGCCCGAGCCGCCGGCGCCACTGTCGCCGCTCATCGACGCGCATACCCATATCGACGCCTGCGGCGCAAAGGATCCGGAATCGGTTGCGGCACTGGTGGAGCGCGCGCGTGCGGTGGGCGTCCGGGAATTGGTGACGGTCGCCGACGATCTCGAGGCCGCCCGCTTCGCCGTCCAGGCCGCCAACTGGGACGACCGGGTCTACGCGGCCGTCGCGCTGCACCCGACCCGCGCCAACCATCTCGACGACGCCGCCAAGGCCGAGCTGGAACGGCTGGCCGCCGACCCGCGCGTGGTCGCGGTGGGGGAGACCGGGCTCGACTACTACTGGCCCGGCAAGCTCGACGGCTGTGCCGAGATCGAGGATCAGGTCGAGGGCTTCCGCTGGCACATCGACCTGGCCAAGCGCCTCGGCAAGCCGCTCATGATCCACAATCGTGAGGCCGATCACGACCTGCTGACCGTGCTGCTGGACGAGGGCGCGCCGGAGACGGTGATCTTCCACTGCTTCTCCTCGGACGCGAACATGGCGATGGCCTGCGTGGAAGAGGGCTATGTGCTGAGCTTTTCGGGCACGGTGAGTTTCAAGAACGCGCACGAATTGCGCGAGGCGGCGAAACTCGTTCCGGACGAACTGATTCTGGTCGAAACCGATGCGCCGTTCCTGACCCCGCATCCGTTCCGCGGCGCGCCCAACGAGTCGTACATGCTGCCGTATACCGTGCGGGCGCTGGCCGAACTTCGCGAACAGGATCCGACGCAGCTGGCCAAGATCACCACGGCCAATGCGCGCCGGGTTTACGGAATCTGATCCGGCACACCTTTTTTCGCGTTCGCACCATTTCTGCGTGTCGGCGACACGAGTTGTGATGGTGTGTCGCGGCTCACTATGATCTTGCCCGATCGTGATTTACCTGCGGTTCGATATCGGGTCGTAATTTTCGCCCCCGCAGTTCCGCCGGTAGTGGTTGTCAATCCCTGCCCCCCTCGTTATCGTACTGTGACCATGCCGGGATTTCCGATGCACGCTTTGACGAAGATCAACTCGTCGCGTTCCCCGATGCTGTACGGGGCCATCGCGGCGATGCTCGTCACGCTCATCGTCGGCGCGGGGGTGGCCATCATGAGCAAGAAACAGGTGACCTTCGTCGTCGACGGCGAGAAGTTCGTCGAATCCACCATGCGCGGGGATGTGCGCGGGGCGCTCGAGGACGCCGGGTACGCACTCACCAACCGCGACGACGTATCGCCTTCGGCCGGAGCGCATATCGGCGACGGCACCACTATCACCCTGAACCGGGCCCGCGAGGTCTCGCTCATCATCGACGGCTCGCCGTCCAAGGCGTGGACCACCGCGCTCACCGTCGCCGAGGCCGTCACCAAGCTGAACCTGCCCGGCGATGTCTTCACCTCGCCCGCGCGCCCCAGCCCGCTGCCGCTCGAGGGCGCGCAGCTGCTCATCACCAACCCGCGCACGGTCGAGCTGTCCGACAACGGCGTTCCCGCCTCCCTGGTCCGCCTCGCCGCCCCCACCGTCGGCGAACTGCTCCAGGTGCAGGGCCGCCCGCTGATCAATCAGGACTTCGTGGAACCGGTGGCCACCACCCCGCTGCGCGACGGCATGAAGATCACCGTCACCCGCAAGATCGTCGAGAACCGCACCGAGCGTGTCCCGCTGGACCCGCAGGAGAACATCATCGAGGACCCGACGCTCAATATGAGCCGCACGGTCGTCGAGAATCCCGGCGTACCCGGCACCCAGGACGTGACTTTCGCGGTCTCCATCGTGAACGGCCGTGAGGCGGGCAAGGATCCGCTCAAGTCCACCGTCATCGTCCCCGCCCAGCCCAAGACCATCCGCAAGGGCGCCAAGCCCGGCACCGAGGTCCCCGAGGTCCACGACGGCGGCACCTGGGACGCCCTGGCCAAATGCGAATCCGGCGGCAACTGGGCCGTCAACACCGGCAACGGCTACTACGGCGGCATCCAATTCGACCAGAGCACCTGGGAACGCCAGGGCGGCACCCGGTACGCCCCGCGCGCCGACCTGGCCACCCGCGAAGAACAAATCGCCATCGCCGAGGTGACCCGAGCCCGCCAGGGCTGGGGTGCCTGGCCCGCCTGCACCTCCCGCCTGGGCATCAGCTAGCGGGCTCAGCCCTGCTGGGCGAGGCGGACGTAGGCGGCGGTGTCGAGGGTTTCGCCGCGGGCGGTGGGGTCGATTCCGGCTGCGGTGAGGCGTTTTTCGGCTTCGGCGGGGGAACCGGCCCAGGTGGCGAGGGCCGCGCGGAGGGTCTTGCGGCGCTGGGCGAAGGCGGCGTCGGCCACGGCGAACACGCGCTGGCGGAAGGAATCGTCCTGGGGCCATGGGGATTCGGGGAAGCGGTCGATGCGGACCAGGCCGGATTCGACCTGGGGGACCGGCCAGAAGATCTGGCGGCCAACGGTTCCGGCGCGGCGGACGGTGCCGTAGAAGCCCGCCTTGACGCTGGGGACGCCGTAGATGCGGCCGCCGGGGGTGGCGGAGAGGCGATCGGCCACCTCCAGTTGCACCATGACGAGAGTGGTTCGGATGCTGGGGAATTCGGCCAGCAGGGAGAGCAGGACCGGGACCGCCACGTTGTAGGGGAGATTCGCGACCAGCGCGGTCGGCTCGGCGGGGAGGTCGGCGTGGGTGACCTTCATGGCGTCCATGGGAACGACCGTCAGACGGTCCGCCAGCTCGGGAGCGCGGGCGGCGACCGTTTCCGGCAGATGGGCCGCCAGCGTCGGGTCGATCTCGACGGCGATGACGCGGTCGACCACATCGAGCAGGGCCAGGGTCAGCGAGCCCAGGCCGGGACCGACCTCGAGGACGGTGTCGTCGCGGCCGACGCCCGCGGTGGCCACGATGCGGCGCATGGTGTTGGCGTCGTGGACGAAATTCTGTCCGAGTTGCTTGGTCGGGCGGACGCCGAAGCGCTCGGCCAGCTCACGCACTTCGGCGGGGCCCAGCAGGGCCGCTTTTCCACGACCGGCGATCTCGGGTTCGGACATTCTGGAAAACCTATCAAGACACCGTGGGTGCGGCGAAGATGCGGTTGGTGAAGGCGTCCATGGCCGCCCACATCGCCGGATTGAGCTCGGTGTGGCCGCCAGTCCCGAGCACCGAGCCGAAGTCGACCCCGTTCGCGGCGAACTGCGCCATCAGGGCGGCGTGCAGCGGGGAGGGGACGGTGGTGTCGGTCGCGTTGATCAGCAACAGGATCGGCGCGTCATGGCCGCGGGTGGCCACGGTCATGTAGTCGCGCAGCACGGCCTGGAACGGTCCCTCCGACAGCGGCCGCGACAGGATGGCCCCGGGCACCACGCCCGCCATGCGATCGGTGAGCTCGCCGAGGCACTCGTACTGGACGCTGTCGAGCAGTTGCCGACCGTAGTCGGTGAGGTAGCTGTCGACCTGCGCGTCGGGCCGGGCCGCCCGCATGCCGATCAGAATCGACACGAAGAAGGCGTCGGTGTCCTGCCCGGACGGACCGGGCACCCACGGCCCGGCGATGGGCAGCACCTTCTCCGCATCCGAGGCCGGGTCGATGGCGACGGTGCCGCGGAAATCCAGTTCCGGCGTGGTCCGCACCTGATAGCTCGAACTGCCCAGCACCGCATGCCCGCCCTGTGACGCCCCGCTCACCGCCCAGGTGCGCGAGAGTTCCGGCCGGGCGGCGCGGGCGGCCTTGACCATGTCGATGGTCGCGCCCGCCTCGGTGCTCAGCTCCAGATACGGGTGCGGGCCGGTGTCGAACAGGCCGAGCCCCAGGTAGTCCGGCGCGACCATGGCATAGCCCTTGGCCAGGAAGAACCGCATGATCGCGTCCTCCTCGCGGCGGCGGTAGGGCAGTACTTCGCGCTCCGGATCGGCCTGGCAGCCGCAGCCCGGGCCCAGTCCGGTAGTGCCGTGGTCCCAGGCCATGACGGGCCAGCCCCCGGCGGGCGGCTGACCGGAGGGAACGAACACGGCCCCGCTGGCCTTCACCGGTTCGCCGTTGGAGCGGGTGGTCCGGTACTCCACCGCCGAGCCGCCCCACAGGTTGTGCCAGCCGTCGGGTTCGGTGGTGGCGGTGATCAGAGTGCCCGCGCCCGAGCCGGATTCGGCGGGGGCGGCGTGCGCTGCCGGGATGCTGAGCAGTGTTCCCGCGGCCAGTGTCGCGGCCAGGGTGCGAGCGAACGCACCTGTGATCGGCATGATTCCTCCAGCGACGGGGCGGCGGGGCCTGATCGCCGAAGTCTGTCGAGCGCATTCGCTGATGATTTGCCAGCCTTCGAATGCTGGCGTGGCGGTGGGGGTGTGTCGAACCAAATCCGCCATCTCGCACCGTCTTTCATGGTCGGTCCGGGTAGCGTCGCCCAACGGGAACCCGACCTCGAAGGAGAGTGCATGCCGGCTCAGCGGATTCGACGGCTCGTCCTGGGAGCGACCCTGCTCACCGCCGCGGTCGCGCTACCGGCGGGACCTGCGAACGCCGACACCGCACCCGGCCTGGACCGGTTCTACCACCAGAGCCTGGACTGGCAGCCGTGCAATGACGCGAAACTCGATGCCGAGGGCGCGCAGTGCGCGGGCGTGCGGGTGCCGATGGATTACGACAATCCGGGCGGCCGCACGCTGACGGTCGCCGTTTCCCGCATCGCCGCCACCGATCCGAGCCGCCGCCGCGGCATCCTGCTGTCGAATCCGGGCGGTCCGGGCGGCCAGGGGCTGCGCTATACGGCCGCGATCGCGGGGATGCTCACCCCGGACGTGCGCGCGCAGTACGACCTGGTGGGCATGGACCCGCGCGGAGTCGGACGCTCGGATGCGGTCAGCTGCACGATTCCCGTGCCGTCGATGCTGTTCTCGGCCGGATTCGATGTTTTCGGCTTCGCGCGCGACACCGCCGTGGGCGCGGCGCTGGCCGCCGCGTGCGTGGGCACCGATCCGGACAAGGCGCGGCACACGACGACTCGCAATACCGCGCGCGATATGGATGTCATCCGAAGCGCTTTCGGTGAATCGAAACTCAACTTCTATGGCGCGTCGTACGGGACCTACCTGGGGTCGGTCTACACGCAGATGTTCGGCGAGCACGTCGACCGCATGATCCTGGACAGTCCCATCGATCCGGACCGCTACTACGTCGGCCTGTACCAGGACATGGGCGCGCTCAATGAATACGCGCTCGACGACTGGGCGAGCTGGGCGGCCCGGCACGACGACGAATACCACTTCGGCGCGACCCCCGGGCAGGTTCGAGCCTTCGTCGAGGATCTCATCCGGCGCTCGGTCGGGCACGAGATCTACGGCAGCGGTTACCTGGTCGACGAGCACACCATTCCCATGATGCTGCTGGCCCTGCTGGTGAATCCGCAGTTGAACACCAACCTCGCCGAGGTGGTGCACATGCTGGACGTCGGTGTGGCGGGCGGGCCCATCGATATGGACGCCCTGAAGGCGAAGATCGTCGCCGCGGTGCCGCTGGACGCCTCGGCACTGGCCGCGATCATGTGCGGTGACAAGGCCGCGCCGCGCGATCCGGCCTGGTACTACGCGAATGTCGACGCCGCGCGCCGCACGCAGCCGGTGTTCGGCGCGTTCGCCAACAACATCACCGCGTGCGCGTTCTGGCCCGAACCGGTCGAGCCGCCCACCGAGATCCACAACGCGACACCGGTTCTGATCATCGCGACCGTCCACGACACCCGCACCGCGTACCCGGAAGGTCTTGCGCTGCACCGGGATCTGAGCGACTCACGCCTGGTCACGTTGGCGGACACCAGGGTTCACGGCGCCTTCCGTCCGGGACTGAGCCCGTGCGTGATCGACGCCGTGAACACCTACCTGGCCACCGGTGCGCGGCCCGCCGGGGATATCACCTGCGAGCCCGACTTCTCCTGGTTCCCGCGGTAATTCGCGCCTACTTCGCGGGCGTCGCCAGGATCCGATCGGTGAACGCCCCGATGGCATCCCACATCTGCGGGTTCAGCTGGGTGTGCGTGCCGGTGCCGACCACGGTCTGGAAGTCCACCCCGTTGGCGGCGAACTGCGCGGCCAGCGCGGCGTGCAACGGCGAGGGCACGGTGGTGTCGGTGGCGTTGAGCAGCAACAGGATCGGCGCGTCATAGCCGTTGACCGGCACGGTCATGTACTCGTTCATGGCCGTCTGGAAGACCGGATCGTTGAGCGGCCGCGACAGCATGTCGCCGATGCCCATGCCGTCGACCACCTTCATGATGTCGAGGAAGCACAGGCTCTGCGACTCGTCCAGGGCCTGCTTGCCGCGCGGGGTGAGGTAGCTGTCGACATCGACCTCGGGGTGGGTGTCCCGCAGCCCGGCCAGCATGCTGACCACGAAGCCGTTCACCGCGGTCCCCGCCTGGCCCGGAATCTCGGGCACCCACGGGCCGACGAAGGGGGTCACCTTCTCCAGATCCGATTCCGGATCCACCGCGATGGTGCCGCGGAAGTCGAGGTCGGGAGTGGCCGCCGCCTGCAGATGCGCGGTGCCCAGCGCCGCCTGCCCGCCCTGTGAGAACCCGGTCACCGCCCACGTGCGCCCCAGTGACGGATCGGTCGCGCGGGCGGCCTTCAGCAGGTCGACGGTGGAACCGGCCTCGGTGCTGATCTCCAGGTACGGGTGCGGGCCGGTGTCGAAGCGGCCCAGCCCGAGGTAGTCGGGGGCGACCACGGCGAAGCCCTTGTTCACGAAGTACTGGAGGACCTGGTCCTCCTTGGGGCGGCTCATCTTCGTGGTGTCGGTCTGCCCGCCGCAGCCCGGTCCCATGCCGGAGGTGCCGTGGTCGTAGGCCATGATCGGCCAGCCGCCCGCGGGGGCGGGGCCGGGCGGAACGAACAGCGCGCCACTGGCTTTCACCGGTTCGCCATTGGAGCGGGTGGTCCAGTAGTCGATGATGGTGCCGTTGCTCAGGCCGCGGAAGCCGTCGGGAGCAGGGGTGGCCGAGATCGTCGTGCCCGCAGTTTCGGCGTGGGCCGGAGTGCCCGGCATAGCCAACAGCGCACCCGTCGACGCTACGGCCGCGGTGAATGCCCGCGTCCGCCAACCAGCCAACCGCATGAATCCTCCATCAGGTTTTCCCGACCGAATTGCCAGTCATATACGGGGCACGAGTCTAGCCATTTGGACGACGGACCAGTATGAGAACACTATGGCAATTAGCTATCCCGATGCTCGCGCGCCACCCATTGACGGGCTGTGAAACTTGTTCTAATTTCTCGCCATGTCGCGCAGATACGAAGGCCGTCGAGTACTTGTCACCGGAGCGGGATCGGGCATCGGCCAGGGCGTGGCCCTGCGATTGCTCGAAGAGGGGGCGCGATTGGTCGCCGCCGACGCGAACGCGGCCGGACTGGCCGCCACCGTCGACGCCGTCCCCGCCGACCAGCGCGAGCGGCTGCGCACCCTGACCCTCGACATCTCCGATCCGGAGGCCGTCCGCACCGCCACCGCCGCGGCCCACGAATTCCTCGGCGGCCTGGACGTTCTCGTGAACGCCGCGGGCATCCTGCGCGCCGCCCACACCCACGAAATGCCCCTCGAATCCTGGAACAAGGTCATCGCGGTCAACCTGACCGGCACCTTCCTCATGATCCAGGCCAACCTCCCCGCCCTCATCGACTCCGGCCACGGCGTGATCGTGAACTTCTCCTCCACCGCGGCCTTCGGCTCCAACCCGTACATGGCCGCCTACTCCGCCTCGAAGGCGGGCGTGAACGCGTTGACCCACTCCATCGCCCTCGAATACGTCAAAAAGGGCCTCCGCGCAGTCAATATCGTCCCCGGCGGCATCAGCACCGGCATCACCTCCGGCCTCGAACTCCCCGCCGCCGCCGACTGGTCCCTCATGGCCCGCCTCCCCGGCTGGATCGAGGGCGGCGCGCTGGGCAAGCCCGAAGACATCGCGGGTGTCGTAGCCATGGCCGCCTCCGACGACGGCCGCTACATGACCGGCACGGAACTCCGCGTCGACGGCGGCGCGTTGATGTAGCTGCGGTCGGGGTTATCGACGGAGATAGCGCGTCAGCAGGATGACGGTTTCGTCCTCCAACTGTTGTGCGGGTACGGGATTCGGCGCGGTGATGAGGCGATGGACCATCGACTCGACCGTTACGACGACCATGCGCGCACTGAGTGCGGCGTCCGGGACCGTGACCTGAGGATGCTGTTCGAGGAGTGCGGTCACCAACGTGACAGCGAATTGTTCGGATTCGTGTAGCCGTGCGAGCAGGGCGGGGGCGCGGGGAGCTTCCTCGAACAGCACGCGATGCAGGCGTGGGTTGTCGCGGTGATTGTCGATGGTGGCCTTGATGATCAGCCGCAGGCAGTCTTCCAGTTCGAGAGGTAGCCCCACGGCGAGTCGCTCCTGATAGAGCGCCGCTCCCGCGTCCACGTGCTCCTCCATGAGCGCCCGCAGGATCGCGTCCTTGTTCGGGAAGTACCGATACAGCGAGCCGATCGAGATTCCCGCGCGCTCGGCAATGCGATTGGTCGTGCCCGCGCCGTAGCCGAACTCGCCGAAAACCTGAGCAGCCGCGTCGAGGATCCAGCGGCGGGTGTCGGTAGATCGCTCTTGTTTCGGCTGTCTACGTGGCCGAAAGCGATCGGTTGGCGCCACCGTGGCCTCCCGTCGGAATGCGAGTAGTCGGTGCTCGAATCATTCCACAGAATTTAGGTGATCCTAATTCTGGAATGAGGAATGTTCATGCGCACCATCGAGATTCACACCGAACTGCCGATCGACGCGCAACGCGTCTGGGTGGCGATGCAGTCTCCGGCCACTTTTCTGTACGTCTGCCGCGGGCTGTTCGGCGTGCCTGCGCTGCGGGGGCGGGTGGAGCCGTTTCGCGTCGGGGAACGTGGCACGGGATGGCTGTTCGCGTTTCATGTCTTTCCCGCCTATCGCCATACCATCGAGGTGATCGATGTGGACCAGGCCACGAAAACGATCCGCACACACGAGCATGGGGGTGTCATCACCACCTGGAACCACACCCTGCACGTCGAGCCGTTGTCCACCGGTCGTTGCCGCTACACCGACACCGTCGAGATCGATGCCGGTCGTTGGACTCCCGTGGTCACTCGCGTGGCGTCAGCGATCTACCACTACCGTCACCGGCGTTGGCACAAGCTTGTGGATCGCCACCTGCTGCCCAGTGGAACGGTCGCCGCGAGCTAACACGCGTGACCCTCGGCTGCGATTCACAGCATGATGGTGGGATGCCGGAGAGGATGAGCGCATGCGCGCACTGCTGATAACCGTTGTTGTGCTGGCGATTGCGCTGGTCGTGGGTGATCGGGTGGCGGTGACGGTGGCGCAGAACGAGATTGCGCGGCAGATCAAGACCCGGTACGACCTGCCGAATCAGCCGGGGGTCGGGATCGGTGGGTTTCCGTTTCTGACGCAGGCCGTCGAGGGGAAGTACGGCGAGGTCGATATTCGGATCGGGGACACGACTCAGCAGCAGGTGTCGGTCAAGGATGTGGATGTCAAGCTGAGTGATGTGACCGCGTCGATCAGTGACCTGACGCAGAATCACGCGTCGAACATCATCGCGGCGACGGCGACCGCGACGGCGCTGGTTCCCTACGACGTGGTGCAGCATTACGCGCCGAAGGAACTCGAGTCGATCTCCGACGGCCCGGACGGATTGAGCGCGACCGGGAAGTTCTCGGTGGCGGGGGTTTCGGTGCCCGCCACGGTCATCATCACCGTCACGCCGACCGACAACGGCATCGAGATCACACCGGTCTCGGCCAAGCCCAGATCGGGCGGACCGGCGATTCCACTGGCCCCGCTCCGTCAATCCCTCACCTTCACCGTGCCTTTGCAACAGCTGCCGCTGGGCGCGAAGCTGACCACCATCAAGCCCACTTCGAATGGCCTGGAAGCGACCGCCGTCGCGCACGATGTGCACCTGTCCGATATTCCGGTGACTAAGCAATGATTGAATCATGTTGGTAGCCGGTGATTTACCCGGCATGTCTCGCTGATCATGCTGCCGTGTCGTGGTTTTCGAAACTATGATCGATGGTATGAGTGAAATCGCTGATGACGCCTTCGCTGCCCTTGGGGTGGTGGAGCGGCTGCGCGCGGTCCACTCGGAAATAGCTGTGCTGCAGGCCGAAGAGGCCGCGTTGATGACGGAGCTGTATCGGATGCGGCGTGAGGAGCAGCTCGATCTGGGGGTCGGGCAGCTGTACGCGGGGGAGGGCACGGCCACCGAGATCGGGGTCGCGTTGAAGATGTCGCAGCGGTCGGCCGACAATCTGATCGGGCTCGGTCTCGGGCTGGAGCACCGTTACCCGGCCACCCGCGAAGCGTTCGCGGCCGGGCGCATCGACTTGGCTCGTGTGCGGGCGATCAGTGAAACGCTCACCAATGTCTCCGAAGAACTGCTCGCCGAGCTGGAGCCCAAGATTGTGGCGTATGCGGAAGGCGCTGTCCCGCAGCGGGTTCGCCGCACTGCGCGCCGATGGCTGCTGGAGGCCGACCCCGAGGGGCAAGCCGTGCGGCGCGAGGGGCCGAGGCGGAGCGGTATGTGAGCATTACCGCCGCCGACAACGGCACCGCGGTTGTGGACGCGGTCTTGCCGGCTGTGGGTGGGCAGACCCTCTACGAGCGTCTGCGGGAGATGGCGTCCACGCAGGTGTGCAGTGGGGATCCGCGCAACACCCGGCAGCGTCGCGCCGCCGCCCTGGTCGCTCTCGCCGATGGGACGGGGCGTCTGGTCTGCCAGTGTGGGCGGCCCGATTGTCCGCGCGCCGTCGGCGATGGCGATGTGCCGGAGGCGCGTAAGGCCCTTGTGCAGGTGGGTGTTTCGGCAGAGACGCTGGCCGGTCTGCGTGACAACCCGGCGCTGCTGGCGGGGTTGGGGGCCATCGATGCCGACCTGGCGCGCAGGGTTGCCCGTCACGCCCGCTTCGACATCATCACAGAGAAGATTGAAAAGCCGGAAACGGGAATGGAATTGCGGTACCGGCCGGGGGCCGAGGTTGTCCGGCGTGTGCGTGCCCTGGATGGGATCTGCCGGGCCCCGGGCTGCCACGTCCCGGCCGCGGTCACCGATCTCGACCATCAGGACCGGTTCGATCACACCGATCCCGAGTCCGGCGGGCATACCACCGAAGACAATCTGGGGGCGCGGTGTCGGCGGCATCACCGGCTCAAGACTCTGGCCGACAACAACGCCAATGGTTGGCAGGTCATTCACCACCCGGAGCGGGAGGTCGAATGGCGCACGCCTACTGGTGATTCGGTTACCACGACTCCCGAAGGCGTCGAGTTTCTCTTCCCGAGCACCTTCGTGCCGCCGGTCACCGCGGCCGGGGTACCCGAGGTCGAGGCGGTCGGGTCGTTGTTGGATCCGGGGGCGGTGGTGATGGAGTTGACGTCAATGCTGATGGCCTACACCACGCCTGCGCAGCGCAAGACGTTTCGTTCTGGGCGGCGGGCTCGGCACAACATGTGATACAGATGCTCGAGGCCGTGTAACTCGGGGGAAGACTACTCGGGTCGATCACTGGCAACGGGATTGCTTGCAAAGGGATGTACCTGAAGTGTGGTTGCGTTGGGTGCCCTGCCGGACCTGAGCTGACGCGACTTGGGGGCCGGAACTTGCGTTCCGGCCCCCGGACTGCACGGATCACCTTCTAGGGACAAAAACCGAAGAACGAGACGGTAATCAGGCGGTGGTCAGGGCGGGCAGGTTGAACCGGCTGATACGTTCACTGACGCAGATGCCGGGCGAAGAACCGGTTGCCCGCGTCCCCTTCCCAGTGCGGGACGCCGGTGTGCCCGCCCATATTGGCGTGCAGGGTCTTCTCCTTCGAACCGAAGGCGTCGAACAGGTCCAGCGCCATCTGTCGGTCGTTGCCTTCGTCGTCCCACTGCAGCAGGACCTGCAATGGAATGCTGAACTGCCTGGCATCCTCGAAAATGGCTTGGGGGACGTAACTTCCGGCGAAGAGCAGGGCGGCCGAGATGCGTGGCTCGACCACCGCCAGCCGGACCCCGATCGAGATGATCCCGCCCGAGAACCCGACCGGACCGCCGATCTCGGGCAGCTCGAGCAGGGCGTCGAGGGCGGCCCGCCATTCCGGGACCGACGCGTCGACCAACGGGAGGACCAGCCGGTCGATGATGTCGTCGGTCACCGGCTCACCAGCACCCAGTACCTTGTGCAAGTCAGTGCGAGCCTGCTCGAACGGAGCCGAACCGGGTCGGACACCGTTCCAGGGGAGTTCGATGGTGGCGGACGCGAACCCCTCCGCCGCAGCTTGCCGAGCCCCGGCCAGCCAGCCGGGGATACATCTTCTGGAGACCACCGGGATGCCCGAGCAGGATCAGCGGTGCCGGAGTGGATACGGATTCGGGCGTCCACAGGATGCCGGGAATCTCGCCAAGGGTGAATTCACGCTCGAGAACGCCGTTATCGAAACGCTTTTCAGAAATGATTTGCACGATAGTGCCTTTCGGGAGTGCTCAAAACGGCGCTCCCGGGCGACCTACCGCCCGACCATGACCCCAAAGGGGAGCACCCATGTCGATACTGCGTTCACGGATACCACCTCCTCGTTCTCTGTCACGGCCTCACGAAAATTAGCAGCAGCCACCGCACCCGTCAACGGGTTTTCCGGCAACCTGCGCGACGTGCAGGATCCGTGTGTGGTGGCGCATCAGCCGAATCTGCGAGCTTTCATCGTGAGTGCCGTGCGTCCGCGCGGCGTGATTCGCCACCGGCCGCGAGGTTGGGTCGGGATGATCAGGCCCTGAGATTCCAGCTGGGCGAGGGCGTTTCGGGTGCGCCAGCTGGTGAGGGTGGCGAACTGCTGGATTTGGGTGGCAGTGAGGGTGTGGTCAGGGGTGAGGGCGGACAGAACCGCTACCTCGGCGGGGGTCATGTGAGGGGCCTTCTGGTGAGGGGATGGAGATGTCTTGTGCTGTGGTGGGTTCGGGGGATGTGCGGCGGTGGCGGCCGGAGGTGTGGGCGGTTTGGCAGGGGAGTTCGAGGTAGCCGCCGCCGATGATGGAGGGGCGTAGGTGGGTGGGCTGCGGTGGGCGGGATTGGGTGTGGAAGCCCCACCACGACCAGAGGATGGTGCTGCCGCAGAGGATGGCGATGGTCAGTAGGGGCCAGGTGTCCCAAGGCATTACGGGGCCTTCCGATGTGGTGTCGGTTGCTGGGCCCGGGTCCCGGCGGTGGTCTCGGAGGAGTGGCGGGGAACTGGGGTAATGCCTATCGGACATCGCTGGTCGCAGGTTGGGAACCGGATTTTTTGCGCGCGTAGGAAATCTGCGCGTTTGCCCAGCACGCCACCCGATTTCGGCGCACAATTTATTCGGTCTCGGAGCCGACGCCAGGAGATGGTTATGTCGAAGCGCTCCACGAATCTGCCTCGCCGCCAACTCGGGCGGTACTTGCGGGAGTTGCGGCAGCAATGCGGGCTGACGATCGTGCAGGCGGCCAAGTTGGCCGAGCGCGGGTCTGGCAGCTTGCAGCGGCTCGAGAGTGGTGCCACCGATCGGGTCCAGTTGCGGGATATCGAGGAGTTGTGCCGGATCTACGATGCGCCGGACTATGTCGAGCCGCTGAAAGGGCTGGCGCAGCAGGCCAATGCGAAATCTTGGTGGCACGAGTACGGGGATCTGATTCCGGCCGGGTTCAACGTCTACGTCGGTCTGGAGTCTGCGGCCGAGCGGCTGACCATCTATCGGCCTGACATGGTGTCTGGTCTGTTTCAGACACCGGAGTACGCGCGGGCGTTGGACCACACGTACTTCTCATACGAGTCGCCCGAGGCGGTCGAGCGCCGCGTCCAATTGCGGATTCGGCGGCAGTCCTTGATCTTGCGAAAGCGGAAGCCCGCCGACGCGCGGCTGGTGATCGATGAGGCAGCATTGCGGCGGGTCGTCGGTGGGCCTAATACT
>NZ_BJWY01000048.1 GCF_007990715.1 Nocardia seriolae NBRC 15557 | reverse complement strand
GGACACTAGATGTGTGCCCGGAGTGGTGTAGCTAGGCCCCTTTCCTTTCCTGAATCTCCGGGCACTTCAGGAACGAGTGGGAACTGGAGTGGTCTGCGCATGCAACTGACGTCCCTCAACATGCACATTGCCGGTCTGTCGCGCTGCCGCCGCGATCCGGGTGTGATGTCCGTCGAACAAGCCCATGCCGCAATGCAATTGCACCTCGATTGCACCGTGCAGACCTGCAAGGTGCGCCGGCGCGCCCGGGCCACCCTGGTGGAGGGCGGACGGGTCGTGCTCGACGAGCGCGCGCTGCCATGACCGGGCACGTGAGGTCGTCCGTGCAGATGAAACCGACCAGTTACGAACGTTTGGTGCACCGCCTGCTCTGGCTGGCACTCGACGCCCACCGTACGAAGGCTTCGCGGCCGGGGGTGTACCGGGGAAGGCCCCCCGCCGCGATAAACGCTGCCGCACAGCGCTTTCGAACGCCCCGCGCCTAACCTCCGGGTTGCGGTGGCGCAGTCCCCATCGCGTGCAGCAGCGCGGTTCGGCCCGTCCGTTCCACAGACGGCGGGCGGGCCGAACCGCACCCAAGTTCCGGTGTGACGCCTACCCTGGAATCCACCCCGCGTTCTTCCGAACGCGAGTGTGCCCGGGGTGGAGGGGAACACCGTTGTTGGCCTTCGAACAGTCGCCGGTTCCGGCGTGCCGGACCGCGACACTGGCGGATCTCGACGCGATCCGCACGCTCGAGGTGGTCGAGTTCGAGCATCTCGCGTATCCGTATTTCGTGCTGCGGCAGCTCTTCGAGTTGCACGGAGCAAACTGGACGGTTATTGAAGAGTCCGGGGAGGTGCGCGGCTACGTGCTCACCGCCATCGGCGACCGGGGCGCGGCCTGGTTCCTCGGGTTTGCCGTGGCCGCCGACTGCCAGGGCCGCGGCATCGGCCGGGCCCTGCTGGAAGCCGCCCTCGACCGCTGCCGCCGGGCCCGCGCCGAACAGGTCTACGTCACCGTGAAACCCGGCAATCGCGCCGCCTACCACCTCTACAAAGAGGTCGGATTCGTGTGGACCGACCACGAGGGCACCTACTTCGGCGCCGACGAGCCCCGAGATGTCCTGGTACGCCGGATTTATCATTGATCATGCTCGAGAAAAGCGCGCCCTCTTCGCCTTGCGTGGCGGACATGAGCATGCGCATCGAACGCCACGCCGACACCTATGCCGACAGCGTCACCGAATTCCTCGAGCAGCCGCACCGGCTGCGCCGGCGCGCGACCGAACAGCCGCTGCTCGACCTGTTCACCCGGCACACCGAAGCCGTGGTCGCCACCTACGATCCGCCCGGAATCCGCAGGGCCGGTGATAGTCTCGTCTTCGGCCACATCTACGCGCCGCTGCTGCGCCATACCGCCACCGCCACCCCCGACACCATGCCGGTCAACAAACTGCTGGCCGCGCTGATCGCCGCCGAGGTGGAGTTCCGGGGTCCATTGCGCCTGAGCCGCACCCAGAACCGGCTGCTGGCCGAGGCCTACGAACGCCTGGGTCCGCCGCTGGTGCAGGCGGGGCTGCCCGCCCACGCGGCGCTGGCCTACCGGCGCGCGGGCAGTCTGTACCGCATCGACGAGGACACCGACGCCGAGGACCGCTGCGGGCTGGCCCAGGCCCGGGCGCGGCGGCTGGCCCAGCCGGTGAGCTGGAAGCGCATCGGCGGCCTGTTCCCGGACCTGATCTGCGGCTACGGGTATCGGCCCTTCCGCATGCTGTGGTTCGTGGTCGTGCAACTGCTGGTGTTCCTGGTGGCGGTGCTGCTGCGGGCGGATCAATCGACCGCCGACACCGTCTTCCAGGTTCTGATGAACTACCTCAATCCCCTGGGGATCGGGGATACCCAGCACGTGAAGGTGGGCGGGCGCGCCATCTTCGTGATCGAGAGCTACCTGGGCGCGGTCACCATGTCGGTGTTCTTCGCCCTGCTGGTGCGCCGCTGGTGCCGGCTCTGAAGCACAACCGGCTCACCATTGAATGGTGCTGATCTTGGAGCTGCGCAAGGCATCCAGGGTCGCCACCGCCAGGCGGTCGCGCAGCTGGCCCACCTGGGCGGTCCACTGCCGGGTGAAGCCCGGGTCGGACTCCAGCCGGGTCCACAGCTCGCGCAGCCGGGGCGGGGTGTGCGCGCCCGGCATCCACAGCTGCACCAGCCGTTCGAGCAGCGGCGCCAGCTGGGTGGACGGACTGCGTTCCGGTGTCGGCCGATCGGCTTCGGCCAGCGCCGAGCCGACGGTGGACAGCAGCCAGTCGTGCACGGCCAGGTCCTCGCAGAACCGTTGCACCCCAGCCAGATCCCGGGCGGTCGGCACCATGATCCGCACCGACCGGGTGGCCTCGTCCTCCAGCCGGAAAGCGAACAGGGTGCGCCCGCGCACGCTGCCGCCCACCGGCGGCGCGACCCGCGCCGCCCAGCGCAGCCGGGTGGCCGCGGAACGCACCGGCGGATCCTGATCGAGTCGCGGGTCGGTGCGCACCCGGGTCAGCAGCCGATCGCTGATGGACCCCAGGTCCAGGGTGGAGGCGCTGGAGCCCTCCAGGAAGCCCTCGGTGAGATCGACTGCCGCCGAGGCGTCGTCGGCAATGCGGTGCCACGCCTCCAGAGTCCCGACCTGGGTCAGATAGTGCGACCAGGGCCGGCGGTTCTTGTCCTCCGCCCGGACCACGGTCGAGCAGGCCGAATTCTGCGCCACCCGACCGCCGACCAGAACCGCGTGCGCGGCCACCGTCCCGATGGCGCGGGTCTCGTTGCGCGACACCGTCGCCAGCGCGCAGTCCACGCCCACCGCGGAACTCGGCGAGATGGCCAGCGCCAGTGGGCGTTCCCGCATCAGCACGCGCTGCCCGGGCAGCAGCGACAGCAGCGCCGACGCCTCGCGCGCCGCCAATCCGCCCGAGTTCGGCAACAGCCCCGTGCGCACCTCCCCCAGCAGCACCAGCGGATCGTTCATGTGCCCGCCATTCAGACGTCCCCGAGGAAGATGTGGTTCAACCGGCGTGTGGCCTGCTGCGGCACTTCCACCGGAATACGTTCGGCCGCACCGCGTTCGGCCAGCTTGGCCTGCACGTCGTCATCGAGCTGGAGGTGGTCGAGGATGACCCGGACCGCGTGTTCGATGCCCAGGTAGCCGTAGGGCAGCACGGACAGCGCCCGGTAGGCCGCGAACGGTTTGGCGTCGGGATTCAGCTGCATGATCGACGGCAGTCGCGACCAGTCGGAGGGCCACTGGTCGGTCCACGGCACCGGCGCGGCGACGATCGCGCCCTCGTCGCGAATCATGCCCAGCCGCAGCAACTGCCAGATGGTGGCCAGGAACGGGCAGGACCAGAGAATCCGCTCCACCCGCTCGCCCGCGACCTCCTCGAGCTGGCGGCTCCACAGCTGCACGTCCAGGAAGATCGAGTGATTGCGCGCGCCGAACTCCTCCGGCGGCCGGTAGCGCGCGATCCGCATGGCCTGTCCCGCATCGAATTCCGAGGAGCGGCGGCCATTGCACAGCCAGCCGGACTCCACGGTCGGCGGGCGGCGGCCGGTGCCGTCGTGCTCGGGTTCGGGCACGATGCGCGCGGCCATCATGGCGGCCAGCCGGACCGGCTCGCCGATCGGCTCACCGTCCAGGAACGACGGGACCTCGGCGCATCCGGCCTCCCGGGCCAGGTAGTCGATGGGCACGCCGCAGTTCTGCGCCGCCTCCAGCAGTTTCGGAATCACTTCGCGCGGCCCCGCGCTGCGCCGCGCGTCCCGGCCCCGGGTTCCGGTCCTGGTCCAGAAGTAGTCGTCGACCAGGAAGCAGGTGCTCACCCGCGCGCCCGGACCGAATTCTTCCGCCGCCGCGGCCTTCTGGGCCTCGACGATGGGCGCCACCTTGCGCAGCTGCGCGTGGATGCGGTCGACGCCGTTGACGAGCTCGTCCATATAGAAGTGCCCGACCTCGATGGACAGATGCGAGAGCGGCTGCCCGGCCACCCGATTGCGCTCGCCGGCCTCGCTGTAGTCGGTCGCGGAGCTCATCTGCGCACCTCCACCTGTTCCCAGACGGCCTGGTTCATGAGCTTCTCGGTGAGCTCGCGGAACGCCGCCACGGTCTCGGCATTGGCCACGTTCGCGGCCACGTCCACATCCAGGATCACCTGTTCCCGGCACTGCAGCATGGGCTCCACCGGAATCTTTCCGAGTATCCCGCTCTCGCCCATGCCGTGCCGGTTCGCCGCGCGGGTCAGGGTGTTGTGCTGTTCCTGCAGCCAGGCGGCCTGGGCCGGGCGCAGTCCGGCGGCGGCGTTGAGTTCGGGGACGGCGGTGCGGATGTAGCGCATGGAGTTCAGCAGCGCGGTCCGATCGTGGCCCCAGGCCATGCCGGTGGCCAGCACCCCGTGCTCGTCGTGCACCAGGCCGCGGGCCGCCGCGATGTGCTGGCGGGTCCAGCGGTGGAAGATCAGCCACCGGCACACCGCCCGGGCCAGCTGCGGATGCTTGGTGGCGCTGAGCGCCAGCGCCAGCGCGATGGACCGGCCCGCGCTCAAATCCACGAAGGTGACGTCGAATTCCTGCTCGCACAGGGCGAACAGGGCGGCGCAGCGGTCGATCATGCGCTCGTCGAGGGTGGTGAACTCGGAGCCGCCGAGGTCGCCGGGGAACAGCACCAGCCGGCCCGAGGGATGCCGGGAGCGGCTCAGTTCCAGGCGGTCGGTCTCCGAGCGCACGCTCAGCCGGGCGGGCGTGCCGTTCTCGTCGAGCAGGTAGGCGTGCAGGCCCGAGCCGTCGCGCACGCCATTGTCGATCCGGCTGATCTCGAAAGTGCCGCCCGCGGTGGGCGATCCGAAGTCGAAGTCCAGATAGGCGACCTTGTAGCCCTTCATGCTCAGCCAGTAGGCCATATTGCAGCTGGTGACCGAGCGTCCGGTGCCGCCCTTGTCCGAGGCCGAGAACACGAGCACGGTCACACACTCCTGGTGGCGTCGAACCGGGAGTAGGCGAGCTCGTCCAGTTCCAGTAGGGCCTGCGAGACGAGACTGACGGCGGTGCCGGGACGCTCGTCGATGAGCGTGCGGGCGCGTTCCAGGCGCTGCTCGGCCAGGGCCAGGGCGGTGCGGCCCGCGGACATGTCGGTCTCGTTGAGCTCCAGCATCTCCCGGTTGAGCAGGTGCTCGGCCTCCATCAGCAGTTCCATGGCCCGGGTCACCGAGGTGGGCGAGCGCAGCGGCGGTTCCCGGTACATGCGCGCGGCGGTCACCATGCACTCGACCACCCGCTCGGTGAGATACCAGGAGGGCAGATGGGTTCCGGGTCCGCCGAAGATGCGGCTGGGATCGTCCCAGAGGCCGGTGGCCGGGCCCTCGCGGAAGGCGCGCAGATCCAGGTGGTCCATGGTGGCCTGGGCCAGCGCCATCAGCTGATCGCGGGTCTCGACGGTGCCCGAGAGCCGGGCCGCCTGCAGGGTGCGCTTCAAAAGCACGGTGGCGTAATCGGATACCGTCCACAGCAGCAGCGGGCCGTCGAGCTCCTCGCTGCCCAGCAGACGCAGACTCACGCCGGGGGTGTGCATGGTGCGGGCGCGATCGTCCTCGGTGAAGCGGCGGGTGATCCGGCCGCGCCGGGCCAGATCCTCGAAAATCGTCGCGGCGCGGTCCAGATCGTCGTCATTGGCCTCGCGGTTGAGCAGATCCTGCATGAGCACCGCGGACACGATGAGACTGAAGTAGTCGGATTCCTCGCCGTCGGAGGTGCGCCACGGAATGTCCTCCAGCGGCCAGCGCCCGGTGCCGAAGCGCGCCACCGCCGCCCAGTAGCGCTGGGCCAGATCCCAGCGCAACTGCAGCGCCTCGGCCAGGCGGCGCTGCTGGGCATTGAGCAGGTCGAGTTCGCGGGTGCGCACCGAGGTGAGGTCGTTGATGCCGTCCAGGGCCACCACGGTGAAGTGCAGGTAGGGGCGGGCGATGGCGTGACCGGTCTGGTCGGCGATGGCCATGTCCACGAAGTCGATGGCCGCGGCCTTGCGCACGATGGCCCAGCTCCAACCGAATTCGAACAGCATGTCCTCGCTGTCCAGATCGACGCCCTCGACCTGGCTCAGGGTGGCGTCGTTGCGTAGTCGGATGCGGACCCGGTCCAGGCGCTGCTGCACCGCGTGCACCACTGTCTCGGTGGAACCGCCGGTCTGGTTGAGCATGGACAGCATGGCCCGCCCGGCCTCGGAGCCGGGGGCCACCGTGTTCACCACGAAGCTGCGGATCAGGCCCACCATGGCGGCGGTGAGGCGGACATTCACGCGGGCGTCCAGCGCGTCGATGCGCGGGCCCAGCTCCAGGGCCACCCGGGTGCGCCGGCGCACCGCCAGTTCGGCGACCGGACCGCTGAGGCCGCGCAGGAATTTCAGCGCGGCCAGGCACAGGGTCAGCGACATGGAGTAGGAGTCGACGACGTCCAGCGCGCGCTGCGCGGCGGTCGGCTCGGTGCCGTCGGAGGCGGCCAGATAGCTGCCCGCCGCGAAGATCGGCAGCTCGGACGAGGTTCCCGGATCGCCCTCGGTGTAGCGGTCGATGTACTGCTCGAGCAGCCACACCACGCGCTCGCCGATGCGCAGGCCGCTGTCGGCCAGGGGTGAGAGCACCGCGCGGATGTCGTCGGCGATCTCGTCGGGGCGCTCCAGGCCGAAGCCCTCGATCTCGGTGGCCGGGTACAGCAGGCACAGCAGCTGTTCGGCATCGCTGATGGAGTTGGAGCCGTTGCGGCCGCCCCACACCCAGGCTTCGTCGTGGTAGCACGCGGTCAGCAGCGACCGCCAGACTCCGAGGATCTGTTCCCGTGGCTTGCTTCTCATCGACGCCGTCCCCTGCCCTGTCGTGGCCAGCCTCGCCGTACAGCTATGAACGAGCGCGGCTGAAACTATCATGCGCCAGGGCCGCGTACCCGGTGGCGGGCAGTCTCGAAATCGCGTCGGGCACAGGAGAATATCGGGCAGATCGGGCGTGGGAGAGCGGCGGTCGGCGACCGCGCCGGTAGCGTCGCCGAGCATGGACCGGACGGCTCGCCACCGGACGACGCCGGGGCGCGGGCCGGCCGCCGTCGGCCTCGCGCTGCTACTGCCCAGCCTGATCGGGGTGGGCGGGTTCCTGCTGCTGCCCATCGCGGTGGTGCTGTGGCTGAGCGTGCACAGCTGGAATCTGTTGGGGCCCATCGAGTTCACCGGATCGCGCAACTGGCGCTCGGTGCTGACCGACCGGCAGTTCGGGCATTCGATACTGGTGACGCTGGCGCTGACCGGGATCGTGGTCCCGGTGCAGACGGCGCTCGGGTTCGCGGTGGCGGCCATGCTGACGCGGCGCGGGCGGGGCGGGAGCGTGCTGCGGGTGATGTACGCGCTGCCGTGGATGTGCGCGCCGGTGGCGGTGGGCGTGGTGTGGCAGTGGATCTTCGCGCCGACCGGCGGGGCATTGAACGCGGTGCTGGGGCGGCGGGTGGAGTGGCTGAGCTCGCCGGTGCTGGCGCTGCCCGCGGTGGCCTCGGTGATCGTGTGGATGAACGTCGGTTATGTGGCTCTGTTCTTCATTGCCGGGATCCGGGCCGTACCGGGGGAGATGCTGGACGCTGGAGCGCTGGACGGGGCCACCGGGTGGCGGCGGATCCGGTGGCTGATCCTGCCGCTGCTGCGGCCGACCATGTTCTTCGTGCTGGTGACCGGGGTGCTGAGCGTGTTCCAGACCTTCGACGCGGTGTACGCGCTCACCCGGGGCGGGCCCGACCATCACACGGATGTGGTTGCCATGCGGCTGTATTCGGAGGCGTTCGAGGCCGCGCATCCGGGGCGGGCGGCGGTCATGGCGGTGGTGGTGTTCGCGGTGCTGTTCGTGATCACGGTGGTCCAGCATCGGTATTTCCGGGATCGGACCGACTATGAGTACTGAGCGGTCGAAGGCGATACGGGCGGGTGCGGCGTACACGGTGCTGATCCTCGGGGCGCTGGTGACGGTCGCACCGCTGGTGCTCAGCGCGCTCACCGCGGTCAAGACGCCGAGGCAGTTCGCGAGTGAATCACCTTTGGCGGCACCACATCCCGCGACGCTCGACAATTTCGCGACAGTACTCGCGCAGGGACTGGGGCGCGCGGTGGCGGTCACCGCCCTGATGACGGTGTGCATCACCGGCGGGCAGCTGCTCGCCTCGATCATGGCCGCCCATGTCTTCGCGCGCATCGAATTCCCCGGACGCGACGCGCTGTTCTGGACCTACCTCGGGACCATGATGGTGCCCAGCGCGGTCACGCTGGTGCCGCTGTATCTGATGTTCGCGAAACTCGGCTGGCTCAATACCTTCTGGGCGCTGGTGCTGCCGTATCTGTTCGGCTCGCCGTACGCGATCTTCCTGCTGCGCCAGTACTTCCGGGCCATACCGGGCGAGATCATCGACGCGGCCCGGGTGGACGGGGCGGGCACCCTGGACATCCTGGTGAGCGTGGTGGTGCCGATGAGCCGCCCGATCCTGGCCACCCTCACGGTGATCACCGTGGTCTCGCAGTGGAACAACTTCATGTGGCCGCTGGTGGCGGCCTCCGGGCCGAAATGGCAGGTGCTGACCGTGGCCACCGCGAACATGCAGACGCAGTACGACGCGCGCTGGACGCTGATCATGGCGGCCACCACCCTCGCCATCGCGCCGCTGGTGGTGCTGTTCGTGGTGTTCCAACGGCAGGTGCTGCGGTCGGTCGCGGTGACGGGGCTGAAATGACCTGGCGGATGAAAGATTCCACGCGGGCCGTGCTCGGCATCGTGCTCGCCGCCGCGCTGCTGGTGGCCGCGGCGCTGTGGCTGGGGCGCGACGGCGAGAGCGGTGGGCGCACGGTGGTGCGGCTGCGGATCTGGGATCAGAGCTTCGTGGCCGCCTACCGGGCCTCCCTGGACGAGTTCCAGCGGTCGAATCCGGATGTCGAGGTGCGAATCACGCTGGTGCCGTGGGCTTCCTACGCACAGAAGCTGCGGCTGGACATGGCGGGCGGGATCGCCGACGACCTGTTCTGGACCAACCTGCACGAGGACTACGCCGACAGCGGGCACCTGATGGATATCGGTGCCGCGCTGGGACCCGACGCGGCGCGGGCCTGGGATCCCATGGCGGTCGCGCAATACACCCGCGCCGGAACACTCTGGGCAGTACCGCAATTCGTCGACGGCGGCAGTGCGATGTACATCAATCTGGATCTGCTGGCACGGGCCGGAGTCGAGCCCGGCGAGCTCGCCGCCGCGCGGTGGAGTCCCGATGCGGGCCAGGACACGTTCCGGCCGCTGTTGCGACGGCTGGCTCCGGTCTCGGCCTGGCCGTACAACGCCGCCAACGACTTTCAATCCATCACGTTGCCCTACCTCGGGTCGGCGGGCGGGCAGTTGCAACGGGACGGCCGGTTCGCCTTCGACTCACCGCAGGGGCGGGACGCCTTCGGATACCTCGTCGGACTGATCGCGGACGGGTTGTCGCCCTCGGCCGCCGACACCAACACCAGTGGCGACTTCGCCGAGAACGCTTTCGTCCAGGGACGCATGGCGCTGTTCCAGTCGGGCACCTTCAATCTGGCCACCATTGCGGGCAGTGCCGGATTCCGTTGGGGCACAGCCATGCTCCCGGCCGGACCCGCCGGGCGGGTGAGCGCCGACAATGCGATCGGCGTCGCGGGCAATGCGGCCACCGCGCACCCGGAGGCGGTGCGGCGGGTGCTGGCCTGGCTGGGCAGCGCCGCGGGCAATCGCTACCTCGGATCCGACGGGGCGACCATTCCCGCGGTCGTGTCCGAACAGCAGGTGTACCGCGACTACTGGACGCGGCGCGGGGTGGACGTATCGCCGTTCTTCGAAGTGCTGCGCGGCACCAGAATCACCGGCGGCAGTGGTCCCGGCTTCCCGGCGGCCGTGCGGGCGATCACACCGATATTCGATGAGATGTACCTCGGCCGGATCCCGGTGCCCGAGGCCCTGACCCGGGCCCAGCGGGCGGGCGACGCCGCGGCCTCGCCACAGTGAACGCCGCTCAGATCCGGCTGTGATCGGTGTAGGGCGTGCGCGGACCGAACTTCGGCTTGCGCGCGAATCCGGCCAGGCCGAGCAGCCGGACGGCGCGATATCGGTGCGGGCGCAACGGTTCCAGGTATTCGACCATTTCATCGTCGTCGATCGGGCGGTCCAGCAGGGTCCAGCCGACCGTGGCCGCGAGGTGGAAGTCGCCCACCGACAAGGCATCCGGGTCGCCGAACGCGCGCTGGGCGATCTCCGCGGCCGTCCACACCCCGATGCCGGGCACGGTGCGCAGCCGCTTTCCGGCCTCGGCGTGGCTGAGCGTGGCCGCCTCCTCCAGCTTGGGCGCGACGCGCGACGCCAGCACGATGGTCTTGGAACGCTGCGGCCCCACATTGGCGCGGTGGTACACCCACGACGGAATGTGCCGCCAGGTCTCGGCGTCCGGCATTACGCGCAAACCCTCCGGTGCCGGACCGGGAGCCGGAGTTCCGTAGCGCCACACCAGTTTCCGCCAGGAATCGTGCGCGGTCTTGGTGTGCACCTTCTGCTCCAGCACCGCCGGGACCAGCGCCTCCCACACCAGGCCGGTGCGCAGCATGCGCAGCCCCGGGTTGCGGCGGTGCGCCTCGGCGACCTTGGGGTGCTCGGGGTCGAAGTCGCCCAGGTCCTCGTCCAGGCACAGCATGGCGGGCAGTTGCTCCAGGAACTCCTCCGCGCCGGGACCCCACGCGCGCGCGTCGACCGTGTGCCCGTCGAGCTGCCGCAGCCGGTAGGTGACCTCGCCCGATGGCAGGCGGGAGGCGTGCCAGTGCGAACCGTCCGGGGTCTGCCGGTGACAGGGATCGCCGAAGCCGTGACGCAGCGGGGAGATGGTGGCGGCGAGGTCCAGCAATCGATCGGATCGGAGGCTGCGGGTGCGCTCGCGGGCGGTCGGTGCGGGCGGCGCTGAAGTCACCGCGACATTCTATTTGCTAACGTGAGGATCGAAGTCGGCGATGGTCAGTCCGATGGTCGGATGAGGGAAGGGCAGCCGTCGCGTCCATGGTTCACGGATGCGGCGGGTGCCCTTCATTTTTGCTGTTCATGGGGTTCCGACAGGAATTGGGCGAGGTGCCGGGACGGGCGGTCGGCCAGCTGTGACGCCTGGGTCCGGCAGGAGAATCCATCGGCGATCAAGATCGAATTTTGGGATGCGGAGCGCACCGCCGAGAGCAGCCCGCGCTCGGCGACCGCGACCGAGATGTCGTAGTGGCCGCGCTGCATTCCGAAGTTTCCGGCAAGTCCACAGCATCCGGTGATTTCGATCACCGCGGCACCGGTGCGGCGCAGAATTCGGCGGTCGGCCTCGAAACCGAGCACCGCGTGCTGATGACAGTGCGGCTGGACCAGGACGGTGGTCCCGGCACGGTCCGGGGGCCGCCAGCCCGGGTGGGTCTCGAGGAATTCGGACAGGGTGCGGACCGCGCCCGCCACGGCCGCGGCGCGTGGATCCTCGGGCAGGAGACGCGGGAGATCCTCCCGCAGGGCGGCCGTGCACGACGGTTCCAGGCCCACCACCACGCCGCCCGATCGGACGTGCGCGTCGAGGGCGTCGACGGTGGCGCGCAGCCGTTTTCGCGCGCCGTCCAGCTGGCCGGTGCTGATCCAGGTGAGACCGCAGCAGACGCGGCGGCCGGGGACGGTCACGCGATGACCGAGCGACTCGATCAATGCGAGGGCGGCGGTGGCGATCTCGGGATCGAAGGCATCGGTGAAGGTGTCGATCCACAGCATGACCTCCGCTGCGCCGTCCGTGTTCGGGCGTGCCGAGCGGCGAAAACTCCGGTCCGCCAGGACCGGGATCTCGCGTCGCGGGTCCATTCCGGCCAGCCGCAGCCCGAGGCGGCGCAGCGGACGCACGGCACCGGTCGCATTGATCAGGCGTGGCAGCCGGGTGGCCGCGCCCAGCCACAGCGGCAGTCGTCCCAGGGTGTAGTGGTCGATCGGGCGGGGCCTGCGCCGATAGCGGCGGTACAGGGTCTCGGACTTGTAGGTGGCCATCTCGACCCCGGCGGGGCAGTCGGAGTGACAGGCCCGGCAGGACAGGCAGAGATCCAGCGATTCGGCGACCGCCTCGGAACGCCAATCCAGTGCTCCCCGAACGACTTCCTGGAGTATCCGGGCGCGACCCCGGGTGCTGTCCTTCTCGTCCGCGGTGGCCAGATACGACGGGCACATGAAGCCGCCGGACGCGTGGGTGTCGGCGCGGCATTTGCCGACGCCCACGCAGCGGTGCACGGCCGTGGCCAGATCGCCATCGGCGGGGAAGGTAAAACCGCCGGTGGTGGGCAGCGGGCGCACCCCGGCCAGCCGGAGATCGGCGTCGAGGGGGCGCGGATGCACCAGCACGCCGGGATTCAGCACGTCGCCGGGATCGAAAAGAGTCTTGAAACCGGCGAAGGCATCCAGGGCGGCCCGGGAGTACATGTGCCGCAACAGTTCCGAACGGGCCCGGCCGTCGCCGTGCTCGCCCGAGAGCGAGCCGCCGAACTTCACCACCTGCCGGGCGGCGTCCTCGAGGAAGGCCCGGAAGCGTTGCGGCGCATCGGCGATCGGCAGATCCAGTCGCACGTGGATGCAGCCGTCACCGCAATGGCCGTACAGCAGGCCGTCGAGGCCGTGCTCACGGGTGAGGAGCTCGAAGTCGCGCAGGTAGTCGCCCAGGCGGTCCGGCGGCACCGCCGCGTCCTCCCAGCCCGGCCAGGCCGGATGGCCGTCCGGGGTGCGACCGGCCAGGCCCGCGCCGTCGGCGCGAATGGCCCACAGCGCCTTGGCCACCGCCGGATCCATGACCAGCCTGGAGTCCAGCGCGTGCGCGGTCGCGCGCAGCGTTTCGGCCTGCGCACGCGCAGCTTCGGCGGTGTCACCGGCGATTTCGACCAGCAGCCAGCCGCCGCCGCGTGGCAGTTCGGGCACCGTGCCGCGATGCGCCCGCACCACATCCACCAGCCGCGCGTCCATGCCCTCGACCGCGAGCGGGCGCGCCGCCATGACGGCGGCGATATCGTCTGCCGCCGTGGGCATGTCGGGGTAGCCGAGCACCACCAGCACGGTGGCGGCAGGTATCGGGACCAGGTCGACCGTCGCGTCCAACAGCAGCCCGCACGTGCCCTCGGTGCCGACGAAGGCCTTGGCGATCGACGAACCGTGTTCCGGCAGTAGATGTTCCAGCGCGTAGCCGGAAGCCTGCCGTTCGAATCGGCCCAGCTCGGTGCGAATCAGAGCCAGGTGCGCACGGGTGAAATCGGCCAGGCCCGCGACGGCGGAGAGCTCGTTGGCCAGGGTCCGTTCGACGCCCAGACCGTCGAGAATCCGCAACTCCCGCACCGTATCCGAGGTGCGGCCCCAGGCCACCGCGCGCGGCCCGCAGGCGTTGTTGCCGATCATACCGCCCAGCGTGCAGCGGTTCTGCGTGGACGGATCCGGGCCGAATCGCAGCCCGTGCGCCCCGGCCCGCCGCTGCAACCCGGCCAGCACCAGGCCCGGCTGCACCCGCGCGATCCGCCGCTCGGGATCGAGTTCGAGCACCGCGTTCATGTGGCGACTGAAGTCCAGCACCAGCCCCGGCCCGATGGCATTGCCCGCCACCGAGGTTCCCGCCCCGCGCGCGGTCACCGCCAGCCCCTCCGTCCGGGCGATGTCCAGGGCCGCGCTCACATCGGCCGCATCGCGCGGGAAGACCACCCCGCGCGGCAGCACCCGATAGTTCGAGGCGTCCGAGGAATACTCGGCCCGTCGCCGGTCATCGGTATCGACCTCGCCGGTGATCGCCCCGCGCAACGCTCGCTCCCACGCCTCGCTCACGCCCCCAACCCTAGGCCCGCGGCGACGGTGTTCCGTGGATCCGGCCCCCGGCGGCACCTCGGCTCCGCGCCGGGGGACAGTCCTCGGCACACCGCTGTGCTCGGGCGGGTCGGCGTGCGGTCGCCGACGGCGGATTTCGCTCAGCGCGAACCCCTGGGCTGGACGGAAGGGCTTGAACTCAACCTTTGTTCAGGTCTTAGTGTCGGTGGTGCAGGGTTCGATGGGACCCGGACGTGAGGAGCGGGGATGAGTATCGAATCCGTGGCGTGGAACCAGCTGTATCGGCAGATGAACGCGCCCACCGAGCAGCGGCCGCTGCGGCTGGCGACGGCCCGCCGGATTCTGGCGTTCGCGCGCCCGCATCATCGGCGGCTGGTGGCGTTCCTGGTGTTCAGCATTGTGTCGGCGCTGCTGGCGGTGGCCACCCCGGTACTGGCCGGGCGGGTGGTCGACGCGATCGTCGGGCACGGCGCACCGCGCACGGTGATCGTGCTGGCGGCCGTCATCGCGGCGGTGGCGGTGCTGGATGCCGGTCTGGGACTGGTCATCCGGTGGCTGTCGGCGCGGATCGGGGAGGGGCTCATCTTCGATCTGCGGACCGCGGTGTTCGATCACGTCCAGAAGATGCCGATCGCCTTCTTCACGCGCACCCGGACCGGCGCACTGGTGAGCCGGTTGAACAATGACGTCATCGGGGCGCAGCGGGCCTTCAGCACCACCCTGTCCGGCGTGGTCACCAATGTCGTGACCCTCGCGCTCACCCTCGCCGTCATGCTGCGGCTGTCCTGGCAGATCACCCTGCTGGCCCTGGTGCTGCTGCCGGTGTTCGTGGTGCCCGCGCGGCGCATGGGCGAGCGGCTGGCCGGGATCCAGCGCGAGTCCGCCGGGCTCAACGCTTCCATGAGCGCCCAGATGACCGAGCGGTTCTCCGCGCCGGGCGCCACCCTGGTGAAGCTGTTCGGGCGGCCGCGGCAGGAGTCGTCGGAATTCGGCCTGCGCGCGGGCCGGGTGCGCGATATCGGCGTCCGCACCGCCATGCTGCAGACGGTGTTCGTCACCGCACTGACCCTGGTGTCCGCGCTGGCGCTGGCCCTGGTCTACGGGCTCGGCGGCTACCTGGCGCTGAAGGGTGAGCTGGAACCCGGTGCGGTGGTGGCGCTCTCGCTGCTGCTGACCCGGCTGTACTCGCCGCTCACCGCGCTGGCCAGCGCCCGGGTGGACGTGATGTCGGCGCTGGTGAGCTTCGAGCGGGTCTTCGAGATCCTGGATCTGAAACCGCTCATCCAGGATTCGCCGCTGGCGGTGCCGGTGCCCGAGGGCCCGGTGGCCGTGGAGCTGGACGAGGTCAGCTTCGGTTACCCGGCGGCGGACAAGGTGTCGCTGGCCTCGCTCGAGGATGTGGCCACCCTGGACACCCGCGGCGGTGAGGAAGTGCTGCACGGGGTTTCGCTGCGCGCCGAGCCCGGGCAGCTGGTGGCGCTGGTCGGCTCCTCCGGGGCCGGGAAATCCACCATCGCGCAATTGGTTTCGCGGCTCTACGACGTGGACTCGGGCGCGGTGCTGCTGGGCGGCCGGGATGTGCGCGAGCTGACCGGGCAGTCCATTCAGGACACCGTCGGCCTGGTCACCCAGGACGGGCATCTGTTCCACGACAGCATTCGCGCCAACCTGCTGCTGGCCCGGCCCGAGGCGACCGAAGCCGAACTCTGGGACGCCCTGGAGCGCGCCCGGTTACGCGAGCTGCTCGAGTCCCTGCCCGACGGCCTGGACACCGTGGTCGGCGAGCGCGGCTACCGGCTCTCCGGCGGCGAGCGCCAGCGGCTCACCATCGCCCGGCTGCTGCTCCAGCAGCCCCGCGTGGTGATCCTGGACGAGGCCACCGCCTCGCTGGACTCCACCTCCGAGGCCGCCGTGCAGGAGGCCCTGGCCGAGGCACTCGACGGGCGCACCGCGCTGGTCATCGCACACCGGCTGTCCACCATCCGCAATGCCGACCAGATCCTGGTGCTCGAGCACGGCCGCATCGTGGAGCGCGGCACGCACGCCGAACTGCTCGCCACCGAGGGGCGCTACACCGAGCTGTACCGCACCCAGTTCGCCGACGCGAGCGCGCCCGCCGCGGCCTGACACCGCCGCGGGTCACGAAAACCGTTGTCAGGGTGCTGGAACGGTGAATGATCCGCCGGTCAGCGCCGTGGGTGTGGTCGAGGTGGCGGTGATGGTGAGCGGGCGCGGGGCGTAGCTGTCGAGGGGTTTGCCATCGGCGGTCACGCCGGTGAAGGTGACCGGTGTGAAGCCGGGCACGTTGTAGGGGATGGATTCGACGACGGCCAGCGCCCCGGTCGGCACCACCGGGTTCCGCGAGGTCGCCCCGAAGCGCCAGCCCCGGGTGGTGTCCGCCACGACCAGGCGGTAGGTCTCGTGCCCGTCCCAGGTGATGGTGGCCTCGAGCTCGTCGCCCGGCATGGTCGCCGGGGTGTCCCAGTTGTTGCCCGGGGCATTGGCATCCGGTTCCGGCATACCGGCCTGGTCACCGAACGAGGGCGTCTCGAAGAAGGCCTGGTGATAGGCCACCCCACCGTCGCAGATCACCGCGGTGCCGGTCTGGATCAGGTGGCGGTCGGTCGCGCCGTTCATGCCGACCAGGCCGATCCAGGTGGCGACATGCGGGACGAACAGCACGCCCTCGACCCCGCCCGGCACCGCCGCCAGCCCCGGAATCCGCTGGATCGAGGAGCCGGTCATGACCGTGTTCACCAGGCCGCCGGGTATCCCCGAGGGCGGGCAACTCACCTCGGGCTCGCGCCAGTGCGCGGTCAGCACCGTGAACTCGGGTGCGACCGCGCCGTATCCGCTGTACACGTCGGCATTCGGCGTCAGCAGCGGCGCGGGCGCGGCCGGATCGGCCCAACCGGACCCCGGGTGGGCGGCGGGGCCGAAAACGGCCGCCATGACGGTAAGAGCCAGAGCCGCAGACCTTTTCACCACAGCGAGCCTAGCCGCGGGTCCGACACGTTGCCGGATCGGCAAAAGAATTCGAATTCGTGTCGGCCGCGCCGATAACGTCGGGCGCATGGGTTCTCATACACACGGGCAGGCGGACGGGCACGAACATCGGCATTCCCACGGACATGGACACGGCCACGGCCACGGGCACACGCACGACGGCATCGACTGGGCGACCATGATCCCCGATCTCCAGCGCGACGACGCCATCGCGACCGCGGCCAATGCCGAGATCGCCCGGCGGCTGATCGCGCTGCTGCCCGCCGGAACCGAACCGACCGTGCTCGACATCGGGGCCGGAGCCGGTGGTCAGAGCGTGGCGTTCGCGCGCGAGCTGATCGCGCGCGGCGGCGGGCGGCTGATCATCGTCGACGCCGTCCCCGAATTGCTCGACGTGGCCCGGCAGTCCGTCAAGGACGCCCTCGGCGGCGACGATCGCGTGCGCGTGGAGACCGTCCAGGCCGACGCCGCCGCCGACGGATTCGGCGACCGGCTGCCGCCCGCCGATCTGGTGTGGGCCTCGCGCTCGGTGCATCACCTGCCCGATCAGCAGGCGGGCACCGCGCGCCTGGCCGGACTGCTGCGGCCCGGCGGCTGGCTGGCCCTGGCCGAGGGCGGGCTCCCGATGCGTTGCCTGCCTTGGGAACTCGGCGTCGGCGCGCCCGGTCTCCAGGATCGGCTGCTGGCGCTGCGCGAGGCGGGCTTCGCCCAGATGCGCGCCGACATCACCGGTTCGGTTCCCATGCCCTACGGCTGGAATGTGGCGTTGAGCCGGGCCGGGCTGACCGAGGTGGGCTCCTTCAGCGTGCTCACCGACCATCCCGCGCCGCCGTCGCCGCCGGTGCGCGACAGCGTCATCGCGTGGCTGCGGGGTTTGACCGACCGGGTCGGCGACCGCATCGGCGAGGACGATCGCGCCACCCTGGCATTGCTGCTCGATCCGGCCCTCGACACGTATATCGGTGCGCGCGATGACATCTACCTGCTCGGCGCGACCACCGTTTTCCTGGGCCTTTCGGAAGGCGGCCGATAGCCCGCACGCATGACGGGCACGGTCGTGATCCGACCGTGCCCGAACCGACACCGTGTTGTGGCCGCAGAAACCGCCCTGACGTCCCGAAATGTCCTGCCATGCGGCATAATTCGAGCTCCCATGGCATAACCCACATGATCGTTTCACATGCCGGGGGAGGAGTTTCGGTGACCCGTACCAAGGAACAGCGGCAGACGTCCGCAGTTCGTGTCGATGATGTCGAGCGCATGTTCGGTGCGCGGCGCAATCAGCCCGCCGCCGAAGCGCCGCCCCTGGAGCTACGGGTGAACGGCGGCACCAAGCGCACCGACGACGACTGGACGGTCCCGAAAAAGCTGGTGGCCGACTGTGTTTCGGGCAAGCTGGTGGTGGATTTCACCCGGGCCCGCTGCTCGCGGCGCGAGATCGACATCCAGGTCACGGCCGGCGGCGGGACGATCGTGCTGATCGTGCCGCGCGGCTGGCGGGTCGACATGGACGCGGTGACGCCCGGCGGCGGCACGGTGTCCAACCGGGTCAAGCTGCCCCGGTTCCCGGGCGCTCCGCTGATCCGGGTGGTGGGCCAGGTGGACACCGGCACGGTGAAGGCGCGCTACGCCTATCGCTCGCCGCTGCGCCGGCTGCGCCGGCTGCGCCGCTCCTGACCGTTTCCGCAGATCCCGGCATTTCGGGAGACCATGCGGTATGACGGAAGGGTGACGCGCTGGCTGCTGCACGTCGACCTCGACCAATTCCAGGCCGCGGTCGAATTCCGGCGGCATCCCGAGCTGACCGGAGAGCCGGTCATCGTGGGCGGCAACGGGGATCCCACCGAGCCCCGCAAGGTGGTGTCCTGCGCCTCCTATCCCGCCCGAGCATTCGGGGTGCGCGCGGGCATGCCGCTGCGCACTGCCGCGCGGATCTGCCCGGACGGCGTGTTCCTACCCCAGGACCTGGCGTTCTACGCCGAGGCTTCCGAGGAGATCATGGCGCTGCTGCGCACCTTCCCGGGCCGGGTCGAGGTGCTCGGATTCGACGAGGCGTTCCTGGCGGTGGATACCGACGACCCGGAGGAATTCGCGCGCGAGATCCGCGCCGCCATTGCCGAATTGGGGCTGACCTGCGCGGTCGGCATCGGGGACAACAAGACTCGCGCCAAGCTGGCGACCGGCTTCGCCAAGGCGGTCGGCAAAGCGGGGAAGCCGGACGAAGCCGCGGACACCGAGACCGGGACCGGGATCTTCCGGCTCACCGCCGACAACTGGGTCGAGCTCATGGCGCACCGGCCCACCAGCGCACCGTGGGGGATCGGCGCGCGCATCGCGAAGCGGTTGAGCGGCTTGGGTATAGAGACCGTCGCGGAGCTGGCGGCGGCCGATCGTGACAAGCTCGCGGCCGAGTTCGGCCCCAATACCGGACCATATTTCTGGGTACTGGGGCCCGGAGCGGGCGACACCGATATCTCGGAGCCGCGGGAGCCGGTGGGCCACAGCCGATCCGAGACCTTTCCACAGGACCTCACCGAACCCGGCGAGATCGATGCCGCCGTGATCCGGCTGGCCACCCAGGTGGCCGAGGAGACCGCGGCCGAAGGACGGGCGGTGGGACGGGTCAGCGTCACCGTTCGAACCAAGACCTTCTTCACCCGCAGCAAACAGCGGAAACTGCCCACCCCCACCCCCGATGTGGACGAGATCGTGCGGACCGCGGTACAGGTGCTGCATTCCTTCGAGCTGGACCGGCCCATCCGGTTGCTCGGAGTCCGCGTCGAGTACGCCATGCTTTGATCAGGTTGCACCCTACGGAAGGCACTCTCGCGATGAGCGACTACGAGAACATCCTGTTCGAGCATGACGGCCCGATCGCCCGCATCACGTTGAACCGGCCGAACGCCGCCAATGGCATCGATCAGGCGCTCGCCGACGAGTTGGTGCGCGCGGCCCAGTACTGCTCCGACGATCCGGCGGTCAAGGTCGTGGTGCTGACCGGCGCGGGCCGGTTCTTTTCGGCGGGTGGCGATGTGCGGGCCATGGCGGCCAGTGCGGACACCGGGGAGTTCATCGAGCGGCTGGCCGACACGCTGCACCGCGCGGTGTCGGCGCTGGCGCGGATGGACGCGCTGCTGATCGTCGGTGTGAACGGCACCGCGGCGGGTGCGGGCATGAGCCTGGCGGTGGCGGGCGATCTGGTGGTCGCGGCCGAATCCGCCTCGTTCACCATGGCTTACACCAAGGTCGGCCTGAGCCCGGACGGCGGCGCGTCCTACTACCTGCCCCGCCTGATCGGCGTGCGCAAGACGCAGGAGCTCATGCTCACCAACCGCACGCTGTCCGCGGCCGAGGCCCTCGACTGGGGTCTGCTGCACCGGGTGGTGCGCGATGTGGAACTCGCCGACGCGGTGGAGACCCTGGCGCAAGAGTTCGCGACCGGACCCAAGGCGTCCAATGCCAATGTGAAGAAGCTGCTGCTGGTGTCGTCCCAGCACAACCTGGAAGAGCAGCTGAACCTGGAGGCGTCGTTCATCACCCGCTGCTCGTCCTCGCCCGACGGGCAGGAGGGCATTGCCGCATTCGTCGGCAAGCGCGCCCCGAAATTCGCCTGAGCCCTCGAAAATAGCCTGGGCTCGGCCGCTTTCACCGACCTGACCAGCACCGCGAGCCCTATGCTCGGGACCATGGAGTTCCAGGCGATGGTGGCACACGAATCGGACAGTGGGATCGCCCTCGTGCGCGAGGAAGTCAGCGACGGCTTCCTCATGCCGGGTGAGGTGACGATCAAGGTGCACTACTCGAGCGCCAACTACAAGGACGGGCTGGCCATCACACCGCGCGGCGGCGTGGTGCGCCAGTATCCGCTCATTCCCGGAATCGACCTCACCGGTGAGGTATTCGCTTCCACCGATCCGGAATTCGCGCCCGGTGACCTGGTGGTGGCGCACGGCTACGAGATCGGCGTCTCGCACCACGGCGGATACGCCGAATACGCCCGGGTGCCCGCCGGGTGGGTGGTGAAGCTGGACGGGCTCACCCCGCGCGAGGCGGCGGCCATCGGCACCGCGGGCTACACGGCGGCCATGAGCGTGCAGGCGCTGCTGGATCGGGGCCTCACTCCGGACGCCGGACCGGTCCTGGTCACCGGCGCGACCGGCGGCGTCGGGAGCGTGGCGGTCGATATTCTGGGCGGACTCGGCTTCGAGGTGATCGCCTCCACCGGCAAACTCGGTGCGAGCGAACTGCTTTCGACCCTCGGAGCGAGCAGCGTCATCGGCCGACTGCCCGGCGAGGGCGAGAAGCTGCGGGCCCTCGGCAAGGCGCAGTGGGCCGCGGCGGTGGACAGCGTCGGCGGCACCTCGCTGGCGCATGTGCTCAGCACCGTCAAATACGGTGGCGCGGTCGCGGTTTCGGGCCTCACCGGCGGCTCCGATCTGCCCACCACGGTGATGCCGTTCATGCTGCGCGGGGTGTCCCTGCTCGGCATCGACTCCGCGCATTTCCCGATCGCGCAGCGCCGCGACCTGTGGGCGCGCCTGGCCAAGGACCTGAAGCCCCAGCACCTCTCACTGCTGGAGAACTACGCGCCGATCACCGAGGCGGAATCGGTGCTGCATTCGATCCTGGACGGAACCCACTCCGGTCGAACGGTTCTCGGCGTCGCGGGCGAGTTCTAGCCGATCACGGCGCGCACGAGGTTGTGGTCGGAGGCCCCGGCCACATCCTCGACGACCAGGTCGCGCACCGGAACTCCGCGCGTGGCCACATGATCGATGAACTGGGACTTCGACCCTGAATCCCGCGGGCGGGTCGGGACCGAATCCCATGGGAACACGGCGACGGTGTACTCCGCTCCCAGGCTCTCGGCCAGGGCGGCCCGGTCGATATTGAAGTCGCCGAGCAGCACCGCCGGACCGGATACGGTCAATTCGCGCAGGCGCGCGAGCTGATCGCCGCGACGGCGGTCACCGGAAACGTGGGTGGCGACGATCCGCAACCCGTCCAGTTCGATCGCCAGCGCGCCCTTGCCCGGGTCCAGGGTGAAGGGCTCGGCGGCGAGCTGCCGCGCGGTGCCGTCGACCATGATCACCAAATGTTCGGACCGATCGTCCAGGACATTCGGCAGGCGGCGCGGACTCGGCACCCGCGGGTAGTCCAGGACGTGGAACTTCCTGGCGGGCAGCGCTTTCCGCAAACTGGCGAGCTGATCGCCGCTGACCTCCATGAGCGCGACGACGGTCTCGGTGCGGGCCGCGACGGTGGCGGTCACGGCCGCGATGCGCTTGGTCTCCTCCGGCCACCGCGCCGCGATATCACTGGCCCAGTTGTCGGCGTGAATGCGGTGCAGGACATTCCAGCTGGCGACGGTGATCACCACAGCACCCTATGAGATGCGAACGGACCGCGCGCCTTTCGTTCGCCGCTGAACGCGAGGTTTCATGTGAAACAACAACATTCGCTATCCGGTTGCCAATTCAGCCCGCGCTACCCAGTATCTCCAGCGCGGCCGAGAGCTGCGGCAGGGCGGGCGGACCGTAGGAGGTGGCGATCTCGGCCAGTGCGCGAGCCAGGTGCGGTGCGATCGATCCGGCCGGAAGCAGCTCCTCGGCCAGGACTATTCCGCCCACGATGTGGGCGGCCCGAATGCGCTGATCGCGGGTGACCTCGTAACGCCAGGAACCTATTCGGACCTGCTCCGGCTCCGAGCGGAACAGCGATTTGCGGGCCGGGGTCCGGGTAACTCCGGGGACGCCGGCGAAGACATTGAAGACCAGGCCCAGACCACCCGGGCCGCCGAGCGCCGAATCGATGGCGCGGGTGGCGGTGTCGATATCGAACTCGGTCACGCGTTCATTCCCAGGGTGAACTGGGGAGTGATCGGGTCCCCGTCGCCGATGCGGCGAATGGCGGTGCCGGAGGCATAGAACTCCACCGTGTGATAACCCCAGGCGTAGTTGGCGATTTCGACGCTGACGCCGGTGACGCCGGTCGCGCCGTCGCGTTCCGCCTCGGCCTGCATGCGCGACATGGCCAGCTCGCGAGCCTGGTAATTGCCCTGGGTCCACTGCGGCATTTCCATATTGCGGCCCATCTGGCTGAGCATCTGCCGGAAGCCCTGCACGGCCACGTGGAAGACGCAGTTGCCCATGACGAAGGCGACGGGTGCGTAACCGGTGCGCATGAGGGTCACCATGTCCTGACCGGAGAGGTGACTGGTGAAGGCCTGGCCGTTGGGACGGCGGTAACTGCCGGGGGATTTCACGAACCGGACGGCCGTGCCGACGGCGATGAACTCCAGGTGTTCCAGGGATTCGCCGTGCTGGCGCCACTCCAGGCGGACGCCCACCACGCCGTCCGCCTTCAGCGCGTCGGCCTCGGCCTGCATGCGGGACATGGCATTCCAGCGCGCCCGATAGGTGGCCTCGGTCAGCACCGGAAGTTCCTGCTGCTGGCGGATGCCGGTGAACTGGAAACCGACGTGATAGACGGAGACACCCATCACCAGGTCGATCGGTTCGAACCCCGCGCCGTGCAGCAGCGCGAACTCGTTGACCGAGAGATCGGAGGTGAAGATGCGATTCGCGTGCGACAGGCGCTCGCCCGCGACCTGATCGAGCTGACCGGGTTGTGCCGGTTGATTCGGCTGCATGTGTCCGCCCTCCATCGGAAGTCACTCCGACTTTACGACCTGAACATGCCGAGAGCCGTGCGTCTCTGTCGAAGACGCACGGCTCTCGATCATTTCGCCGCCGGGCGGCCACTGTGCCGTCAGGCGGTGGCGCTCAGCGTCCGCCCGTCGTAGGCCGGTTCGGCGACCGGCTCGATGGCGTAGGCCAGGATCTCGGCCACGTCGGCGACGGGGCGGACATCCAGGGCGGCCAGCACCTCGGCCGGGACCTCGTCCAGATCCGGCTCGTTGCGGGCCGGGATGAACACGGTCTTCAGACCGGCGCGCTGGGCGGCCAGCAGCTTCTGCTTCACGCCGCCGATCGGCAGCACCCGGCCGTTCAGCGTGACCTCGCCGGTCATGCCGACATCCGCGCGGACCTGGCGGCCCAGGGCCAGCGACACCAGGGCGGTGACCATGGTGACGCCCGCGGACGGTCCGTCCTTCGGCACCGCGCCCGCCGGGAAGTGGATGTGGATATTGCGATCCAGCACCTTCGGCTCGATGCCGATCTCCTCCAGGTGGGAGCGGACGTAGGTCAGTGCGATCTGCGCGGACTCCTTCATGACGTCGCCCAGCTGGCCGGTCAGGGTCAGCGAGCGGTCGCCCTCGGCGGCATTGGCCTCGATGTAGAGGACATCGCCGCCCGCGCCGGTCACGGCCAGACCCGTCGCGACACCGGGGACCGCGGTGCGTTCCACCCCGTCGGGGGTGAAGCGCGGACGACCCAGGTACTCCTTCAGGTCACCCAGTCCGATCACCAGCTTGCCGGTTTCCGAACGGGTTTCGGTGTCGTAGCCCAGGTTCTTGTCGTAGCCCAGTCCCTCCGGCAGGAATTCGCCCTTGACGATGACGCTTTCGGTATCGGAGATGTCCGCCGACTCCGACAGCTTAGTCGCCGCCTTGCGCAGTGCCTTGGCGATCAAGCGCTCCATCTGCCGCACACCGGCTTCCCGGGTGTAGTTCGCCGCGACTTCGCGCAGCGCCTCGTCCGTGATCGAGACCTCCTCGGCGGTAAGAGCATTGCGCTCCAGCTGCCGCGGGATCAGGAAGTCGCGGGCGATGGCCACCTTGTCGGCCTCGGTGTAGCCGTCCACGCTGATCAGTTCCATGCGGTCCAGCAGCGGGCCGGGGATCGTCTCCAGGACGTTCGCGGTCGCGATGAACAGCACGTCGGACAGGTCCAGATCCAGGTCCAGGTAGTGGTCGCGGAACGTGTGGTTCTGCGCCGGGTCCAGCACCTCCAGCAGGGCCGCCGCGGGATCACCGCGGAAGTCCGAGCCGACCTTGTCGATCTCGTCCAGCAGGACGACGGGATTCATCGAGCCCGCCTCCTTCATGGCGCGCACGATGCGGCCGGGCAGCGCGCCCACGTAGGTGCGCCGGTGACCGCGGATCTCGGCCTCGTCGCGCACGCCGCCCAGGGCGACGCGGACGAACTTGCGGCCCAGGGCCCGAGCCACCGATTCACCCAGCGAGGTCTTGCCGACACCGGGCGGACCGACCAGTACCAGCACCGCGCCGGAACCGCGTCCGCCGACGACCTCCAGGCCGCGGGCGGCCCGGCGCGAGCGCACGGCCAGGTACTCGACCATGCGGTCCTTGACCTCGTCCAGACCGTGGTGGTCGGCGTCGAGCACCGCACGAGCGGCCGAAACATCGGTGGAGTCGGTGGTTTTCACGTTCCACGGCAGTTCCAGGACGGTGTCCAGCCAGGTCCTGATCCAGCCCGTCTCCGGGCTCTGATCGCTGGAACGCTCCAGGCGACCGACCTCGCGGAGGGCGGCTTCCTTCACGTCCGCGGGCAGGTCGGCGTTCTCGACGCGGGTGCGGTAGTCCTCCGCGCCGTCCGGCTCGTCCTCGCCCAGCTCCTTGCGAATCGCGTTGAGCTGCTGGCGCAGCAGGAACTCGCGCTGGGTCTTCTCCATCCCCTCGCGCACGTCCTCGCTGATCTTCTCGCTGATCTCGGTCTCGGCGATGTGCTGGGTGGTCCACTCGATCAGCTTGGTCAGCCGCGCGAAAGTGTCCGGGGTGTCGAGGATTTCGCGCTTCTGCTCGTTGCTCAGGTAGGACGCCCAGCCCGCCGCGTCGGCCAGCGTGGACGGATCGTTCATCTGATTGACCGCGTCGATGACCTGCCACGCCTCGCGGCGCTGTAGGACCGACACGACCAGCTTCTTGTATTCGGCCGCAAGCTCTTTGGCGCGTCCGTCGGCCGCCGGAATCTCGACCGGCTCGGCCTCGACCCAGAGCGCCGCGCCCGGCCCGGTCACGCCGTGGCCGATCTTGGCCCGGCTCTCGGCCTTCAGCACCGCCGCGGGCGCGCCGCCGCGCATCCGGCCGACCTGTTCGATGGTGGCCACCACGCCGTACGCGGCGTACCCCTCGTCGAGCCGAGGCGCGACCAGCACCTGGTTGACCTTGCCCGCGCGGGCGGCATCGATGGCGGCCTGCGACGACTCGTCCAGCTCGATCGGCACGACCATGCCGGGCAGCACGATCGGATCGGTCAGGAACAGGACCGGCAGGTTCGTTGGTGTAGTCACGTCTTCGACCCCTTCCAAGGTTGAGCGTTACCTACTCAACCCAGGGGGTATACCGATTGTTCCACTCCCGTGTTCGCCGGCGGTGAACGCCGTCGCAGGTCACAACCCAGGGATACCCCACGGGGTATATAGTGAGATTGGAATACCCCCTGGGGTATATGCGGATCGAGGAAGGAAACCGGTATGACCACCATCGACAACCATCTCCACGGCTCCAGGCACGGCGGTGAGGTGCTGCGCGAGCTGGGCCCGCAGCATCGCGAGCTGCGGCGGGCGATCCCCGAGGTCTACAAGGGATTCGGCGAGCTGAGCCGGGCCGCGTTCGAACCCGGTGCGCTGGACCGCAAGACGAAGGAGTTGATCGCGCTGGCCATCGGCGTCGTCGAGGGCTGCGACGGCTGCATCGCCTCGCACGGCCAGGCCGCCGCCCGCGCCGGCGCCACCCGGCAGGAGGCCGCGGAGGCCATCGGCGTCACCTTCCTGATGCACGGCGGTCCGGCCACCATCCACGGTGCCCGCGCCTACGAGGCATTCTGCGAATTCGCCGATGCCGTCGACGCCGGCCGCGGCCCCGCCTGACGAGAGGATCACCCATGTGTCGCGCAGTGCGTTGCCGAACCTGCGGAAAGACCACCTGGTCCGGGTGCGGTCAGCATGTCGCCCAGGTCAGGGCCCTCGTTCCGGCCGACCGATGGTGCCCCGGCCACGAGAAGACGGAGTCGAACGGCTGGCTGCAGCGGCTGCTCGGCCGCTGAACCGAGCGCGGAACCCACTCCCGGGGTTGACGGCTTAGGCTAAAGCGATTAGCTTTATAGCTATCGCAGTTAGCTTTACTCGCTAGGGAGAACGACATGACCGAGTACGTGGACATCGAGGGTGGCCGGATCGCGTACGACGAGACCGGCATGGGACCGCTGGTCGTGCTGTCGCATGGCATGGGCATCGACCGGAATGTCAACAAGCATCTGGTTCCGCTGCTCGCTGCGGCCGGATACCGCGTGGTCAACACCGATATGCGCGGCCATGGCGAGTCGAGCATGGGCTGGGCCTCCGAGACCGGGAAGGAGGCCATCAGCCGGACCGATGTGGCCAACGATCTGCTGGCCGTCATCGAGAAGCTGGGTGGCGGGCCCGCGATCGTGGTGGGGCACTCGCTGTCCGGCGGGTCGGCCACCATCGCGGCGGCGCTGCGGCCGGATCTGGTGCGGGCCATCGTGGAGATCAATCCGTTCACCCTCACCCAGAAGGCCGATATCGGAGCGCTGCTCACCAATGCGCGCCACCGCGGCGGGATGATCCCGCTGATGGGCACCATGATGTTCAAGAGCGTCGGGCAGTGGCTGAAGTACCTGAAGGTGGCCATGCCGTCCAACCCGGCCGACCGCGACGAGTATCTGGCCGAGGTGGCCGCCAAGCTGGCCGAGCCGGGCCGGATGGCCGAGTTCATGAAGACCGGCAAGTCGACCCCCGCCGACGCGGCAGCCCAGGTGCCCGACGTGACTCGGCCGGCGCTCATCATCATGGGCAGCGCCGACCCGGACTTCCCGAGCCCGCAGGCCGAGGGCGAGCGCATTGTCGCGGCGCTGCCCGCCGGACTGGGCAGCCTGGGCATGGTCGAGGGCGCCGGCCACTACCCGCAGTTCGAGAAGCCCGAGCAGGTGGCCGAGCTGGTGCTGCCGTTCCTGAAGGAACACCATGCCTAGGGTTGGGCTGAACCGGACCGACGTCGTCGCCGCGGGGGCCGCCCTCGCCGACGAGGTCGGGTTCGGCGATCTGGCCCTCGGCACGCTCGCGCAGCGGCTCGGGGTGCGAACCCCCTCGCTGTACAAGCACATCGAGAGCCTGGCCGACCTGCAGCACGGCATCGCCGCGCTCGCCATGGCCGAACTCGACCGGCAGGTGCGCGACGCCATGCACGGCAAGTCCGGCAGCGCCGCACTGGCCGCCTTCGCGAACACCTTCCGCGACTACGTGGTCGCACACCCGGGCCGCTACAGCGCCACCGTCGGCGCGAGGTTCGCCGGGCCGGACGATCCGCTGCTGCAATCCGGTGCGCGCGTGCTGGATTCGATGGCGGCCGTACTGGACGGCTACGGCATCGACCGGGACGAGATGGTGCACGCCCAGCGCACCCTGCGCTGCCTGTTCCACGGCTTCGCCACCCTGCAGGCCGCCGACGGCTTCCAGTGGAGCGACGACGCCGAGGACAGCTTCGCCTGGATGATCCGCTTCCTCGACCGCGGGCTGGCCGAAATCGGCTCGCGCTGAATCGGTTTGCGGGACCATGAAGTCGGCCCCGGCAACGCGAGTGCCGCAGTGTCCAACGAGGGTGTTGGAGCATCATGGAGAAGTTCCTCTTCGACGGAACCCATCTCGCCTACGTGCGCAGGGGCGAGACCGGGCCGCCCGTGGTGCTGCTGCACAGCGCCGGATCCTCCCATCTCATCTGGACGCCGCAACTGGCGGCGCTGTCGCGTGACTACCGTTGCTACGCCGTCGATCTGCCCGGATACGGGGAGTCGGATCGGCCCGCCGACGGGTACACCCTCGAGCGCTACACCGAGCTCATCTGCGCGTTCCTCATGCAACACGGACTCACCGACGCCGCGCTGATCGGCAACTGCGTCGGCTCGGCCATCAGCCTCACCCTGGCCCGCCGCTATCCCGAATTGTTCCGGGCGGTGATCGCGATCAATCCGTTGACCGAATCCACTGCCATGCACGGAAACTGGCGGCAGGGGGCCAGGCTCGCCCGCGCGCTCCCGGAGCCGGGCGCTCGCGCGCTGAGCGCCTGGCACACCCCCGCGCTGGGTGGCCCGCCGGACCGCCCGCTCGTGGTTCACCACCCGCCGCGCCTACCGCGAATGCCCCTATGTCGCACCGCTTTCCGCCGGCTTCCCGGCCCGCGCCCTCATCTATCTGGTCCGCGACCTGGGGTCCTTCGCCGCCCTGGACGACTGGCCCGACCGCGCCGAGCTGCCGCCCACCTGCGTGATCTGGGGCAACCAGAACCGCGTCCTGTCCGCTGCCACCGGCCGCACCGTCAATGCCGCCCTGCGCCCCGACCGCGCCGAATACCTCGACGGTTGCGGCCACGTCCCCATGCTCGAGCGCGGCCCCGAAGTAACGGCCATCATCACCGAATTCCTCGCCACCCACCTGCCCGCCGACAGCGTGCGCTGACGAATTTCCCTGCGCGAAGCGGAAATCGACGGCCAAGGGGTGCCCACCCTGGGCCGATCGGGCAAATCGCCCGAGTCGGTGCCGCGACCGCCTACCATGGCGGCCGGGGCGGGTGGTCCGAACGGAACGAGGAGCATATGAGCACCATGCTGGCCGCACGACTACATCTGGGACCGCGTTCGGAGTCGCCGCGCTCGCGACGGCTGGAGTTGGACGAGGTGCCGATTCCGGAGCCGGGGCCGGATCATGTGCTGATCAAGGTGGAGGCGGCCGGTGTGTGCCTGTCGGATGTGCACCTCATCGACGGGACGCTGACCCCGCTGTTCCTGCCGGGAGATGTGGTCACCCTCGGGCACGAGGTGGCGGGGACCGTGCACGCCCTCGGGCCGGGCGTGACGAGCGCGAAGGTCGGCGATCGCGTGGTGTTGCAGGCCGGGGAGCTGCGCGGCGCGGCCACCTACACCCGCGGCGTCGACTACGACGGCGGCTGGGCCGAATACACGCTGGCGCGAGTGGACACCCTGGTCCCGATCCCCGACGAACTGCCCTTCGAGCAGGCGTGCTTCATCCCCGACGCGGTGTCCACCCCGTGGGCCGCCATCACCGCCACCGCCGAGGTGAAACCCGGTGAGGCCGTGGGCGTCTGGGGTGTGGGCGGCCTCGGCGCGCACGGCATCCAGCTGCTGCGCCTGGTCGGAGCCGCGCCCATCATCGCGGTGGACCCGCTCCCCGCGGCGCGCGAACGCGCCCTGGACTTCGGCGCCGACCTGGCCCTCGACCCCGCCGACCCCGACCTGCGCCGCAAGGTCTTCGAGACCACCGGCACCGGCCTCAACGCCGCCTTCGACTTCGCGGGCGTCGCCCCCGTACGCGAACAGGCCGTCGTCTGCCTCGCCCCGCAGGGCCGCCTGGTCCTGGTCGGACTCACCGACACGCCCATCACCATCACCGGCGGCACCGCCTTCAGCTTCTTCCAGCAGCAGGTCCGCGGCCACTACGGCTCCCAGCCCGAAGACGTCTCCAAACTGGTGAAACTCCAAGGCCTCCAGCGCGTCGACTTCTCCCGCTCGGTCAGCGCGGTACTCCCACTCGCCGACGCCGCCAAGGCCGTCCACACCCTGGAGGCCAAAGAGGGCAACCCCATCCGGATCATCCTGAAACCCTGATCCAGTCAGGCGGTTTCGCGCAGGCTGGACAAGACACGGATAGCGTCGGAGAGCGGGATCATACGTCCGGGCTGTTCGGCGGCCAAGCCCATTTCGATGTACTGGCGGATCAGCATGCTCGCCGTGATGCAGTGCTCGGCAGCGGTCTCCCGGACGCGGTCCCGCAGCGCGGCGGGGAGTTTCAGGGAGGTGGTGACCATGCCGGTCTCGATCTCGTCGGCGGTCGGCGGCAACGGCGGCACAGCGGCCGTGTCGTCGAGAGTCAGGCCTTCCAGGAATGCGGCGGCTTCCTCGGGGGTGCTCGGGTAGCCGGGTTCTGTCGGGTCGCTCATTGGTTGGCCTCCCATGCGTTGTACTCGGTGAGCTGGTGCGGTCCCATCGGCACGGCCATCAGGATTTCCCAGCGTGCGGAGGGCGAGGGCAGCATAACCACCAATGGGCGGCCTTCATCGCTGCGTCCCCACACGGTCAGCACCGATAGATCTTGATCGGTACGGGCCGGGCGTGGCCATCGGTGAGACGAGTACAGGACTTCCATCACCTCCCAGGTACGGACCTGAAAGCGCTGGAGGAACTGTTTGGCTGTCGGCGACCACACGTACTCCACAACACCACGATAATACGCTGGTATTACTCGATGGTGGAGTTCGCCGATCAAGGACTGGCGCAAGGCCTTGCGACAGCCGCGACACGGCATGTTGATCCAGGCCACGAGCTTTTGACAGCACCTCATGCCGGTGAGAGTGTTGGGAGTCCGTTTTCTCAACATCAGCTCGGCCACAGGGGGACGCTGCTATGACGACATTGGCCTCGGGAGTGTTCCTCGATTGGGAACAGTTGACGGGGCAGCCGAAGCTTGTCGTCGATTTGATCAGCTTTCCGATCTTCAGCGCGATTGCCGGGTGGCTCACCAACTGGACCGGTGTGCTGATGTTGTTCTGGCCGGTCTACTTCAAGGGATTCCGGGTGCCGGGGCTCGAGTACCTCTATCCGTACTTCCCGCGGCGGGTGCAGGTGCTGCCTACCTTTTCCGGGGACGGGAAGCGACTGGGGTTTCAGGGGTTCATTCCGGCTCGGTCGGAGAAGATGGCCAGTATCTGCGTGGACAAGGCGCTGATGCGGATCGGGAGCCCTCGGGATTTCATTCATGAGCTGGATCTCGAGGGGATCGCGGACTACATCGCGGAGGTGGGGCGCAAGCAGGTGCCGGCCATGGTCGACGAGATCATGAATCAGGAGAATCCGGATCTGTGGGGCGCGGTGCCCAAGGCCGCGCGCAATGTGCTGTATCAGCGCATCGAACGCCAGTTGCCGACCTTGGCCCGCAATGCCTTCGAGCAGCTCGGCGACAATGTCGATCAGCTCATCGACATCAAGGACTTCGTCATCCGGTATCTGCGGGAGAACCCGGAGATCCTCAAGGACCTGACCACCACCATCGCCGCGCCGGAGCTGCGGTTCATGGTGCGCATCGGCCTGCTGGGCGCGCCCTTCGGCCTGCTGCTGGCGCTGTATATGCAGGTGCACCACCGCATTCCGGTGGTGGGCTGGCTGCCGGGCTGGTTCGTCATCCTCTCGGCGGCGGCGGCCATCGGCGTGCTGGTGAACGTCATCGCGGTCAAGGTGGTGTTCGAGCCGGGTGATCCGCAGCCGCGCTACAAGGACCTGTGGAAGCAGGCGCTGCTGGCCAAGCGGCAGCCCGAGGCCGCGGCCGATCTCGCGAACATCCTGGCCTACCAGGTGCTCACCCTGCCGAACCTGGCCCGCGAACTGCTGGACGGGCCCAACGGCGACAAGACGCGGCAGCTGCTGGAACGACTCATCTCGCAGGAGATCCACCGCCAGCTCGGGCCCACGCACTCGGTGGTGCGCACCGTTTTCGGCAGGCGCCAGTTCGACAATCTGAAGGTCGGCGCCACCTCGGCCGCGGTCGGGCTGGCTCCGAGCCTGGCCGACGATCCGGAGTTCGCGGCCGCCCAGGCCAAGAAGATCGACGAGTTCGCCGCTCGCAAGCTGCAACAGCTCACCCCGGGCGAGTTCATGGAGATGTTCTACGCCTCGATCGAGCAGGACGCGTGGCTGCTGTATCTGCACGGTGCGGCGCTGGGCCTGGTGGTCGGGGCCGTGCACCTGATCCTTTTCGGCTGGTAGACAACCTTTTCCGGGGCCGAACCGGCCCCGGTAGAAAATCAAGCACGCGTGCTTGCATTTTTCCGGCGGTGCTGCGATGCTGGCCCGGTGGCCGATCTCGAGGCATTGCTCGCCGACTTCACCGCCGAATGCGCCGACCTGGACGCGCTGATCGCCGATCTCGATCCGGCCGATTGGCAGCACGACACCCCGGCCGCCGGGTGGACCATCGCCCACCAGATCGCCCACCTGAACTGGACCGACGGGGTCGCCGCGATCGCCGCCACCGATCCGGTGGAATTCGACCGGCTGGTGCAGGAGGCGCTGCCCAAGGTCCTCACCTTCGTGGACGAGGCCGCCGAACAGGGCGCGAAAACCCCTGCGCCGCAACTGCTCGCCGATTGGCGACGGGATCGCGCGGCCCTGGTCGAGGCGCTGCGCACGGTCCCGGCGGGCACCAAGCTGCCGTGGTTCGGGCCGCCCATGAGCGCGGCGTCCATGATCACCGCCCGGCTCATGGAGACCTGGGCGCACGGACAGGACGTGGCCGACGCGCTGGGCATCACCCGCGAACCCACCGCGCGCCTGCGGCATATCGCGCACATCGGCGTGCGCACCCGCAATTTCGCGTTCGCGACGCACGGCAAGGCCGCGCCCGCCGAGGAGTTCCGGGTCGAACTGACCGCACCCGACGGCCCGGTGTGGACGTGGGGTCCCGAGGACGCCGCGCAGCGAATCACCGGCCCCGCCTTGGATTTCTGCCTGCTGGTGACCCAGCGCCGGCACTTCGACGACCTCGCGCTGCAGGTGGTGGGCGACGACGCCCGCGAATGGCTGGGCCTGGCACAGGCTTTCGCCGGTCCCCCCGGAAACGGCCGAACGGCGGGTCAGTTCGTCTGACCCGCCGCTGATCCCGGCCTCCGACCAGAATCCCCAATTCCCACAGGGCTCTTCTTTCGGGAGCGAGCGAGCGCCAGCCTGGGTGCGCCGTGCCTGGTGCCGACCGGACGCCGTTGGCCGGAGGTCTCTTCGATGGCAGTCGAGTTGGCGCTCGCCGCTACAGAGTTTTTACCCAGCCTTTCGCCGGGGAAAACCTGTTGATGTCCAACCTTTCCATGCTGTGATCCTGCTCTCAATGGAGAGTCGGTTTACCGGAGGTTACCTTCGCCCCGTAACCTGGACGGGCGTACGACTTTCAATGGTGCGGGTCGCTGCGTCGTTCAGACGCAGGGGGACCAGGGGAGAGGGAAAGGACGCACCAGTCATGTCGCATGAACTCGCGGCCCAGGCCGCCCGGTCGACCCGGCGCACGGCCCAGGCGTTCCGCTACAGCGCCATTGTCACCGCGAGCATGGCCAGCATCGGGCTGACCGTCGCCGCGGGCTCCTATATCGCCAATGAGATGGCACACGAGCCGGGCAAGCTCGCCACCGCCGGGCCCGGCAACCGCCCGGCCATCATCGAACCCGGTGCCGACCGACCCGACCCGTCCGGTGCCGAGAAGGTGGGCCTGACTTCGTTTTTCACCAATCACCCGGTGGAATCGACCGGGCTGCAGCCGATTCCGGCCCGCACCCCGGGAACGGGGGCCGCCACGGCCAACGAGGTGCCGCGGCCGCTCGCCGCGCAGGTCCGGCTCGGCGCCACCTATCTGGGCGCGCAGGTGGCCGCGGCCCAGCACGACACGGTGACCCTGACCGTCGATACCAATGTCTTCGCCGCGCTGACCGATACGCTGCTGCGCACGCCGCTGGGTGAACGGCTGGGCATCACCGCCGATCCGACGGGCAATACCCAGCTGCGGACCGACGTGGACAGCCACGGCGACATCACGCTGACCCTCTCGGATCCGGGCCTGGGCCGCTACGGGCTGCAGATCGCACGGCATCCGGTCCCGGCTGCCGCGAGTCCGGAGGTTCCGGCGCACGGGGAAGACTCGAGCACCGTCGCTGTGTGAGACTTCCCGGTGTGTACGACTACTGCGTGATCGGCGGCGGCATCGTCGGGGTGGCCACCGCGCACCGCATTCTCGAACGCCATCCGGCGGCGAGCCTGCTGCTGGTCGAGAAGGCCGAGGCCCTGGGCCGGCATCAGACCGGGCACAACAGCGGGGTCATCCACTCGGGCATCTACTACGAGCCCGGCAGCCTGAAGGCGCGGCTGTGCGTGCGCGGCGCGGAGCTGACCAAGAAATTCGCCGCGGCACACGACATTCCATTCCGGGAATGCGGAAAACTGCTGGTGGCCACCGATGCCGCCGAGCAGGCGCGGATGCTGGCGCTGTACGAGCGGTCGGTCACCAACGGGGTCGAGGTGGAACGGCTGGACGCCGCCGAGCTGGTGCGGCGGGAGCCGCGGATCACCGGGGTCGGGGCGCTGTTCGTGGCGAGCACCGGCATCATCGACTACGGCTCGGTCACCCGGGCGCTGGCCGCGGATGTCCGCACGGCCGGGGGCGAGATCGCGCTGAACACGGAGATCACCGCCCTGACCGAAACAGACTCAGCGGTAACGATTTCCGGCCCGGCCGGGAGCTGGCAGGCCCGGCGGCTGGTGGTGTGCGCGGGCCTGCAGGCCGACCGGATGGCCCGGCTGGCGGGCCTGGACCTCGAGCTGCGCATCGTGCCGTTCCGCGGCGAGTACTACCGCTTGCCGCCGGAGCGCGCGAATCTGGTGCGGACCCTGATCTACCCGATCCCCGATCCCGAATTGCCGTTCCTGGGCGTGCATCTGAGCCCCACCATCGACGGCGAGCTGACCGTCGGGCCCAATGCCGTGCTGGGCCTGGCCCGGGAGGGCTATCGCAAGGGCAGCGTGAACCTGCGCGACGCCCGGGAGATCCTGGGCTTCCGCGGTTTTCATCGGGTGGCCGCCGCCAATGTCCGCACCGGCTGGCGGGAGCTGCGCAACTCGCTGTTCAAGCGCGGCTATCTGGCCGAGTGCCGCCGCTACTGCCCGGAACTGACGGTCGCCGACCTGTTGCCGCGCGAGGCCGGCATCCGGGCCCAGGCCGTGCTGCGCGACGGCACGCTGGCCCACGATTTCCTGCTCGAGCGCACGCCGCGCTCCGTACACGTGCTCAATGCCCCGTCCCCGGCGGCCACCTCGGCCCTGCCCATCGCCGAGTACATAGCGGACCGATTGGACGACTTCGTTCAATAAATAGGATTGCTGTAGTACTTTTAAGGCAGCCGTGGGACAGGGAGCAGCCTATGGGCCATTTCAAGTACGCGAGTGATGTCGGCGCACCGGTGGAAGTCGCGTTCACATACACGGACAACCATCAGTTCGTGCCGGACTGGGCTTTCGGCGTGGTCGGGTTCGAACCGATCGGGGACTCCGATCATGGTGCCGGAGCCGTCTTCGCCGCCACCCTCCGGGTCGGCCTGTGGCATCCCACCATCGAGTGTGAGATCACCGACTACCGCCGCAACGCGGTCATCGAGTACACACTGCGCCGACGCCGGACGGGGAAGCCGGCGTCGGCGTGCTCCAACTTCTGTGTCATCACCCTGCGCTTCGACCCGCTCGGCTACGGCCGCGCGGTGCTGACCTCGGAGACGGAGTACTGGGTCCCGCGGGGCCTCACCGGCAAGTTGCTGTCCAAGCTGGACGCCGCATTGGTGCAGGCCACGGTCCGCCGAACGGAGTCGCAATTGCGCAGGGAGATAGAGGAATTCCACGGCACCGATCTTGTCGGCCGGATCGCGTAGGGTAGGCCGCATGATCATCGTGAGCACCGACGGATCATGCCTGCGCAATCCGGGCGGCGCGATCGGCTGGGCCTGGGTCAATCACGCGGGCGGCTCGGCCAGTGGCGGGGGGCCCTCGGGCACCAATCAGATCGCGGAGTTGCGCGCGCTGCTCGAGGCGGTGCGGGCGCATCCGGGTCCCGAACCCCTACTCATCGAGAGCGATTCGCTCTACGCCATCAAGTGCGCCTCCGAGTGGATCAACGGCTGGCGCAACACTGGCTGGAAGACCTCCACGGGCGCCGCGGTCAAGAACGTCGAGTTGATCCAGCAGATCGACCGCGCCATCGCCACCCGCCCCGGCCCGGTCCGGTTCCGCTGGGTGCGCGGCCACGTCGGCAACTACTTCAACGAGCAGGCCGACGGGCTGGCCGGGCAGGCCGCCCGCCAGGCCGCCGCCTCCGGGCTCACCACCGAGCCGGAGGCTGTTGACACACAGCCGGAGGCTCCGGCTCCCTCGGACCCGGTGACCGAGCCGCTGCCGATCACCGAGCCCAAGACCGAACCGCTCCCGATCACCAAGCCGGCCGAGCACGCCGAGATGGTCGCCGCCGCCACGCATTCCGCGCCCCAAACCCCGCGCCGCAAGGCGGTGGCCGCGAAAACGACTGCGCCCGAGGCGCTCACGCTGTTCTGACGCCTTCGTCGGCGACAGCGGCGAACAGCGGAAAAGACCCGCCCCCGGATCACACCGGGGGCGGGTCTTTTCGTGGATCGGCCGAGATCAGTTGGTCGGCTTGGGAGCCGCCGGGGTCGTCGGTGCGGGCTGACCGGACGGAGCCGGTTGGCCCGACGGGGTCGGCTGGCCGGAGGACTGGATACCCTGCTGGGCGTCGCCACCGGGGTTCCCGGCACCCGGGACCATGGAGCTGTCATCGCCGTAGACCGCGCGGAAGTCGGACACCAGCCACTTCCCGTCCTTCTTCTCGAGTTCGACGAAGGCCGGGATCGGCAGCACCAGCGGCTGACTGTGCAGATCGTTACTGGCGGTCTGGAGCGCGTTCACCAGGACGGTCGCCTTGTCGGCATCGCCGGTCTCGTAGGCGCAGTGCAGGAAGTTCAGCGTGGCCTTGGCGTGCTGCTTGATCAGCAGTTCCTGCAAGCCGGTGGCCGCGGGCTCGAAGCTCTTCTTGAACTTGCCGTCGGTGATCCGCGCCTTCACCTGTTCGGCGAAGTCGGGCATGGACTTCTCGTCGTAGGCCGCGAAGACCCGCATGAACCCGCAGGCCGCCTCGGTGGGGGCGGTGCGCTCGTCGAGTTCGTTCGCGCGGGTGTGGGACTGCCAGAAGAACCCGGCCGCCGCGGCGACGGCCGCGACCAGCAGCACGCCCAGCGCGATGAGCGCGACCATCGGCACCGCGACCCCGGCCATCAGGGCCGACTTCCCGGTGGCTGCCGATTCGGTTGCCGGTGCGGGCTTCTCGGCTTCCTCGGCCGGCTTCTCCGCCTTCGCGGTGTCGATCTTCACCGTCTCATGCTCGACGGCATCGATCTTCTCGGTCTCGGCGCTGCCCTGGGCATCGGCCTCGGCGATGGAATCGTCTTCGGTTTTCTTGTCCTGGGCAGCGTCGTCCGTCATGTATCGATCACTTTCCCGGTGCGCTGCGGACGCACCGTCTAGGTTTCGTCAGCGAGTATGCCCGGTGGGCACCGGAGCCGTGCCGGGCACTCACTTGATCGGCGGCAGGGTCCGTTCGTTCGGATCCGAGCCGGCGGGCGGGAGCGCGCCATTGTTCGGCACGTCCGGTCGCGGGGCATTGCCCGAGCCGCGGATCTGCTGATCCTGCGGCGGATTCTGGCAGTAGCCCGCCCATTTCGGGAAGGTGGCATCGGTGGCGACATCGGGCCGGACCTTCTTGGTGACGTAGTCGCAGAACGACCGCGGCCAGATGTCGACGACGGTGTAGAACTCGCCGTCGTGCGCGGGCACACCGATCGCGGAGCTACCCACCACCAGCGCCGGGAACAGTGCCCGCAACGCCGGGGCGCGCAACTGCGCGGCCTTGGTGATGGCCGCGAAATTGGCGGCCAGACTGGTCATCGGGTCCGCGGTGCGGTCGAGCACCGCGCCGAGGTCCCGCATCTGGCCGGGCGCCTGCTCCAGGATCTTCTGGAGCTCGGCATTCGCATTGTGGAACTGATTGAACAACAGGTCCAAATTACGCGTCAGCGTACCCAGATCCGGCTGCGCCAGCGAGGTGGTGCCGGCGATGGTCTGCAGATTCTTCAGCAGATTGGTGGTCTGGGGCAGCAGATTGTCCAGGCCGGTGGTGGCCAGGCTGATGGCGTCGATCATGGAGCGCAGCTGATCCGGGCCGCCGGACAGCGCGGTGTCCAGCTCGGTCAGGATGGTGCCGAACTTGTCCGGATCGACCTGCGAGATCAGGACGCTGGCATTGTCGAGCACCTGCCACACCGGGGTCGGCGTCTTGACCTTGGCCTGGTCGTACTGCACCACGGAACCGCCGTGCAGGTACGGGCCCTGCTCGGAGTTCGGGCGGAAGTCGATGTACTGCTCGCCCGCGCCGGACAGCGCGCCCACCGCCACCAGGGTGTCGGCGGGAATGGAGTACTTCTTGTCGATCTCGGCGGTGGCCGCGATGGCCGCGCCATTGTCGATCAGCCTGATGTCGGTGACCTTGCCGACGCGGTAGCCGCGCAGGGTCACGTCATTGCCCTCCTGCAGCCCGCCGGAACGATCCAGATTGACCGTGACCCGGTAGGTTTCGCGCAGCGGGTTCACCCGCATGACGCTGATCGCCAGGTACGACGCGCCGATCAGCAGGATGGCCACCAGCGCGACATTGGAGACCAGATTCTTGTGGCTCTTCACCCAGTTCATCGGTGCCCCCCGTTGACCCGGCCGTAGATGATCTGCAGCACCTGGATCAGGCTGCCCCCGAAGTCGTTGAGGTCCTTGAGATCCGGGAACTTGCTGTTGGCCGGGTCGGTGAGCAGGCCGATATCGAGCAGGGTGAGGGTGCCCGCGACGGCCAGGGTGTCGCCCTTGAAGGAGGCGTCGGCCTTGGGCCGGATCTCGTGCAGGGCATCGAGTGCGGGCCCGAGCGACTGATCGGTGCGCGCGAGCGCGTTCATCAGCTTCGCCACATTGTCGAGCAGGCTGGCCAGCGCGTCGGAGGTGGTGTTGGCGTAATCGCCCAGGGCCGCACTGGTCGTCGAGACCTTGGTGAGCAGATCGCCGAGGGCCTGGTTGTTCTCGGCGATGGCGCCGATCATGCCGGGCAGGTTGTCGGCCACCTGGCCCAGCTGCTGGTGGTTGGCCTCGATGGTGTCGGCCAGCGCGCTGAATCCGGCCAGTGTGCCGTCGATGCGCGTGCTGTTCTTGTTGAGACTGCCCATCACGCTGGTCAGCTGGGTCAGGACGTGGCCGAGCTGTTCACCGCGACCGCCGACGATGGAGTCCATCTCGGCGGTCAGCTTGGACAGGTTGGCGATGCCGCCGCCGTTGAACAGCAACGAGATCGACATGAGCAGCTCTTCGACGGTGGCGCCGGCCGAGGTCTTGTCGAGTCGCCCGCCGTCCTTGATCAGCTCCCCGCCGGGCACGGCCTTGGGGATGGACACCGCCACGAAGACGTCGCCCAGCGGGGTGGCCTGGCGCAGTTCGGCCGTACTGCCCTGGGGCAGTTCGATGTCCTTGCGGATGGCCAGGTCCACATTGGCCTTGAAGTCCTTGGTGGTGATCTTGGTGACCACGCCGACGTCGGAACCACCGATCTTGACCTTGGCCTGATCGGGCAGGTTCAGCGCATTGTCGAAAGCCGCGTGCACCGTGTAGGTCTCGCCGCCCGCGCCGGGCTTGGGCAGCGGCAGGCTCTCCACCGTGGCACCGCAGCCGGAGGCGACGACGGCGGTCGCGGAGACCGCGAGGGCGACGATCGCGCGCCGGGCCGTGCGGCCCGAACGCAGTTCCCGCAGTAGGCGATTACTCATTTCGTCATCCCCAGCACCGCCGCCATCAGCCCGAAGGCGGGTCCGAAATCTTCCATCTTGCCGGTGCGGCAGCCGTCCGACTTCATCTGGATGCGCTCGCAGAACAGGCTGACGATCTCACCCGACAGCGAGGTGCCGATCAGCCCGTGCAGGCGGATGAAGTTGTTCTGCCGGTTCACCGACTTGTCCAGGTTCTGCATGAGCAGCGGCGCCACGTCGACGATCTCGGTCACCCCGGCCGCATTGTCGCGCAGCTGCTGGGTGACCGCGGTGAGCCCGGTCAGGGTGCCGTTGAGCTGATCGGAGTACTGCGAGAACGCTCCACTGGTGTTGGCCAGGAAGGCATTCAGCTGATCCAGCGTGGCCTGCAGGCCCGGGGCCTGGTCGGACAGCAGCGTGGTCATCTGGGTGATCTTGTTGCTGAAGCCGCGCACCGAATCGTCATTGTCGGCGAGCATGCTGGTCAGCTCGTTGAGCTTGATGATGATGGTGGAGATGGCGTCCTTGTTGTCGACGCCGGTCTTCAGCGCGCCGGACAGCGAGTTGAGCACATCGCGCATCTTCTCGCCGTTGCCGTTCATCATCGGGTACAGCACGCGACCCGACAGCGGACCGATGCCCTTGCCGTCCGGGTTCACCGCATCGGGCTTCAGGGCGGCCGCGACGCTGTCGATGGTCTTGATCATCGTGTCCAGCTCGACCGGTGTCTTGGTCTGCTGGGTGGTCAGGTGCGCGCCGTCGGCCAGGGTGTCACCGCCGGTGTAGCGCGGGGTGAGCTCGATGTGCCGGTCGGTCACGATGGACGGTGAAACCAGCGCGGCCTGAACGTTCTTCGGGATCTGCACGCCCTTGTCCACGGTCATGTGGACCTCGACGTACTGGCCCTTGGGCACGATCTTGTCGACCTTGCCCACCTCGAGCCCGAGCACGGTGATCGGGTTGCCCTCGAACATGCCGGCGATATTGAGGAAGTCCGCGGTGAAGTGCTGGGTCTGCCCGGCCGCGTCCTTCACCCCCAGCGGCACGATGGAGCAGGAGCCGACGGCGAGGCCCACGGCGCCGATCATGGCGGCCTTGGCGATTCGGCCGAGCAGGCGCTTCTTCTCTACTGCGACATTCAATGTCATTGGTGGCACCCCTCGTTCACCTGCGCGAAGCACAACCAGTTGTCCGGGAACAGCCAGGGCAGCGCGACCTCACCGTAATTGCCGTTGCCGAAGGCATTGTTGAACTGCCGGATCGACGGCGGCATGATCGACAGCAGCCGATCCAGGTTTTCCTTGTTCTTCTGCAGGCCGTCGGCCATGGTGTTGAGCTGCTGCAGAGTCGGCCCGAACTTGTTGTCGTTGGCCGCGCCGATCTGCTGCAGCTGACCGCTGAGCGTGGCGATATTGTCCAGCAGGCTCTTGAGCAGGCCCTGGCGCTCCATCACCCGGTTGGCGATGGCCTGGCCCTGGGTGATCACCAGCAGCAGGCTGTTGCGGTTGTCACCGAGGATCCTGGTGACCCGGTCCAGATCCTTGAGCAGCTGGTCGACCTGGTCCTTGCGGTTGTTCATGGTCTTGGCCAGCGCGCCGATGGAATCGAGCGCCTGCACCGTCATCTGCGGGGTGTCGCCCATCTGCTGGTTGATCAGGTCGAGCGATTCCGCCAGCTTCTTGGTGTCGAGCTCCTCGAACTTGGGCGTGCCCTCCTGCACCACGTCGGCCAGGTTGTAGGGAACCACCGTGTTGGACTTGGGGATTCGATTGCCCTTCAGCCCGGATCCGTCACCGGGCGTCAGGTCGACGTAGCGCGCGCCCAGCAGGGTCGCCATCTTGATCGACGCCTTGGCGTCCGGGCCGAGCTTCACGTCCTTCTTGACGTTCAGGGTGATCAGCACGTGGTCACCCTCGAGCTCCGCGGCCGAGACCGTGCCGACATTGACGCCGGCGACGTCCACCTTGTCACCGGTCTTGATGCCGGCCGTCTGCACGAATTCGGCCTTGATGCTCTGCTGCCCGATGCCGATCTGCTTGTAGGCGGTCGAGCCGAGCAGCAGCGCGGCGATCAGCGCCACGCCGAGCACGCCGAGCCAGAAGTTGCGATTGGCGTGGAAACGGGACTTGAGTTTCGACATCATGGCCGGCACACCGCCGAGTGGGAGTTGCCGCCGATCTGCGAGAACAGACCGCGCGGGAAGAGGACACCGTAGAGCGATACGTCGAGGCTGCACATGTAGGCGTTGGCGTAGGCGCCGTTCTGGGTGAACTTGCCGACATTGGCCAGAATCGCGGGCAGGTCCACCGCCGCCTGGTCCAGCTTGGCGCCATTGGCCAGCAGCAGCGCCAGCGCCAACTGGGTGGAGTCCTGCGCGGCCACCAGCTTGGGCTGGATCTGACCGAACATGCCGACCAGAGCCGTTGTGGCATCGGCGATCTGGACCGTGGACGCCTGCAACGACTGACCCTGCGCGTACAGGCCGCCGATCAGGGAGCGGGTCTGGGTCACCAGCGTCTCCAACTCGTCACCGCGCTTGGCCAGGCCCGACATCACACCCGACAGGTTGGAGATGACGTCGGAGAGGATGCCGTCGCGGCGTTCGAAGTCCGAGGCCACCGCGGCGGCCTGGGTGATGAACGCGCTCAACGACACTCCGTCACCCTGCAGGGCCTGGATGAGGGTATTGGACAGGTTGTTCACCTGCTCGGGCTGCAGCACCTGGAACAGCGGCTGGAAACCGTTGAGCAGACCCGAGACGTCGAACGACGGTTCGGTGCGCTCCAGCGGAATCGAGCCGTTGTTCTTCAGCGCCACGTGCTCGCCGGTGTGCGGCTTGTCCTTGGACGGCTCGGCCAGCGCGAGGTAGCGCTGCCCGATCAGGTTCTGGTAGCGGACCAGCGCCTTGGTGTCGCCGTAGATCGTCTGGTCGCGCTGCACGATGAAGGTCACCGCGGCCTGGTTCTTCTTGTCCAGGTCGATCTTCTCGACCTTGCCGACGCGCACCCCGGCCATGCGGACGTCATCGCCCTCGCGCAGGCCGAGCACATCGGTGAAGGTGGCGGAGTAGGTGTTGGTATCGCCCTTCACGGTGCGCGCCAGCGTGTTCCAGATGACCGCGGTCACCAGGATCGACACGATGGCGAAGATGCCGAAGCCGATCAGCGGTTTGCGAATGCTCATCGGCCGCCCCCGCTCTGACTCAATTGCACGGTCGCACCCTTCAGAATCGGACTCAGCAGCAGGTATTCGGCCGCGGTCGGACGCCGGCCCAGCAGGGCGGTGATGGCGTCGTCACCGGTGAAGGCGATGTCCTTGCCGGTCGGTGCCGAGTCCTTGCCGGCCGGAGCCGAATTCGGCTGGCTCGCCGGGGCGGCCGGGAGTTGCAGATTCGGGAACATGCCCTGCAGCGGCGTACCCGCGAGCGGGTCGGTGCCCGGCTGCTGGGTGTCGGCCTTCGGCGCGCCCTCGGGCGTACCGATGACGGTCACGCCGGGGATGAGCGGGAAGCCCGGCGGCGGGGTCCCCATCAACGGCAGATCCTTGGCCGCGTCGATGGCCCTGGGCCGCATGGACTCCGGCAGCGTGCCCGGATCCGAGGTGAGCGGCGCGGTGCCGCAGCTGGGCGCGGCCAGCTCGCCGTAGCGCGGGCAGTCGTCGCGGGTGTAGGGCTTGTACGGGGTGAACGTGATGCCCACGTTCCACTTCATCTGCTGCTGCGGACCCCAGCCGAAGGCGCCGCTGAGCTTGCGGACCGAATCGTTGAGGTTGGCGATGGACAGCGGAATGGCGTCCGGGTTGTCCGACAGCGCGCCGAACAGGGTGCTGGTGCCGGTGGTGACGTCCTTTCCGACATTGGGGTTGCGGGCGAAGAGCCCGTTCACCTTGTCGATGGTGCTCGAGGTGCCGGCCAGCAGCGCGGTCAACTCGGCACGGCGGTCGGAGATGGTCTTGGCCGTCTCGACCGAATCCTTCAGCACACCCATGAGTTCGGGCGCGGACTGATTGAGCGCGTGCATCGAGGACGACAGGTCGTCGAGGAAACCACCGACATCCGGCACCGAGCCGCGCACCTGCTCGAGCCAGCGGTCGATGCGCTCGATGCTGGAACCGGGCATCCGGCCGCTGCCGTCCAGGGCGTAGGACAGCGTGCCCAGCACCCGCCCGAACGGCACCGGATCGATCTTGCCGAGAATGTCGCGGACCTTGGTGAGGGTGTCCTGCAGGGCGATGGTGCCCTTCGAGGTGTCCTCGGCGATCTGCGAACCCTCCTTCAGATGCGTGGAATCGGCGCCGTTCTCCGGATAGACGAGTTCGACGGAGGTGACGGCGAACAGGTTGGAGGGCACCACGCGCGCGGTGACATTGGCCGGGATGCCGTCGGTGTACTCGGGTTTCATCTCGATGTGCACCTCCTGCTTGGTTCCCTTGGCCGCCACGGACACATCCTTGACCGCGCCGACCAGCACGCCGCGGAACTTCACGTCCGCGTTGGCGGGCAGGCCGTCACCGGTGGTGGTGAGATTCGCGGTGACATTGACCTTTTCGACGAAGTAGCCGCGGTAGCGGGCGAACAGGAAGCCCAGCACGACGGCGATGACGGTGAGGCCGCAGACCCCGGCGATGAGCAATTGCCGCATCGTCGGTCCGCGCCCACTCGGATCGATAAGCATCGTGTACGCCCCCTATCCCGAGATCCGGATGCCGGGGTGGACGCCCCAGATCGCCAAGGTCATGAACAGGTCGGCGAAGACGACCGCGATGATGCAGAGCTTGATCGCGCGACCGGCCGCCACACCCACGCCCTCCGGGCCGCCGGACGCGAAAAACCCGTAGTAGCACTGGATGAACGTGGTGATCGCGACGAAGAGGATCGCCTTCAGCAGTGAGTACAGCACATCGTGGGGAATCAGGAACTGATAGAAGTAGTGCTGGAAGGTGCCCGTCGCGGTGCCGCCCACCAATGCCACGGTCAGCGAGCAGGAGATGTACGCCAGCGGCAGCGCCAGGCAGTACAGCGGCACGATGGCGATCATGGCCGCGATCATGCGGGTGCTGACCAGATACGGAAGCGGCCGGATGGCAACCGATTCCAGCGCGTCGACCTCCTCGGAGATGCGCATGGCGCCCAGCTGCGCGGTGAAACGGCAGCCGGCCTGTGCGGCGAAGGCGACGGTCGCGAGCAGCGGGCCGAGCTCACGGGTGGTCGCGAACGCGGAGATCGCACCCGTCAACGGGCTCAGGCCGAGCAGGTTCAGCGAGGTGTAGCCCTGGATGGCGACGGTCATGCCGCCGAACGCCGACAGGATCAGCACCACGCCGATGGTGCCGCCACCGACCACGAGATTGCCGTTGCCCCAGGTGACGTCGGACAGCAGCCGCCAGACTTCCTTGGGGTACTGCTTCAATGCCAGCGGCATGGAGCCGAGCGAACGCAGGAAGAAGAAGACCTGGTGGCCGATGCGGGCCAGCCAGTCGCGCGGCGCACCCGCCGCACCCTTGATCCGTCGAAGCGGCCGCAGCAGCGGCGGTACATAAGTTGCTGACACGGCTCAGACCACCTGGGGCGGGAACAGGGAGTTGTACAGCTGCGTGATGATCAGATTGACGCCGAAGAGCATGACGGCCGACATCACCACGGCGGTGTTCACCGCGTTGGCCACACCACCCGGGCCGCCCTTGGCATTGAGCCCGGCATCGCAGGCGATGATCGCCGCGAGCAGGCCGTAGATCAGCGACTTGAGCAGCGCCACAACCAGATCGGTGGTGATCGCGAAGGACGCGAAGGTTCCGATGTAGGAGCCCGGAGCGCCGTTCTGGACGAAGATATTGAAGATGTAGCCGGTCAGGAAGCCGACGAAAACCACGAAGCCGCACAGCAGTACGGACACCAGCATGGCTGCGCCCAGACGCGGGGCCACCAGGCGGCGCATGGGATCCACGCCCATCACCTTCATGGCGTCGATCTCCTCGCGAATGGTGCGGGAGCCGAGATCGGCGCAGATGGCGGAACCGACCGCGCCCGCGATCATCAGCGCGGTGACCAGGGGCGCGCCCTGCTGAATGATGCCGAGGCCATTGGCCGCGCCGATGAACGAGGTGGCGCCGACCTGACCGGCGACCGAGCCGACCTGGATGGAGACGATCACGCCGATCGGAATCGCGACCAGCAGCGTGGGCGCGGCGGCGACATTGGCCATGAAGGCGCACTGCCTGATGAACTCACCGAAAGGGAAGCGGCGGCGAAAGATCGCGATGAAAAGCTCGGCGACCGCGGACACACCCATGGTCATCATCCGGCCGCCGGTTTCCAGCGACCGTTTCGGATGATCTTGCCAGTACCCCTTGGCCCAATCCACGGCCGCATTCATCCGTGACGCCGACGGTGGACTCCCCTGGTCCCCCGGGCTCGTGGTCAACTGCACTGACTACCCCTCTCGACGCCGAAGTTACCCGCCTCCGGCGACTGTTTGCTTGCCGCACCTTACTACTCG